>NZ_JARIEF010000063.1 GCF_029266915.1 Tissierella sp. | reverse complement strand
TCTTTTTCTACTTTTAAGTAGCCCTTATCTATTATTCTAGTTAAAAAATTTCTAACTGTACTCTCTGCCCAGTTATATTCTTCTAATGAATTTACAATTTCTTCTAAGTATAGAGGTTTATCTAGCTCCCATATTTTCATCATTATAGATAGCTCGCTCTCTGATAGCTTTTGCACAAGAATCATCTCCTTTTTTCTAAATCTGTCGCTTATATTAACTTAAATTAATATTACCACTACATTTGTAGTAATGTCAATAGTATTTTACAACAAATCTTTTATAAATGAAGATTTGAATATAAAAATACTCCCTTATAATATAAGTTTTAAAGATCTTAATATTATAAGGGAGTATATGGATGGATTTAACAATCTATTGTTAGATTGATGTCCATATCTTGTTTGAACTAACTATCTTTATTTAATCATATACTAAAATTTTCTATTTACTCTATCTTCTTATTATTTATAAAAGATTCCTGCTAATTTCATATCTTTAGTAAAGGTAATTGTAAAAGTATAGTTTTTATTTTCATACTCGGCCAAAACAGAAGCAATTGCAAACTCTTCTTCACTATCTTTATCTTTGTGCCCACCTATGCTTTGACTCTTTATAGCTTTAAAGTCTCCTGCTCCCTCCATATCTTTATAGATACTAGCCAATACCTCTTCACTTAGAGCTGAACGCATCTCATCTGAGCTCATAGCTAGAATTTTTTCGCTGTCTTCTTTGTTTACTAGATCTATCACTTCTTCTGCTGCTAGTTTTACTTGACCTTCATCAAATCCTTCATTCAAGCTTGCTTTAGAACAAGCTGTTAAAAGGCTAAAGCTCATTATCATACAAAGTCCTAAAATCCATCCAATTTTCATTTTTTTCATATCTTCTCCTCCTCCTGAATATATAATCTTTTTGATCTTAATACATATGTTATCATAATAATTGCAACTAATCCTAAGGCTGCTTCGATCCATAAAATAGAATTTACAAATATTATCATTATAGGTATAAGTGAGTTAGTAGCTCCGTGGATTATTATAGCTAGGAGTAGATATTTTATCTTCTTATCCTTTTGGAATCCATTCCAGACTACTACACTGAGTCCTACATGAATAGTTATGGCAAATACTCTCTCTAAGATAGCAAATGTTAGATCTTCTATTGCTACGCTTGTAAGATAGGGTCCAAGCAAAATGACTGCTTCTGTAAGTCCATGCCCAAGGCCAAAGATAATAGGTTCAGATATGCTTGTTCGATCTGGTCTGAGCAGGTAGTTTTTAAATATAAACCTAAAACTCTCTTCAAATAGGCCTGCTGAAAAAGCTATGCCTATTCCAAAAACTAGGGGATATAGGACTTGTAATAGGTTAAACTGGCTGGTTTTCATAAGAAAATTTAAGAGGGGCATTCTTAAGAAAACCTGCGAAACAGTAAAACTCATAGCTCCAAGTATAAATATTATAACTTTATTCTTTTTCAAGATCCCACCACCTTTTTATATTTATTGCTTTCTTATAGTCATAGTTAAGTTATATATACCCTTTTATAGACACTTAATAGTAAAAAAACTTCTTAGAAATATATTTCTAAGAAGCTTTATTGTTTTTCAGTCAGATATTTCCAATATCTCATGGGCATATTTCTTCTTTGAAGTTTAGGGTTAACTTTTTTGCTTATGCTTATGGCATTGAAGTAGGTCTTCCATAGGTCTTCATAGACCTCTTCTTGATCTTTAACCCTAAAGTCTTGTGGTGTTTCTAAGTCTTTTACTATCCATTCTTTTTTGTTATAGAAAACTGCTATAGCTCTTTTGGTATCATGGATTATAAAATTCTCCGAGCTCATCCGCTCTTTAAAGTGAGGCGCAACTAAGGCTACTACATTGTAATCAGGTTCTACTCTTGCGTAAAGCAGATCTTCTTTTATCTTTTTAAATCTTAAAAGTCCAGTGACTCTATGGCGCTCCTTACCTACTTTTTTGGCAATGTTATCTATCCTAAGCACACTATCTTGTGTTAGGTGCAAGTCTACATCTGCTCCTATTTTAAAACCTAACTGTAGATAGTCCAAGATAAGCTTACCGGATTCTGGAAGTTCTGAGAGATAGGTGTAAAAAACTCTTTTAAGAACACTTGGAGAGATTTTGTTTTCTATAGCACTATAAACCTTACTAGCTTTTTCTGAGTCTGTTTCTATATAGATCTTTTCCAATAAAAAGTTTTCCCTATAGTCTTCTTCTCGAACTATATCTACTGGTTTCTCATCGGAGTAGAAGGCCTGGTAGATAGATGTCAAGAGTCCATCAAAACTTCCGTCATGGATGTAAACTATCATAGTTGTCCTCCTATTTCTATAAGCTTGTCTTCAAACTTAACTTCATCAAACATGGTTATCTGTCTTGTATCTCTTCCATTTTTAAAGGGATTTATTATTTGCCTTCTTATAATTTCAGGGTTTAAGTCTTTTAGACCTGCATACTTTCCCTTGCAGGTTATAAAATGCTGGGCTCTTTTAAGAACTATGCCCAGTTTTTTAAGATCTTCAAAGTCTAGTTTGGTAAATTTTCTAGCCTGCATGATGCGTCTTGCTGACTTTACTCCCACGCCTGGTATTCTTAGGAGCGTATTATAGTCGGCCCGGTTTATCTCTACTGGGAAAAGATGAATATTTCTAAGTGCCCAGTCACATTTTGGATCTAGTTCTAGATCAAAGTTTGGATTGGCCGCGTCTAGAAGCTCTTTAGCTTCAAATTTATAAAACCTAAGCAGCCAGTCAGCCTGGTAAATCCTATTTTCTCTTACTAAGGGCGGTGAGTTTATGACGGGTAGATTTGAGTGGGTTGCCACCGGTATAAAGGCTGAGTAGTATACCCTTTTTAGATTTAGCTTGCTATATAAATTTTCAGAAAGGTTTAGTATATTAAAATCCGTATCATCCGTTGCCCCTATTATCATTTGAGTTGTCTGCCCTGCGGGCACAAAATTGGGTGTGGATTTGAATATTTTTTTCTCTTCTCTATTTTTAATTATGTTCTTATCTATAAAATTCATGGGCTTTATTATATCAGCCTTGGTCTTTTTCGGAGCTAACATTTTCAGTCCATTTTCAGAAGGCAATTCTATGTTGACGCTCATCCGGTCAACATACCTTCCTACCTCGTCTACTAGCTTATCATCGGCTCCGGGAATAGTTTTAGTATGAATGTATCCGTTAAAGTTTTCTTCTTCTCTTAAGGTCTTTACAACCTTTAGAATCATTTCCATGGTGTAGTTGGGACTTTTAAAGACAGCTGAGCTTAAAAACAGCCCCTCTATATAGTTTCTCTTATAAAATTCTATAGTTAAGTCTACTATTTCTTGAGGAGTAAACTGAGCTCTTGGCAGATCGTTGGAAACTCTATTTACACAATATAAACAGTCATAGATGCAGTAGTTAGTCATTAAGATCTTCAGAAGGGAGATACATCTTCCATCATCCGACCAACTGTGGCAGATTCCAGCTGAACTTGCATTGCCTAGTCCACCCTTTTTGTTTTTTCTATTGCTTCCGCTAGATGAGCAAGATACATCATATTTTGCTGCGTCTGATAGGATTTCTAACTTTTTAAACTTATCCATGATTATTCACCTTCTTTGTCTTTTCTTAAATTATATCATGTTTTTAAGCTAGTATCAAACGTATGTTTTTATGTTTAAAAGTCTTTTTATTAAAATTTTATCTTATAGATTGATCTATTTAGAGTTCTTTTAAATCTACTTAAGTTCCAATTTTCTGAGATTTAATAATTTTATCTTAAAGTATAGTGTTAATTTATTTCAATAGGATTTTAAGGTCTAATAAGTTCTACTAAATCCTATAAAACATATACATATTTTTTATTTTCTATGTTTTTTATGTTTTTATGAATAATTTTGAAATTAAGGGTATAAGTGTTATAAGTTAATAAAAAAATTATAAATGTTATTATAAAAATACTTTTACAAAAGGAGAATAATTATGGGAATTATTGCTTGGATAATAGTTGGAGCTTTAGCTGGTTGGATTGCTAGTAAGATAATGAACACTGATCAATCTATGGGCGCCATAGCAAATATAGTAGTAGGAATAGTTGGAGCTATGATTGGTGGATTTGTAATGGGAATCTTCAATCGTGAAGGAGCTTATGGATTAAATCCATATTCAATAATGGTAGCCTTACTTGGTGCAATTATTCTATTAGCTATTTTAAAGATGTTTAGAAGAAAATAAGATAAACAGGAAAAAGATAAATAAAAAATAGAAAGAGGTTGATAATGATGGGTAGAAGAGGAAAGAAAAAAAGCTGGTTATTACTGCTCTTAACGTTCTTTGGAGCTAAGGCATTTATTAAGAAAAACAATTTAGATAAGTAAATTTGAACTTGGATTCTTTGAAATTAAGGGATCCAAGTTTTTTTTATTGCGTTTTATAAATACTTTATCGTTTTTACTTAATCTTTTAGAATTAAGACCGATGATTATATTACAAGTTTGTTTAAAATAAGGAGTGGAAGTTTAATGAAGGGTACTATAGTTTCGGCATGGGTTTATACCTGCCGGGAGCTTTACGGGGAAGATCTTACAAATGAATCATTATTAAAAAATGGTATAGATAAGGACAAGGTTTTTTTACCATCAGAGGATATACCAGACAAACAAGCAATAGGTATATTAGAGTATATAGGAGGAAAGTTAAATAAAACTTCTGACTCTATGTGGAGAACTATGGGAAATCATAATGTTGCTACTTATACTAAAGTTTATCCGGCATTTTTCAGATATAAAAATCTATATTCTTTTCTTCAGGCTATGTACGATATTCACGTCGTAGTTACTAAAAGGGTTAAGGGTGCTCAGCCTCCTCTGCTTGATATTCAGCCAATTGATAAGTATACAGCTCACATGACTTATTCTTCATCCAGAGGAATGTTTTCTTATTTCCACGGTATGCTTGAAGGAGCAGCTAAGCATTTTGGAGAAGATGTAAAGGTAGAAACAATTGAAAGAACTGATGATTTTTTAAAGATTGGAATCACATTTCCAGAGGAAATCTATTACAAGAAGAAGTTTTGGTTTAACAACGCCTTATCACTTGGCTTTATAAAGAGTTTAGAAGCTAAAATAGCTTTGGCAACACTTTTATTTGCAGGAATTCCGGCAGCGTTTATTTCAAAGTTTGCATCACCTAATACTGCTATGGTTTCTGTTTTGGTTCTTTCAGCTCTTGTTCCTTTTGCTGTTAGCAAGGGACTTTTTAGACCAATTAAATATATAAATGACTACTTAGATGAGCTTAAAAATAAGGACTTCTCTATAGTTCATAATATTAGTACAAATGATTGTTTTGAAGAAATAAACGAAAAAATCCGAGAGATCAAAGAATCTATAAAGACAGACTTTGTAGGACACAAGGGTACGACTGATGAATTAAATGTTTTTGCAGATAAGTTTGGTGATATATCTAACAATATGAGTTCTACCTCCAATGATATTTCTTCTGTAGTTGATCAGGTCGCAGATGGAGCTACTAGCCAGGCTTTTGAAACTGAACAAGTTGCAGAGGCTCTTAATAACTCTATCTCTTCTTTGAACTCAGTTGTAGAGCGTGAAAATAAGGGTAAGGTTGAACTTGAATCTTCAGTTAGCACAATAAGCAAAGGATTTGAAGATTTAAAAATTACATCCGATAGTTTAAATAATGTATTAGAGCAATTTTCGGGAGTTCGTACAAAAGGTTTAGATCTTCAGAAAAGAGCTGAGGAAGTTAGAAGCATAGTTGATACTGTTGAGAAGATAGCAGAACAAACAAATCTCTTAGCCCTTAACGCAAGTATTGAAGCGGCAAGAGCTGGTGAAGCAGGACGTGGATTTGATGTTGTTGCTCTTGAGATAAGAACACTTGCAGAGGGTTCAAAGGAAGCTGTTCACACTATAAATCAAAACCTAGAGTCTTTTATATTAAATATAGATACTTTGGTAGGAGATATCTCTACTCAGTATGGTGTGCTTGAAAATGAAAATATAAAATTAAATACTATAACTGAAGAAAATATGCTTTCTATAAATTCGATTGAAGACGTAAGCCATCTTATAGCCAGCTTGATAAATGAGTTAACTCTTGAAGCTAGCAATATGAATGATATTTCTCAAAATATTGAATCTCTTGCCGCTATTGCAGAAGAAAACTCTGCATCTTCAGAAGAAGCTGCAGCAAATATTCAAATCTACAGTGAAGAGATAAGAAAGATGACTCGTAATATTGAAGAGTTTAAAAAAGTAAGCCAGGAATTTAGTGAAGATCTAGAATTATATATCTTATAGATCTATAAAATAGACCTTATAAGAAAAGCCCTTAAAGTTTTTAAACTTTAAGGGCTTTTAATCTATATAGAGCCTATGTCTATATTTGTACTTGCTTTAATCTATTTCAACTAGGATTTGAAAATTAAAAAATCTCTTAAAAAAGGGATTTTTCCCGGAATTTTATATACTTGTTTTCAAGCTCTGCATCTTTGAAAACTTCTAGCATTGTTCTTCCGTATTCTCCAAGATAGTCTATCAATCTTTCTTTGTTTATAAAATCAATATCCATCCCTTCACTGCAGGTACTTAAGATATCCCATAAGGCATCCAGATTATTTCCATAATAGTCCGGAAGCTGGAGTTTTTTCTTAAGATATTCGTGTGTTTTTTCTCTTGTTTTCATATAGTTTCCATCTAATATTATTTTTTCTGTTTTTTCCATTTTTCCCATCCTATTCATCTCCGTATAGCAGTCTAAAACTATCATAGTGGTCTTCTGTATAATAAATAAGTCCGTCATCTGAGTAGACTATTCTCTTTGCACCTCTATATCCACCATCATAATCTATATCGCATTCATAATATTGCCTGCCTGACGCTTTTGGAAGCCTTCCTTCTCTGTTTCCAAACTTGTCTCCGCCTATGCTTTTCTTATCAGTTACCTCCCAGAGATTAGCTTTGCTGGATTCCCATCCTAGCTCACTAGCTTCTCTTTTTGTGATAAAATTTTTAGGAAGCTTTCTATATGTATTTAAATAAAGCGCTACATCTTCCTTACTTGTGTAGGCCCCTTCTTTATCTATCTTATCATCTTGGAGGATTTCGTCACCAGTTCCGTCTTGAAGCTTATCTTCTCCAATGCCTTCTAGATTATCTTGTGGCAAAACTATCTCCACTATTTCATCAATAGCAGCACATCCTCCTGCAAATATTAATAAGGCTATTAAAAACAATGATAATATTTTTTTCATGCCTTTAATTGGATTTTTTCTCATAATTTTCTCCTATCCTTTATTTTATAATTTCTTTCTTATTTCTTTCCCTCTTATTATACCATATTAGGAATAATCTCAAACAAAGCCCTCCCTATCTATAGAAATATTTTGATTTATCCGCCTAGCCCTCTCTTTTAGCTCTTGGCTAGAGTAGTCTTTCAATTTATTTACTGATTAATGGGTATATAGTTATATTAGGGATGCAAGTTTTATATCCCCTATATTTTCCACTGCAAAAAGCCTGGAAAGAATATAGATTAAACTTACATTTTATTGAAGATATTTAAAGAAAGGAGACTATAAAATAATATGCTAAAAAATTATGAGACAGTAAATTTATCTGCTTGGGAAGGAAGAGTCGACAGTGAAGATGATTTTGATAGTTTTAGGTGGCATCAATGGGTTGAGAAGCTTGATTTAAGTGATAAAGAGCTAAAACCTTACAGCGGAAAACTAGGCTTTGCTTTTTTAGGTTTTAAATCAGATGCTGGTGTAAAACTAAACAAGGGAAGAACGGGGGCTGCAAAGGGTCCTGAAAGTATAAGACGAGAACTTAGAAATCTTCCCTGCCAATTTTCTAAAGAGATAGCTCTCTTTGATGCCGGTGACATCTCTTGTATAGATGATAATTTAGAAGAAGCTCAAGATGCACTAGCCCTAGCAGTAGAGAAGCTTTTAGACTTAAACCTTTTTCCTATTCTTCTAGGAGGCGGTCATGAAATAGCCTTTGGTCATTACAAGGGTATATTAAATCATTTAAAAGAAAAAAATGAAGAGGAAAACATAGGCATAATAAATTTTGATGCTCATTTTGACTTAAGACCCTATTCCAAGGGAGGAACTTCAGGAACTATGTTTAAGCAAATAGCTGATACAGCAAAAGTCAATAATATAAACTATTCCTATTTCTGTATTGGAATTCAAAAACACGGAAATACCGCAAGTCTTTTTAATACAGCTGACGAGCTGGGGGTTGATTATATCTTAGCCAAGGACATTGTAAGCATGGACTCCTATACTATGATTGAAAAACTGGATGATTTTTTAAGGGAACAAGATCATATATATCTGACTGTTTGTTCAGATGTATTTTCTTCAGCCTTTGCTCCAGGAGTAAGTGCTCCACAACCTCTGGGTCTTGATCCCGATAAGGTTCTTATATTCTTAAAATATATACTCAGATCTGATAAAACTATCAGTTTTGACATAGCTGAAGTTTCTCCGAGATTTGACCAGGACGATACAACCGCAAATCTTGCTTCAGTAATTATATTTTCAGTTGTCCACACTCTATCTAAATTAATTTAATCACTCTATATAAGTCTTTACATGCAAAAAGCTACCTATTATTTATATGAAATAGGTAGCTTTTTTAAGCTTCTCTGAGTCTTGTAGTTGTTATCTTGCCGTCTACTTTATTTAAAGTTTTTACTTTTAAAGTAGGGTTTTCTACATCAAACTGTTTTATTATATCTTCTAAAACACAGATTTCTTTTCTGTTTATTACAACTTCAACTTGGTATCTATGACTTTCATTGTTGCCACCAACTAAAAAGTTATTTACAGTGTAGCCTGTTTCTCTAAGCTTTTGAGCTATCTGACTTGCTTTATCTTCATCATTTAAAAATAAATCTACTTCGCATATTCCAAGTGCCAGTTTACTCTCTATCTTTCCTCCTAAGAATACTCCCATTGACTTTCCAAGTGCAAATGCTATTGTGTAGGCCATTCCGTCTGAACTGGTTACCTTGCTTACAATAGTTGCAAATATAATTGCGTCAATAAATACTAAAAAGTATACTGGGTTCATGATACTCTTTGACATAAATATTGTTTTAAGTGTTGATAGGATGTTTGTAAATGCTGTTATTAAAAACATAGCAAGTAGTCCTATTATCATACTATTTTCCATCTATTCAATCTTCCTCTCTATTTTTTTCCGTTAAAAAAACCACCATATACATTTATATGGTAGTTAGCTATTAAGTAGTTTTATATTAAATAATTTATATTTTCTGCATTAAGATCTCTTCTTTTAAGATATAAACTGCCCACAAAATATTTCATTTTACTTCCACAACTATTAATCTAACTTTATAAGTATATCTTATACCAGAGTATTTGTCAAGACCTATTTAAAGATGATAGATGTACTTATATGACAATATTTAATATATTAGCAGATATAAAAGATCCTAAATGCTTTGGATCTTTTATATCTTTTAAATTAGAGATCTATCCTAGAGCCTTTTTCCTCTTTAACTGCCTTGTCATAAATTCTTTTCGCAGTTACAAGATCTAAAACTGCGCTTCCTACTGTGTTAAAGAGAGTTATTTCTTCATCATTTTCTCTGGATTTTATTTTTCCAGCTATGGCTTCTCCTAGTTCTCCTGTTATCTTGTCTTTAGAAAATTCACCGCTCTCAATTGGGATTATAAAGTCTCCGCATTCATTTAGGACTCCATCCCTTGTATCTAGGTAGATTTTCTCGGCATGATTAAGAGTATAAGGGTCTATCTCCTGCATAGTAGGTGTAAATGAACCAACTCCATTTATATGGGCTCCTTTTTTTACTAATCTTCCGTCAAATACAGGTCTTGGAGAAGTTGTTGCTGTTGTTATTATATCAGCTCCATCTATGGCTTCATCTGAATTCTCAACAAACTTGATGCTTACATTGAAAGCTTGTCCAAACTCTTCCATCATAGCATCTGCAAATTTTTGTCCTTTTTCTTTATCTCTACCTGAAACTCTGACCTCTTGAATAGCTCTGACATTGAGAATGGCTTCTAATTGCGTTCTTGCCTGGCCTCCAGTTCCTATAAGCGCAAATATTTTTGCATCTTTTCTTGCAAGTAAATCAGTTGCCGCACCAGAGACAGCTCCGGTTCTTAGTTTTGTCAGGTAGTTTCCATCCATTATAGCATTTATCTCTCCTGTTGCAGAGTCCTTCATAACCATCATAGATGATATGGTCTCAAGTCCTATTTTACTGTTATCTGGATAGGTTGAAACGATTTTAACTCCAAGTGCTCTTGCACCTGAAACGTACCCAGGCATGTAAAGACTTTGTCCATTTTCTTCTGGAACATCAATATTTACTCGAAGGGGTATGTCGCTCTCTCCTTTTGAATAAAGTTCCAGCGCATCTTTTGATGCTTTTATTGCATCTTTCATAGAAAATATTTCTTTTATATCACTTTCTTTTAAAATAATTATATTCATATTATCACTCCTAGATACTATTTACCCAATTAGATAGTTTTATACAATAATTTTTACCTTTAGGGGTATAGCTATAATATAGACAGCTATAGAGGGGGCAATTGATATGAAAAAACTTTTAGTTACTACAGATGGTTCTAAGAATTCAAAAAAAGCCTTGTTAGAAGCAAAACGTCTGGCCACAGCACTCGATTTAAAAATAATAATACTTAATGTGGTAAACGACATTGTAATAACTCCTTATATGACCATGCAGTATAATATGATTCAACAGTCAGATAAGGATTTAAGGCAGATAGGAGAGAAGATTTTAGAAGAATCTTTAAAACTATTTGATGATTTTGAAGGCGAAATAGAAACAAAGCTTGAAAGAGGGGATCCGGCAGATATAATTATAAAAGAAGTTAAAGATAATGATTATGAATTGATAGTTATGGGAAGCCGGGGTCTTGGTACATTTTCCCGTGCCATGCTTGGAAGTGTTTCAAGCAGAGTTCTCCATCACGTTAAGACAAATATATTTATAGTTAAGTAGATCAAAAAATAAACCTCCAGACTCTGATCAGTCTGGAGGTTTATTTTTTTCATCCTAGTAAGTTATTTATTTAATTATTAAAACATTTATACTTCCATGGTTGAGCACCTTATTAGAGACGCTGCCTAGCATAGCTCTTGAAAATGTTCCTAGCCCGCGGCTGCCCATTACCAAAAGGTTGTATTTTCCTTGCTTTGCTGTTTCTATTATAACATCTGCTGGGTCTCCCGATTCAATAAGCCCCTCTACTTTTCCTTCAAAGTCATCAAATAAAGTTAAAGCATCTTTTAAAATATTCTGCGCATCCTCTTTTGCATGGTCACTAAGAGGCATGGCCTTATATTTTACACCCATATAAGGGCTTATAACTAGATACTCCGTTACAGTTAAAACATCTACGTCTGCTCCGGTACATTTGGCTATCATTTTAGCCTCTAATAAAGCTCTGTTAGAATTCTCAGATCCATCTACAGTTACTAGTATTTTTTTCATGATCTGCTCCTTTCATAGTTTATGATTAGAGTTATTTAACTATCAATACATTTGTCTTGGAATGGTTTAAAACTTTGTTTGATACGCTTCCAAGGATAGTTCTTGAAAAGGTTCCAAGTCCCCTGCTTCCCATCACTATAAGATCATATCCCTCATCTTGCGCCAATTCTATGATTACATCTGCTGGACTGCCCACCATCAATTTAAGATTTACTTCTCCAGAAAAATCATCAAATAATTTTTCTGCGTCATTTAAAATTTTTTTACCAAGATCTTTTAAATCTTCCATTGACTTCAAAGACTCATCATTTACCCGCATATAAGGTCTTTCTACTAAGTTTTTTGAAACATGAAGGATGTCAATAGTTGCATCTGTACACTTTGCCATGAGTTTCGCTTCTAGCAATGCTGCTATAGAGTTTTCAGAACCATCTGTTGTAACTAAAATTTTTCTCATTTTATTACCCCTTTCTAAATAACTCACCCTTAATGTTTTAACAAAATATTGTACTTATAAAGTTCTTATAGTACCTATACCCAATTTTCCAAAAAAAATTAAGGACAAGCAGCCTTGTCCTTAACCTTTAGTGTCTTTTACTTTTTCTTATATATTTCTTATATTATTTCTTTTTATAATTCTTCAGCTGGTACTGCTGTTTCAGAAGTTATTGCTACTTCTTTTTCAGCTATAAGATCTTCTATCAATTCTTTTGTTTCCATTAATTCTTCTATACTCATCGCGTTGTAGTTTTTATTAGTAGAAGCTGGCATATTGATTCCTTGCTTCTTTAAGAAAGTATCTACTTGCTCTTCATTTTTCTTGTATAGATAATATCCAACTGCACAAGCACCTACTCCAACTGCTAATCCCATCATATGATCATTGTTTACTTTTGCAAACATATTTATTACCTCCTCAGGTTTTTTCTTATAAGTTTTATATCATTTTTTCATTATATCACTAATTCGTCAATATTTCTTTAAATTATCTCAGCTTCTCCTATAAATTGAGAAGCTCCAACTTCCTTACTGTCGAGCATGGAATTGCTTCCCATAAAGTAATTATTTCTTATTTTAGAAGGTTTATTGTTTATATACTTAGATATTAAATCTCTGGTTATAGTTATTCTTCCATCAAGCTTACCATCTAGATTTGCATCATTAACAATTGCCCCATGAAAAGTACTTATATTGTAGTGAGGCTCTCCGGTGAATATATTATTGTATTCTTTTACCTTAACAGTTACAGCTTCATAAGGAAGGTCAAGTGTATGTCTTCCAAAGGCTGCAAGCCAAGTTATCAGAGATCCGGTTACAAGCTTTCCATTTTTAACAGCATTGAAAAGATAAACTGATGAAATAAGTTCTGGGTCAAATGATCCCTGTTCTTTAATTTCTCTATATCCATGATCGAGTATCGCAAGCGATGTTGATCCAACAGCTGACCAGGACAAGAAGTTTAAGATTTCCTTATTAGCAAAGGGATTTAAACTCTTTACAAGCGCTGCAACTATAATATTTGCCATTGAAAAATATGCAAGCGATGAGTTTTTCTTATTCTTGGCAATGAGTATGTTTACAGGTGTCATCTTATACTGTTTGGTATAGGAGATTGAAAGCCTTATCATTACTTCATTTACATCTACCTTTAAATTATCAAAGGTAATCAAGACAGATTTGGTTATATTATTGTATTCAAAACTATCTATCCCCTCATACTCTGTTAAAAATTTTGCTGTTTCTTGTGGATCTGTTAAGGGAAGAGATAGTTTAAATCTTACCCTGTTTTCCAATTTATGTGATATAAAAATAGTAGGATAAACCATATCTCTAATTCCCCCTTTCCATATCAAATAAGAGAAGTCTTAAAGAGTTCATTACTACAAGTATAGTACTAGAATTGTGAAGTACTGCTCCCCATAAAACAGGAAGGTATCCAGTAGCTCCCATCATAAGACCTATAGTGTTTATTCCTATTGCAAAACCAAAGTTCTGACGAACTATATTCATGGTCTTTTTGGATAAGCCTATAACAGTCGGTATCATCATAGGATTGTCGCTTTGTATTGTAATGTCTGATGTTTCCATGGCTACATCTGTACTGCTTGCTCCAAGAGAAATACCAACATCTGCGTAGGCAAGAGCCGGTGCGTCGTTTATTCCGTCTCCAACCATTATAACTTTTGAACCTTCTGATTGAAGTCTTAGAACTGTTTTAGCTTTGTCCTCGGGAAGAAGCTCTCCCTTATAACTATCTACACCAATTCTGTTTGCTACGACTTGTGCTTGTTCCGTTATATCTCCAGTTAAAAGCCTTATATCGTCTACCTCTTTAAATCTCAAGTTATTTATAGACTTTTTCATATTGATTCTCATCTTATCTTGTATTCCAAGAACTCCAATTAATTTATCATCTAATGAAATATAGACTACACTTTGTCCTTTTTTGATAAGTTCTTCTACCTCAGTTTTTATCTTTGAGGTGTCTATTTTATTTTCTTCCATAAAAGCTCTGTTGCCTGCTCTTACTATTCTATCTTCTTCAACTGATGTTTCAGTTCCTCTAGCTACATGGGTGATGATCTCACCATGCTTGATAATGTTTATACCGTCTTTTCTGCCCTTTGAAAGTATAGCCTGAGCAATTGGATGGCTTGACGTTTCTTCAGCCGCTAGAGCCAGTTCCATCAGTCTGTTTTCGCTGTATCTGTTGTCTGCTATAACAATATCTACTACATCGGGTTTTCCCTCTGTTAGAGTTCCGGTCTTATCAAATATTATAGTATCTGCCGTTGAAAGTGCTTCTATATAGTTGCCGCCCTTTATTAGAACGCCGTTTTTAACTGCTGTATTTATTGAAGCTGAAAAAGCCGTTGCAGTTGAAAGTTTTATTCCACAGGAGTAATCTATTACCAGCATATTAAGAGCTCTGGTAGAACTCTTTGTTACTGCATAAGTTATGCCAGCTAAAAGAAAGTTAAATGGTATTAAATATGACGAAAACTGATCGGCATAGTTTTGAATCGGTGCCTTCTCACTTGCAGCATTTTCAACCATGCTGATTATTCTAGAGACGACTGTGTCGTCTCCGGTTTTTTCAGTTAATACTTTTATATTTCCGCTTTTAATAATTCCACCGGCGTAAACGTAGCTACCGGATCTTTTAATGTCAGGCATGTATTCTCCTGTTACAGCCGCTTCATCTATTATAGCTTCTCCTGAAACTACTTCACCGTCAACACAAACTTTCTCTCCCGTTTGAATTAAAACAGTGTCTCCTTTAACTATTGTTTCAACTCTTTGTTTTTTAACTGTTCCGTCTTCTAGAACCTTCCATACAAGTTCATCTTTAAGGCTCATCATTCCCTCTATAGATTCTCTTGTTTTACTCATAGTATAACTTGTCATCAGTTCTGCTATTTCAGAGAGAAGTATTATTGTAAGTGCGGATATTCCGTTTCCTACAGCAAGACTTGCAAATATAGCTGTCGTAGTTAAGGCATCTGCATTTGGTTTTAAATCTTCCTTAAATCCCCACAGGCCGCTTTCAAGTATGGGTTTTGTAAGGTAGAGACTAGTTAGCGCTGGAAGGGTTGTAAATCTTGCAAGCTTGGATCCTCTTAAAAGAGGTCTTGTTGCTGGTCCCTTTGCTAGAACCGAAAAGGCTATAACCGCTCCATTTATAACTATTCTTTTAACTATTTTTGGTATGGACTCTTCTTCAGATTCATCACTTGAGAGCTTAAGTCTTTCTTCTTCTCTCTCGTTTTGATAGGCCATCATTGAATGTTTTGATATGACATGTTCAAAGAATGCTATAACTTCTTCACGACTTACCTGATCTTCATCATAGAAAATCAAGCCATTCTTAGTTATATAGTTTACACTAGCTTCTTTTACAAAACTCATTTTATTTAATTCTTTTTCTATATCTGCTACTACCTCTCTTAAAAACTCCAAAGCTCTACAGTTCACTCTTACCCTTCCAGGTGTTGTGTGAACAAGCTTGGTCTTAAGAAGAGGTATTTCTTTTTTTCTAAAACTAAACAATTTATCATCTCCTACTAGCTGATATTTAGAGTTTGCTTATTTCTTCTTTTAGCTGTTGCTCTAAAAGATTTTCTAAATATTCTCTGTCACTTTCTAAATACTCTGCTATCTGTCCTTTATTTTTTATTCCTACTGCTATTATCTTATTTATCCATTCCAATACTTTTGACTCATATGTTTTTTCTGTATTATACTCTATTAAAACTGTACCTATAAGGTAGTTTATCTCAATGTTTTCTATACCATCTAGGAGCATAATGGCTTCTTTTAATTCTCGATCATATTTTTCAGCCTGCTTATAGATGCTTTCAGGCGCGCGTGACTTAAGTCTCATTCTTCCAGGAATGCTTCGGAGTACTTTAAATTCAACAAATTTTCTTAGTATTTTTATTCCTATCTCTAACAAACTATCACTCCTTAACTTTTAATCATGCTATATCCCCACCAGAGATAAGTAAATCCTGCAGGTCCGACTTTTGGATTTTTAATGATTCTTGAAATACCCGTAGCTGTAAAGAGCAAAAAGAATACTGCATTCAGGTCAAGAAATCCCTTTGTTTTTTCATCTATTGCAAGACTTACACTGTCTTGCGCTGATTTAAATTCACGTGTTATAAAAGCTTGAGGCTTATTTCTTACTCTTTCTTCAAGACCTAGAAGCTTGATTAGGATTCCAACTATTAAAGTCGGCTGGATATCTTCTCTGTAATTTACAAGAAGTGAACCTGTTATATAGTTTGTTTCAACTCCCAATATCGGTTCTATTCTATCTAATTGGGATTTTAACTCCTCAAAAGCTTCTGGATTACCCTTTAATAAAGGCAGAGCGAATCTTATCCTACCTTGTAACTTATGCTTTACTTCTATAACTCCTCTAAAGGTTGGTACTTCTATATCTTCTTGTTTTTTCTTTACTGCATTTCCAAGACTAAACAAGGCTAATCCATACATGAAATATCTTGACATCTCTCTAAACATCCAATCACCTTTTATCTTTATTTTTATTTTTATTTCTTTATTGTAATGAATATATCTTTTTATTCATTACAATATTATATCATATAAGAGCTGCTTTTCCATATAAGCTTACTAAGAAAATTTTTATTATAAGATCCAAGTCTAATAGTTTTTATATTTTTGGGTATATCTTTATTGATAATGTAAGTTAGAAATATAATATAGAATTAAAGGAGAGATTTTATGAGTAATGTAACTTATGAAGATGTAATATCTTTTTGGTTTGAACCAGATCATCTTGAGCTTCACTTTGCTGAAAGTGATGAATTTGATAAACAGATTGAAGATAAGTTTTTAGATACTTGGAAACAGGCATCTGAAGGACTTCTAGTAGAGTGGAGAGAAAGTATTCAGGGAAGACTTGCTGAGATAATAGTTTTAGATCAGTTTTCAAGAAACCTTTGGAGAGATGATATCAGAACTTACACTCAAGATAAGATGGCCATAGCTCTAGCACAAGAAGCTCTGAAGCATCCTGATTATGATGAACTTTCCGATTATCAGAAGCGATTTATCCTTCTTCCTTTTATGCACTCTGAAAGCTTGGCTCTGCACGACTGGGCGGATAAGCACTATGAAGCACTTGGAGATGAAAGTTTAAACTATTTTGAAAAGCTTCACAGAGAAGTACTTGAAGAATTTGGAAGATATCCTTATCAAAACAAGGATCTGGGACGCAAATCAACTCCTCAAGAGTTAAAAGTTCTTGAAGAAAAGAAGGATGGTTTCTATAGCTAGAAATATATAAAATGCAGCTGTTCATAAGAGAACAGCTGCATTTTTATAGCTTTATTTCTTCTATATTTTTTATTGCTTCAAAAAACTTTCTACATCTAATTCTTATTGTATCTCACCCTGAAGATTATTTACTCCCTTAGGCTCAGTGTATTGATTTACCAAAATCTTTCTAGGTGCAATAATTTCCATGGCTTTGATTTAAATTTTGTTTCATACTAATCTTTTCTTTTTCAATTGTTTAATTCCCTTATAAATTTTTCATAAGGATTGCTTCCATCTGTAATATCAACTAACCAATTATGATAAATGATGCCTTTATCTGACAAATATATAGTTTCCATAACATTTCCGGCTTTATCTTTAGGAATAATAATTATCCCATCAGCTGAAGAATTGGATACAAGTTTTTTCTTTTTTACCTGGAGATTATTAATTTCCCTGCTATATTCTTCTATTTTTTCTTTATCACTTATGTCTACTGATTTCTCAGATCCAATATCATATATATTAATCTCTTCTACTCTTTCGGTATCTATTGATATTTTTATAGGCCTAAATGTATCGATCAATACCATAACAAATATCACTAATAGAATCAATATGATAAAAGTTCTCTTTTTTTTCATAAGGAGACTCCTTTCCACTTGCTGTTAGGGCCTTTTAACTGCTGCGTTTTGAAAATCTTCTTACATAAATTTAAACTTTCTATCTATTGTTTACCCTATTTTCCTTTCATAAAATCCTCTTTATAGCTAAATGCTATAAATATAGAAAAGATTAAAAACATGGCTCCAAGTACAAAAGTGAAATCTCTTATTAGGTGATGCGTAGAGTTTTGAAATCTTAATACCATCAAATGAGATAATAGATAAGATAGAGTCAATAAACTAATAATGTTGGCTATTTTCTTCAGTTTATCTTTTTTTCTAAATATAATAGAGAGGCTTAAGAATACCAAGAATATTATTCCTATTAGATAGACATAGTAGTTCAAAACAATTCTTGGAAGTGTCAATCTGCCTCCTTCGCTTCCGCCAGGCATTGCTCCATATATCTTATGATCAAGCTGGCCTGTTTGCTCTAAATAATAAACAGTTGGGTTATTTTCTTTATCTATTGTAACCGATGTATTCTTAGCTTGACTACTTTTAAATATTTTTCCTATATTAGTTTTCCAGGCCATTATATCATGATTAGAACCATAGCTGGTTACATCATAGTCAGTTACCTCTGGAGTAAATTGAATAAATACTCTTCCATTTTCATATTTTGTATATTCAACTGCCTTATTAAAAGATATAGGTATAGGCTTGGTTGATTTATCTATAACTAGCAAGAGAATTAGGCTTATAATAAGAGCGGTTAAAACTCCAGTGTAGATGTTTTTATTTCTAAGTCTTCTTTTTATATTCTTTAAAGGTATAGCTTCACTACCTTTTTTATCTTTAAAACTATAATCTTTTTTCATCTCTTCATACTCTATCTTGCATTTTTTACAGTTCTCCATGTGTTCATTTACAAGTTTTACAGTATCTTCACTTGCAAGGTCATCTGCAACTAGTGGCATCATATCTTCTATAGTATTGCAAGTCAGTTTCATAGCTTCTCCTCCAATTCTCTTTGCAGTTTTTTTCTTGCCCGGTGATAAGTGACACATGCCCAGTTATCAGTTTTCCCAAATAGGTCTCCTATTTGCTTAAAACTCATCTCTCCATAAAACCTTAGCTTAAATATCTCACCATAGGGTTCATCAAGGAGTAAAATCATCCTATTAATCTTTAAGGCCTGATCCTCAGATATGAAATCTTTTTCTAAAGAATTACTTATTTCAATGCTTGTAACAGTTTCTAAATTATCTCTAAAATCTAACCTCTTATCCTTTCTAAGCCTAGAAAAGTATTCATTTTTAGCTATCTGGCACAGCCAAACTCTAAGGCTGGTCTCGCCTCTGAAACTATCAATAGACTTGATAGCCTTTAAAAATGTCTCAGAAGTTAAATCTTCTGATATAGATTTATCTTTAGATAAACTGAGAGCATAATAATAAACATCGGTGAAATAAACTCCATAAATCTTTTCAAACTCTTTATTTGTCACTTTATCACCTCACTTATATATAAGACGCACAGTAGTCTTAAATCTTACAATATATATAATTTTTTTATGTAATCTCATTTCTATATTTATATTAAGAAAAGGAGCCTTGCAACTAAATTTTCTAGTTTTAAAGCTCCTTTTATCTATTCTATTTTTCTACTGCTTAAAAAACAATCAGATCTATCAAACTAAATAAAACTGAAGCTGTGACAAGCATATTAGCGATGTTTGTTTTTTCAGGTTTCATAATTTTAACTGCAATAGCTGCTACAGCTAGAAACCCCAGTCCCCATCCTATAAATTGTTGAGCCAAATAGTTACTTGGTAGGCTTGTTACATTCATAAAGGCAATAACCATAGCCCATATAGCTAAAAAGTAGAACAAAGCATTTTTTGTCTTTTCACTCTTTGATAAATATAGAAAAGCAATTCCAAGTCCACTCACTAAAACTATTACAACATACATAATTGCTAATGTTCCTAATGCCATAATAAACCCTCCTCTTTAAATCTTTTATATTTTGTTTATATATTTATTATATGAAAAACTTCTGTATTAATTAGCTATATAAATCTAAAGAATTCTAAAGATTATATTTCTATTTTTAGTTCTATCTTATAATATTCAGGACTTTTTGTAACATTCATATCTCCCTTGTATTTTTTTATAATCTGTTCAATACTCTTTAGGCCTATGCCGTGGCTCTGACTTTTCTTTATATCTTTCTTTTTAATTTTATTGCTTTGTTCTATGATTAGATAATTCTCCTTAAGAAAAACTTTAATCCCTATCTTTTCCTTTGGATCTGCATACTTTATGATATTGGAATATAGGTTGTCAAATATCCTAGTCACATCTTGTATATTTATTCTTATTTTAAAGTCTCTAAGTCCATTTTTATCTAAGTCAACGTTAAAATCTTTGTCTTCTAAAGCTCCTTCAAGTTCACTTATAAATTGCTGAAAAAGAAGTTTTCCCTCAACTATCGGTTCATCTGTTATGTCGACTTTCCTTTGATCTACATCCAGCAGCAGATCAGTTAAATCTTTTATCTGGTCTGCCTTAGTTTGTATTACTTCTATATATCTCTCAAGATTTTCATCATTTTTATATTGTTTTTCTTTTATAAAATCTGCATAAGATATAATGGCTGTAAGGGGCGTCCTGATATCGTGAGATAATGATCTGGTTAAAGACTGTTTTTCTTTTTTAAGCTTGTCTTCGTTTTTTTTATAGCGGTCAAGTTCGCCTGCAAAACTATTAATAGTTTCTGCCAACTGAGCTAGTTCATCGTCCCCTTGAGTTTCTATAGAAAAGGTAAGATCATTTTTTAATATTTGTACACCCTTGTTAATCGATAATATATAACTTATTTTTTTACCTAAAAAAAGCAAGAAGAAAGCAAAAAAGACTACCATAGAACCCAGTGCACAGATCATCACAATCATGTAAGATAATTGGGGGTCTAGCTCTCCGGGTGCTGATCTTTCTATCAGGGCACTTGATGTAAAATACAAAAAACCAAAACTAAAGAATGCTATAACCACCGAAGATGTTAAATATCCTATTATATTAAGCGCTAATTTGGGAAGTTTAAATCCTTTAATCAATGTAATACCCCCGTCCCCAAGCTGTCTTTATGTATTTGGGGTCTCTTGTATCGGTCTCTATCTTTTTTCTGAGATTCTTTATGTGAACCATTACAGCGCTGTCTGCAACTGCATCTTATTCCCAAATACTAGTATAGAAATGTTCAATAGAAAATATTTTTTTACGGTTTGTAATCAGTAGCTCTAAGATTTTATATTCAGTATGGGTCAATGAAATAATTGCATCTCCCAGCATAACAGTCTGTGTTTGTGTATCAACGCTTAAGTCCTGGATTTCTATTTTTGATAGGTCTGCCTTGGTTTGGGGTTGATAAACTTGAGATCTTCTAAGTAGTGCCTTGACCTTAAGAAGCAGTTCAGAGTTAGAAAATGGCTTTGTCATATAGTCATCTCCACCAGCTGAGTATCCCATAGTTTTTTCAGAATCCTGCGAATAAGCAGTTAAAAATAATATGGGTACAAAAGATTTCTTTCTTATTTCCCTAGCTGCTATAAATCCTGATTTCCCAGGCATATCCACATCCAGTATAACTAAGTCTATTGTTTGATCTGTTTTCTCAACAGCCTCATCTCCGTCTCTTGCAGTGATTACTTCATAACCATCTCCAACAAAGAGTATTTCAAGTATTTCTCTGATTTCATAATCATCATCAGCTATCAAAATTTTATTTTCCATCTTTTCCTCCATTTTATGCTTGTATTATATAAAAACCATTATCTTCTTGTAGCAGCATATCTGATAGTTCCTATTTTTTTATCCAAGGATCTTGATGATAAAAATCATTTCCACCATCATAAGCCTTGGATAATTGTTAATTTACTTTTTCTTGCTCTCTCCTATAGCTTCATAGATTTTTCTATTTCAATAAATTTAATAGCTTGTTCATCTTTATAATCATCTAAAGAAAATGACTGAAGATTTATGTTGTCATGATATTTTATAAAATAGACTCCTTCTTTTGTATCCATAATAGAAGTATAAAGTGCTTCATCTGCATGTCCTGATGCTTTATCAATCACTGATCCTGTTGGTATGTCTGCCTGACCCAGTATCCTAAAGGCCTGAAGTATAGCACTGTTTCGTTCTAAATCCTTAGGAGTATGTGATACAAAAAAAGCTGATCTTATAAATCTTGAAGGCGGAGTAAAGTCCCCCGGAAGTCCTAACATACCGCTTCCTTCTCCAAATTTTAAAAGAGTTTCTCCGTTGAAATCACCATCTTCTACATTTTCATTTTTTATATTGATATAGTTTCTTAAGTTAGTTGTGTGCCAAGAAAACTCTGGTGAGTTTGTCAGTACTCCATATGGGTTGTCGTGAGCTATTAAGAACCCTTCTTTAGGTTCTAGTACAATTCCCTTTCCTGTTTTATCCATAAAGAAAAAGTGCATAGCTGTAGAGACATCTTTTTCATCTTCACCATTTTCTGTTAAAACTATTTTTTCTGCTCTCTCTTTTACTTCTTCTACATCCTTGCATCTTGTAAGTAAGTAGTCAAAAGCGTTTGAAGTTGTCATGTTTAACCTTCCTATAACAGGATGCTTTGAAAATGTTGCATATCCTGGAAATAGATTGCTAGAACCCATAAGACCATGTTCATTTATTCCATCTCCAAAAGATGCTATATTAAAAAATCCACTTCCTATTGCTGCATATTTAGTCGGAAAATTCATTCCTTTAGCTTTTATAAAGTCTTTAGTATCAGCTGGTACATAAATGATTTTATTATCAAGTTTTACTCCAACTTCAAGTGTCCTTCCAAATACCTGTCCTTCAATATATTTAAATCCTATCGTTGTACACATCTTAATCTTCCCCTTTTATGCTAATTATCACAGTAATTTCACTTTAATTATACTTTTACCCTAAGCTCACACTAATACTACACATATTAATTATAATATAGAAGATTCAAACTTATAATTAATAATTCATCTGATAAATAGGGTAGAATTAAGCCTCATCATTAAAGTAAAGCATTAATGCGTTGACAGGTTCACAGCTAGATGTTATCCTATTTGTATAAGCTAAGATTTAGAAACTACTCTTACTTTTAGAGATATAATAATGATATGAATAGATTATCAATTTTGAAAGGGGATTTGATTAATGGAAAAGGTAGCAATTATTGGAATGGGTATAAGCGGTATGGCTGTTGCTGCAGCATATGAAAAGGAAGTAGACCCTAAAAATGTTGAAATTGATTGTTATGATAGTGAAGAAAGTTTTGGCCGCGGTTATCCTTATAGGAAAGATTCTGATCAAATAATTCTCAATTTAAAAACCAGAAAGATAAGCTATGATTATCAAAACAATGATGATTTTGCTAATTGGCTGGTTTCAAAAAATATGCCTCTAAATGATTATACTTCCCGGAATATCTTTGGAATATATACCAGCGACAGACTGGACGATACCCTAAAGGCTCTGGGAGCTAAAAAAATAACTCAAAATGTTATAAGACTTGATTGGCTAGGAGATTCTAAGCAATGGGAAATTGAAACTAACCATGGAACTCTAAGACAATATGACAGAGTTCATCTGTGCGCAGGAGAGCTTGGACATAAAGACCCCTACAATCTATCTAACTCTAGTGGTTATATAGGAGATGTTTATCCGGTTGAAGAAAAATTAAATCATATAAAATCAAATGATAGGACTTGTATCATAGGAGTAGGTCTTACAGGAGTGGATGTTGCTTCATATTTATTAAATGAAAGAAATTTAGAAAAACTCTATATGTTTTCTAAAACAAATATTTTCCCAACTATAAGAGTTGAACCGGTTCAGCTAGAAGTAAAATTTATGACGCTGGAGAGGTGCAATAAACTTATTGAAAAAAATAATGGTACTATAAGCTTTGAAGAATTTGAAGAACTCTTTAATAAGGAAATGAAGGCTCATGGTCTTGACTATATGGAGTTTGTAAAGGAGCATATGAGCGGCGGGATAGAAGGGTTAAAAGCAAACTTAGCGAATCCTCAAGCTTTAGGAAAGGTGCAAGCACTTCTTCCTCCACTAAATTTAGCTCTAAACAAGATATGGACAGCCTTAAACTCGAGAGATAGAATAATCTTTCGTGCAAAGTATCATCCCTTTATGTGCTTAAACCGAAGCCCACTCCCCCTTCCTTCAGCTGAACTGCTTATAGAAGCCTCGGACAGCGGAAGACTGGTTTTATTTGAAAATGTTTCTGATATACAAATGGCCGATGATGGAGAGAGTTTTGAGATAATCACACCGGATCTATCTCTAGGAGTTGAAGCAGAAAAAGTAGTAGCTAGTTGTAAATGGGTATGTAATGCAACTGGACTTGATACTTCTTTAAACTCTCTGGATAGAAAAAATACTCTTATAGGAAGCTTGCTTGATAAAAGATTGCTTCAAAGAGATGATTACGGCGGAGTTACAGTCCTCTCTAAAAACATGTCAGCTCTTTCACCAAGATTTGGCAATTTGGATACGCTTCATGTCCATGGAGTACTTGTTTCAGGTGTTCAATACCGAAACAACTCTACTATGATTATTCAAAAAACTGCACACGATTTAATGAAAGAAATTTACTAGATAAAATTTTATTTAAATAAATTTAAGAGTCTTCTTTGAATAAATCTATTTATTCAAAGAAGACTCTTTTTATGAAAGTAAATCATTTAGATCTACTTCTAAAACACCTTGCTCTCCCATGGGCAGCTTTGCTACTAGCTTTCCTCCACTAAAGATATTGCATCCACCATTGGCACCCTTAGGCTCTTCTTTTAGGCTATTATACATAAGAGCTGGTACTCCAAACATAGCTGCTTTTTCTATATACTGCTCTTCTTCAGAAATATCCCATCTCTTCTTAGAAAAGTCTATATACATAGGCCAGAGGATTATATCTTTTTCTATGTCACCCATCATCTCTACATTTTTATCATACCAAAGATCTCCGCATATAGCCGTTGCAAATTTTATGCCTTCAAGTGTAAAGCTATGAAAGAGCCTTCCTTCTTTGTAATGACTACTTGTTCCTTCTATCTTCCAGCCTTCTGATATCCGTCTATAAATATCAGCGACTTCTCCATTTCTATCTATAACTAGATTAGTGCAATATATAGAATCATTATAAAGTTCAATAAATCCAGTTGAAACAGCGCAAGCATATTTCTTGGCTAGATCTTTTACTCTTTTTATCGCTTCACTCTCTAACTTAAGCGCTCGATATTTATCTATTTTATAATCCCAGCTAAGAGCGTCAAATCCCTGGAGAAAACACTCTCCAAAGCAAAGCATCTGACAGGTTTTATTTTCCTTTAAATAACCTTCCATCACTACTAATTGATGGTCTATATCATTGTCCTTCATTAAAGCTGAAACTAATCCTATCTTCATTGTTTCACATCCTTTTTTATCTTTATCCATTTCAGATTATATCATAGTAGTGTGACTTAGTCACGAAGTGGCTTATCTCCTAGTTTAAAGAAGTTTTACTGGGTATATACTTAATAGAACAAAATAATGGGAGGTTTTTTATAATGCAAAATATAGATTTATTGGTTACACTTACTCAACACGAAAGAGATTCAAATAATGTTACGATAGCTTTTACAATGGGACTTAAGGCAGCTCAAAGGGGCCTGGATGTTGAACTTATGCTTCTTTCAGATGCAGTTCATCTAGCATCTAAGGGATATGCAGATAAAATAGATATAGGCAAGCCATTTGAGCCAATCTCTAAACTGCTTCCTGCTTTTTTAGAAGCTGGCGGAAAGTTAAAAGTTTGTTCAGCTTGCATGATTCATAATGGAGTAGAGGAAGCTTCACTAGTTGAAGGTTCAGATGTTATAGCAGCAGATTATGTAGTAGATGCAGTTATGGCAGCAAAGAAATCATTACAATTAAACTAAATCTTGTTAATTCCCTTTTACAAAAAAAGACATGGTAAAGATATCTTTATATCTTTTCCATGTCTTTTTTAATCTCTATGATTTCCTATAAAGTTTGAGCTCTATAAAACTAGTTCTGATTTTATAGGAAATTATAGAAAAAAGATCGGTCTTAAGAGTTTTAAGACCGATCTTTATATACATTATTATTAAATATCATCTGTAGTATTTTAAATTGATTGTTAATCTAGAATTTTTCACTAGATTACTACTTCATTAAACTTTTATTTAGTCTTCGAAAGCTTCTTCTATCTTCCACTCTTTCCAAACATTTCCAACTAAATCTGGTCCTGGCTTTAAAGTAGTCTTGCCTGGCTTCCATCCTGCAGGTGCAACTTCTCCGCCCTTAGTTTCTCTAACCATTTGGAATGCTTTTACCTGTCTTATAGTTTCAGCTATATTTCTTCCAACTGGTGGTGTAAGAACTTCGTATCCCTGAACTATTCCATCTGGATCTATTATAAATCTTCCTCTAGTTTCTGCTCCTGCTTCTTCATTATATACTCCATACATTTTACCTATATCTCCATTTTGATCGGCTAACATTGAGAAAGGAATATCCTTATCTACCATTTTAGATAATTCATGATCATTCCACATTTTGTGTACAAACACACTGTCAACACTAACTGATAATACTTCAATTCCTAAGTCTACTAAATCTTGATGTTTTGCAGCAACTGCTGCGATTTCAGTAGCTCAGACAAAAGTAAAGTCGCCTGGATAAAAGCAAAGAAGTACCCATTTGCCCTTATAATCTTCTAATTTAACATTTATAAACTTTCCATCTCTGTATGCTTGTGCTTCAAATAATGGTGCTGGTTTTCCTACCTGTATCATTTGCATTTCCTCCTTTTTTTCTACCACTTGATTGTCTGTAACTGCTTCTTCTGGTTTCTTATTAGAAACTGGTCTTGCGCATCCTACTTTAACTTCTTCTGACATATAAGTATCCTCCTCTTTTTAATCTCTATGTTTTCTTTACTAATAGCTATTTATATATTATAATTATATAAGAACGAGTTCACTATTGTAATCATTACAATTTTAGAACCATTACAGTTATAATAACCTATTATTAAAAATTTGTCAATGTGACTAAATCACAAAAGAGGTGTAAATTATGAAAACAGAAGAAAATATTACAGAAATATTGAAAAATAAAGAAATAACTCCTTCCTATACCCGGATAAAAATATATAGCTATTTAGATAAAGGCATGGTTCATCCAACTGTAGATGAAATCTATATGAATCTTTCCGAAATCTTTCCAACTCTTTCTAAAACCACGGTTTATAATACCCTGAAATTGTTTGTAGATAAAAAACTTGTAAGAGGGGTTAACCTGCATGATAATAAAATGAGATATGAGATAGTAAGAACTGATCATGCCCATTTAAAGTGTGATGTTTGTTCAAAAATCTATGATATACCAATAGATATATCTATTCATATGCCCCAAGAATTAAAAGGAACAACAATAGATCAACAGCACTTGCTTCTTACAGGAACTTGTTCAAGTTGTTTAAATAAAGCAGATTAATTTATGCAGTTTCTTTCTACTATAAGAAAAAAGCCTTGAATCTTCCTTCCGGAGGAATTCAAGGCTTTTCTTGTATAGATTTTAAAGTGTAACTATGTCGTATCCTTCTGATATATAATCATACATGGCAGGATGACCATTTGCATTTCCTTTTATAGGTATGCCTGTTTTTTCATTGTATTCCAATACTCCCATCTGAGCTGAACACGCCTTGCATATGCTATCAAACAAACCCAATTCTTTTGTCTTTAAGTACATCTTGTTTTCTTCTTCTTCTAATACCTTGATAAGCTTTACAGCTTTTCCCTCTACTATGATCTTAGTTGCTACCCCTTTTTCATGTAGGTCTAGAGCGTTAATAAGAATATGCATAAAGCACATCTTGTCTTCCATAAATGGAAAAAAAGCAATTTTTTTCATCCTATTTCTCTCCTTTTTTTATTATATAGAATTTATATTTTATAGCATTCATAAGAATGCTTATCTATCTAACTAATATGCCTGGGTCTTTTATCTTCTATTTTAAAGTAAAGAGCTATATTTATAAGAGTATAAACTATTGATATTTTCTATATCGTTCTTTCACTTTTTTAAAACTAAATTTCTCTATCCATCAATTTCTTAAAATTATTTATTATCTTATGCTGCTAAGTTAAGCTTTTTGTCTTATTATGCTATACCATATCATGATAAAAATAAATCAGCAAATAATATTTCTATTTGCTGACTAATTTTTCTATTAAAACACCTTGGTAGACCAATCTTCGCAGCTCCATATTTCAGTTGCTACATCATTATAAAAATCAGGTTCATGGGAGATTATCAATATTCCGCCCTTATAAGCTTTTAAGGCTCTTTTTAGTTCTTCTTTAGCCTCAACATCTAAGTGGTTTGTCGGCTCATCTAGGATCAGTATATTGGTTTCTCTATTTAATATCTTGCAAAGTCTAACCTTTGCCTGCTCTCCACCGCTTAAAACCATTACTTTAGATTCTATATGATCTGTCGTAAGCCCGCACTTAGCAAGAGCCGCTCTTATTTCAAACTGCCTCCATCCTGGAAACTCAGTCCACATTTCTTCTATACAGGAGTTTTGATTTTTCTCTTTTATTTCTTGCTCAAAATATCCTATCTCAAGATTGTCTCCTAAGTGCACATTTCCAGAAAAAGCTTTTGTAAGTCCTAAAACTGACTTTATCAGAGTAGTTTTACCCAGACCGTTTGGCCCAGTTAGAACTATTCTCTCACCTCTTTCCATTTTAATATTTAAAGGCTTAGATAAAGCTTCATCATATCCTATAACCAGATCCTGGGTTTCAAATATTATCTTTCCAGAGGTCGGTCCTGTTTTAAAATTAAAAGTAGGCTTTGGCTTTTCTCGGGTTAATTCAATCAGTTCCATCTTATCTAATTTCTTTTGTCTAGACATAGCCATGTTACTGGTCGCGGCTCTTGCCTTGTTTTTAGCTACAAAGGTTTCCAACACTGCTATTTCCTGCTGCTGTCTTTTAAAAGCTGCTTCTACTTGAATTTTTTTAGCTTCGTGAGCTATAAGAAACTCATCATAGTCTCCTACATATCTGGTCAGCTCTTTATCTTCTATATGGTAAATAATATTTATTACACTATTTAAGAACAAGATATCATGCGATATCAGCAAAAATGCATTTTCATATTCTTCTAAATATCTTTTTAACCATACAATGTGTTCTTCATCAAGGTAGTTTGTAGGCTCATCTAGCATCAAAATATCTGGTTTTTCAAGCAAGAGTTTAGCCAATAGAACCTTAGTCCTTTGCCCTCCACTTAGATCATGAACATCCTGATCCAGTCCTATTTCGTCAAGTCCAAGACCTTTAGCTATCTCTTCAATCTTAGAATCTACTATGTAAAAGTCATTTTGGTCTAAGGTATCTTGAAGTGTTCCAACTTCTTCAAGAAGTTTAGCCAATTCATCTTCTGAAACATCACCCATCTTCATATAGATCTCTTGAATTTCTTCTTCAAGACTGAATAAATATTTAAAAGCATCGCGAAGAATATCTCTTATACTCATCCCTTTTTCAAGAACTGTATGCTGGTCTAGGTAACCTACTCTTACTCTTTTTGACCATTCTATCTGTCCTTGGTCCGGCTGCAGTTTTCCTGTTATTATATTCATAAATGAAGATTTACCCTCACCATTAGCTCCAATTAGTCCTATATGCTCACCTTTTAATAGTCTAAAGTTTACATCTGCTAATATTTCTCTTCCGCCATAGCTATGGCTTAAATCTTTTACTGTTAATATACTCATCAAAAACACTCCCTAAATTTCTAATCATCTCATCATCTTATCCATAATCGACTAAAAAATCAACCTCTTTTTTTATAGATAATTTAGGCATAAAAAAATATTCAGTCCCTAAAGTCTAGTCTATCTCAAGATTATTTTACTGATTATCTGGCTTTAGATGGATAGATTATTTTAATATTTAACAATTGTATTTATAGATTCTTTTATCAATAGCTTTTATGATCTGTACTTAGTGAAATTTTGTCCCTATAAGTTTTCAACATAGGTTTTAAAATTATCTAATATACTTTGCCAGCCTGATTTTTCTATATCCTTTGTCGCATTTGACTCCGCTTCAAAGTCTTCTGTTACCCTTACTATATCACCATTTTCTATAAACTTTACATCTACCCTTCTTGTATCTTCCAATAAATATCTTATAAGTTTCCCCTCTTCTATCTTTAAATATCTTCCTGAAAAATCAAATCCCATGCTTCCATCTTTTGACTCCATCCTATAGGAAAACTTGCCATCTTCTTTAAAATCATTTATCGCTCTTGGTGTGTGCCAAGTCTCTGAAGAATGATACCAGTTTACAATATGTCTCTCTTGCGTCCAGTATTTCCAAATCTTATCCATATCAGCTCTTATATCTACTCTTACTTCTACTAATTCTCTCATATGCCGCTCTCCTTTATCCTTAAAAACTCTTATTCTTTTTTGCTATTAAATGTACTTCTAATCATTTTATAGAACTCTTTCTTGTCTTTTTTTAAACTCACCTTAGAGCCTAACAGCTTATTACAATTAGGACAGATAAAGTCTTTTTTTAAATCTATAGTGCTCTCTATAACTCTATCAACATACATCCTCAATACACTACCCTTGCCTAGTTTTTGATATCTTGCTATTTCACTTTTGCAGCTTCCGCAAGAGATTAGGAGTATATGGCTGCCTTTTATTTTTCTGTAATTTTCATTTTTATACTTCAAACCATCACCTCTTAATTTACACCAGTCTTATTATATCATAATTTGAAATTCTCTTATTTTATTTATCTTATATATATTATTATCAGATTTTCAATATTCTTGACACTGCTTCCTATATTTAATATACTGGGTGGGATAAATAGATGTTTATATGGATAATTTTAGATAATATTGGAGGTAGCTTATGAAAGCTGAAAAATATTCGACTCTTAACCCTGAACAAATAGGACTTAGAGTTTCAAGAAATAGTATTGTAATAAATATTATGTTGACCATATTTAAGCTAACAGCAGGAATATTAGCTTCTTCAAGTGCCATGGTATCAGATGCGGTCCATTCAGCGTCTGATGTATTTAGTACTTTTGGTGTAATAGTAGGCCTTAAGATGGCTAATAAAGAAGCTGATGATGAGCACCCCTATGGACATGAACGTTTAGAATCTGTAGTTGCAATTATACTTTCAGTTATATTAACAATAACAGCTCTTGGCATAGGCCAGGTTGGAATAAGCAAGATAATTTCTAGAAATTATAGTACAATAGCTATACCAGGCGTTATTGCCCTGGTTGCTGCTGTAGTTTCAATCTTTACTCAAGAGTTTCTCTATAGATATACAAAACTCTATGCAGATAAGATAAATTCCGGCGCTCTTCTAGCTGACGCCTGGCACCACAGAACTGACGCCCTGTCTTCGGTTGGTTCCTTTATAGGTATATTCGGGGCCAGAATGGGCTTTGCCATACTAGACCCTATCACAAGTGTAGTAATTAGTTTGTTCATACTTAAAGCTGCTGTAGAAATATTTAAAGATGCCATCGATAAGATGGTCGATAAATCTTGTGATAAGGAATTAGAAGATCAAATTAGAGCTATCGTTTCAGACCAAGACGGAGTCTTAGGGATAAATAATATGAAAACCAGGATGTTTGGAAATGTAATATATGTAAATATTAGAATAGTAGCTGATGCGGATAAGTCTTTAAGGGAAGGCCAGGTAATTGCGATGAATGTGCACGATAAGATAGAAGATAAATTTGAATTGATAAAACATATTGAAGTAAATGTGATCCCAGAGTAGATTTTAAAACAAGCATAATAACTTTTTATTTGAAAAGTTATTATGCTTGTTTTTATTTAAAGAGTTCCGGATTTACTACTCTCATTTCTATTATATAACCACAGTCTGTGCAAATATCTGCAACTATATTAGAACCTGCTAATACAGTTATACTATCTATAGGATGCATCTTTCCTTGATAAGTCTGTTTACCTTGTCCAATTTCCTTGCTTCCACATCTAGGGCATGTATCGTTTTTCATTTTATCCACCCCTTCTTTAAATAGTTTTATATATTAATCTAGTTTATTATAAGCTTTTTTAATATTTTAGATAAAAACCTATATCTTGAGTCCCAGGTTTTCATAGATAATATTCATATCCCAAGGAGTTATTATGGTGTAGATATCACTTAGTTGAATATTTTTTGTATAATCTTTTAATACTATTACAACAAAAGTCTTATCTTTTGCTTTTCGGGCAGTGTCAAACATTTCTATTACACTATAAAGAGTATCTTCTGAAGTTAAGACACTATAGCTTTCCTTTTCTTCCTCTTCTTCCATCACATCTTTTATGATTGCATCTTCAATGGACACAATACCGTTTTTGGCATTTTTTGCCAACCAATTTGTAATTCCATTTTCAGTTACCAATCCTACAAATCCCGCTTCACTTATCACTGGAAACTGGGAGTAGCTTTTTTCTTTTATTATATCTAATAAAGCTGCTAATGATGTTTCTTCTCTTACACCTATTACATTGTTGGTGAATACTTCATTTATCTTAATAGGATTTATCAATTGTTTTTCTATATGGTTGATCCTTTCTACAGTTTTATCTGCAGCTACAGCAAGCGGATCTCCAATATCTCCGTGCACTATAAAATTTCTAAGGTCTGCCAAGGTCTTTAATTCAGCAGCATATTTTTCTACTATCTTATTTTCTTGCGCATTCTTTTCCACAAGTTCATAAAATGCTACATTTCTAAAAGCATCAATTGATTTTCTAAGCTCTTTTTCTATATTGTTAAATGACTTCATAAATTCTTGATTATTATTCATCGATTTCTCCTTTTTTGATTTTATTTATCTCTAATTAAACTTGAATTTGTCAATTTTAAAATTTGATACATTATATTTAGGATATTGATTTTCTCTTTACTAACTGCTATAAATGTTATACCCATTTCTAACTTTGCTAATATTTTAAGATACCCGTTTTATTTTAAAAGTGTTTTATAAATATTTATAAAAAAATAAAGAACCCATAGATTGGATTCTTCTTTTATAATTTCATATTTTATCGTTATTCATATTTTCACTTCTATTTAGCCTAAATTATTCTTGCTATTTTCTCCAAGAACCATCTATATTAGTCTTTACTAACCATATCATAACTATAACTACAAAAATAATTGTTATTAACATTCCCTGTGCCAAATATATCACCTCTCGTCGTTTCTCGCTATTATATAGTACCATTATTAAGAGAAACGACAATAGAAGTATTTTATTATAGTTCTCCTACTACGCTTGATTGTTTGGCTAGAATTATTTCTAGATTTCCATTTCGACACCTTAGCTCATCTATAAAGTCTTTTTCCTGATTTGCATCAGCAAGAACTAGGTCATAGGTAAGTTTAAACAAACTTCCCATATTTGTAGTTTTAACACTCAAAAGATCACAATGTGATGTGTAATTAGTAAAAAGATCATCAAATACTCCGGTATAGTCTAAATCCTCTGGTATAGTTATTCTCATAGTTCTTTGATTGTTTTTACCTTCTCCTATACTACTTGCGGTATAGATTAATATTACAATATTAACTATAATAGAAAATAGAAAAGCGTATCCTATATAGCCCATTCCAGTTGCAAGTCCTATTCCCATGGCTATAAATATAGCTCCTATTTCTTTTGCAGTTCCTGGAATTGAACGAAACCTTACAAGGCTAAAAGCACCAGCTACCGCAACACCTACTCCTAGGCTGCCGTTTACCATGATAATTATCATGCATACAACTGATGGAAGTATTGCAAGGGTTACTACAAAGCTCTTTGTATATCTTGATTTATAAGTGTATACCAAGGCTATAAACATTCCTATTATAAGGGCTGCTCCTACACAAAGTAAAAACTTTGACAAAACAATATTTGAAGTAGCCTCCGTATTTAAAATTCCTGAAAATATTTTATTAGACAGCATCTTTAAGTCCTCCTATATATATTATATCTCTAGGGTCTTTTCTATCTAGAGAGTTATTTTTAAATATTTGTGGTAATATAAATTTTTCATATGCATTTCCATATTTTGAAAATGATGTTTTATATATCTTGTTTTTACTAAAGAAATCTAGCAACCATTTTGGTATGCCCATAGCTGTTTTAACCTCTAAGATTACTTGGCCTTCGAGGAGATCATTTTCTCCATAAATTCCCGAAGTTAAATCTAGGTCATAATCCCGAGTCACTATATTTTCATCAAATGTCATCCTGAAGTTAGGGTCTTCTTTGCTAGCATAAGCTTCCCTATTATAAGACAGGAATATCGATGGTTCAACTCGTCCATAAGTAGACATTAAATAATCAATTTCTCTTGAAATTTGAGTTTTCTCTTCAAGCGGAATATGTTTTACTAAATAATTTGTAGCTATTTTCTCTTCTAATTCCATTCTACGTTTATAAACAATTCCATCATATTTCTTTTTTATTTCCACAAAAACCTTGCTATCAGGTTTTGCTAGTCCATAACTTCTTACTCTTAACTTTTCTTTATATTTTGGTTTTTCTAAAGACTTTCTAATTAAAAGTTTATCCGGAGTATCATAATAGATATTTCTAATAGTGCTCTTTCCGAACTGATCTGGCTCCATATACTCATTCATAGCTTTGTAAAGACTTCTTTTTTGATCCTTTGTAATCATATATTTTAATTCATATCTTTTAAATACATTTTGATAAGTCATCCTTATATCTCCTCTCTCTACTTAAATCTTTCAAAACATTATATTGGATTTCTTTTAGGTTTTACAACCTGTTTTTTGCATTTTTTTGCTCCTCTCATTGGCTTTATACTAAGCTAACTAATGAGAGGAGCAATTTATTGCATTAATTTTAAATCTTTTTATTTAATTTTATTTCGACAATTTTTTAGTCATCATCGTCGTCTTCAGCATCTTCATCATAATCATCATCTTTTTCATACTTATCCTTGCCAAAACTTTCTTTATCATCTTTGTCATATTTATCTTTATACTTATCTTTCTTATTGTTTTTCTTCTTGTCTTTTATTTTGTCATCATCATCTTCATCATCTTCTTCTTCTCCATCATCATCTTCTTCGTCGTCGTCCATATCGTTATCTTCTTTTTCATAATCTTCGTCATCATCATCATCATCATCTTTTTTATCGTCTTTCTCATCCTCATATTTATCCTTGTATTTATCTTTATCTTTTTTATCTTTTATTCTTTCTATATCATTGGTTTTAATTACTGAATCTAGATCTATCCTATTAAAGAGTTTTACTAGCTCTTCCAAGGAAAGCTTCTTTAACTCTTCTTCTTTTAGATCCGGATTTAATTTCAATAATTTCTTGATAAAGCTACTTTTACTCTTTGATATCTTGTAATCAGTATCAATTCCGTTTTTTATATCTTCTTTATTAAGTTCTTGACCTAGTACTATGGGTCTAATATTGTTTTCATTTAGATGTTTATGGATTAAACTATCCAAACTCGCCCTTTGACTTTCTCCTTTTTCCAGGTTCTTATTATATACTGACAATAGGACAAGATCGTCATCTTCTTCCAGATGATTTCTTTGGATCATCTTATCTAGAATCTCTTTGGTTACTTCTTCAATGCTTTTTCCCTTATAAGCAATCTCGGCGATAACATTTTGACCGTCTAGATTATCTGCATGCAGTTCTATAATCTTATCCTGCCTATTGGTTATAAAGTTAACACTTGGATTTACATCTAAGTATACTTGACTGTCGGGAGTAATGGTTTGAAACTGCCATCCTAAGAAGGCAACTAAAAATATTACTGCGACGGATGCATAAGGAAGGGCCTTTTTAAAGCTATCTATAAGTCCACTTTGCCTAGTTATGTCATCATGCTTTATCATCTTAGTCCTAGGGGCCACTTTTATATTATCTAATATATCAGTATCCCTACTGTCTATAGATTTTTTTATTTTATCGAGTATATTTTTCTCTGTCATACTCTCACTTCCTCTTCTTTTTCTTGTAAAAAGTCTTTTAGCTTTTTTAAAGCTCTCCTGTATTTAGATAGTACTGTTGGTAGCTTCAAGCCTAAGTTGCTGGCTATTTCCTTGTGTTTCATGCCAGAAACTGCGTAAAGAAGTACTATTTTTCGCTCTTGATCGCCCAAACGATCCAGCACTCCTTCCATAATCATCTGATCTTCTAAATCTTCTACGAAGGAAAAACTAGAATCTCTATTTATTTTTTCTGGCTCGGTGACAATACTCTTTCCTTCTCTTTTAGATCTGGTTAGAAATATATTTTTAGCTATGGTAAACATCCAGGCTAAAGGTTTACCCATGGGCTTATATAAATGGGACGCCGATAAGACCTTGATATAAGTATCCTGCATCAAATCCAGGGCATCTTGATGATCTCTTGTAAGTGATAGACTAAAAGCATACATGGTTTTCTCAGTTATGCTATAAAGTTCATCTAGAGCATCCATGTCATCTCTGCCCATTCTCTTAAAGAGTTCTTCGTCTATATCTATAGTTTTTTGTTTTTTAATCTCAGGATCATAATCTGCCTGAACAAAGTTAAATATCAACATATTTATGCTCCTTCACTAGTATAACCATCTAAGGTCGTATTTTATTGCATTGATTTATTTATATTATAATATCATAAAAGTATATGCAAGCCATATTTATATTTAAATCCCATTCAAATAGGGTAATAGAACAATATGTTAAAGATTATTTATTAAAAATTCAAATTATTAAATTAAATATATAAGCAACTATAGTTTTCCATGATAAAAATTAATAGACTATAGATTTTGTTAAAACATTTATTAGAAAATATATTTTAACTTATAAATAATAAACGGAGGTCGATTTTGATGGGTAAAAACAAAAGGTATGATGCAATAGTTATAGGAAGTGGTCAAGCCGGCAACCCTCTTATGTTTGATCTAGCAGAACGTGGACAAAGTGTAGCTATAATCGAAAAGAATGAACTGGGTGGTTCTTGTATAAACTTTGGATGTACTC
>NZ_JARIEF010000013.1 GCF_029266915.1 Tissierella sp. | reverse complement strand
GCTGCGTGTGATGTAAGTCCGCCGTGTTCTGCTACTATTGCTCCTGCTTTTTCAAGCATTGGCATCATATCTTTATCAGTTGAATTTGCAACTACTATATCTCCTTCTTCAAATCTTGCTAGGAAGTCTTCTTGATCTTTATAAACACATACTTTTCCTACCACTGATTTATCGCCTATACCAGTTCCGCGAACTAGTACCTTGCCTATAATGTGAACCTTTAGAAGGTTAGTAGTTCCTGATAGTCCTGCTGGTACTCCTGCTGTTATAACTATAAGATCTCCTTCTTCTGCATATCCACCTTCTATAGCAGCTTCTACAGAATGTGATACAACCTCATCAGTACTTGTACTCATAGGCGCAAGCACTGGGTAAACTCCCCATACAATAGCTAATTTTCTCATAACTTTTTCTGTTGTTGTTGCAGCTATGATTGGATTTTCAGGCTTGAACTTAGAAATTGCTTTGGAAGTATGTCCGCTGGAAGTAGCAGTGACTATTGCCCTAGCTTTTAAGTCCTTTGCTGTAAAGCAAGTTGCCCTACTGATTGCATTAGTTGTTGTAATTCCAGTTTCACTCATTCTAATTTTTAGCAACTTATCATAGTCAAGCGCTTCTTCTGTTTTTATAGCTATTTTGTACATAGTTTTTACTGCTTCTACGGCATATTTTCCGGCTGCAGTTTCTCCAGAAAGCATTATAGCACTTGTTCCGTCAAATATTGCATTTGCAACGTCAGTAACCTCTGCTCTTGTAGGTCTTGGGTTTCTTATCATAGAATCAAGCATTTGAGTTGCAGTTATAACTGGTTTACCAGCATTGTTTGATCTCTTTATAAGGTCCTTTTGAACAAGAGGCATGATTTCTGTTTCTATTTCTACTCCCAGGTCTCCCCTGGCTACCATCATACCATCTGATGCCATAAGAATTTCTTCTATATTGTCTACACCCTGCTGGTTTTCAATTTTAGATATTATATCTATACTTTCTCCACCATTTTCTTCTAGTACTTTTCTTATATTTGTTACGTCTTCAGCACGTCTTATAAATGAAGCAGCTATAAAGTCTACATCATTTTTTATACCAAATTTAATATCTGATATATCTTTTTCAGTTAAAGCCGGTAAATTTATCTCAACGTGAGGCACGTTTACTCCCTTATGATTGGAAAGATTTCCATAGTTTAAAGAGACACATTCTATTTCTGTATCTTTTATAGCTACTACTTTAAGCTCTACAAGACCATCGTCTATAAGAATCATGTTACCTACTTCTACGTCTTTGGGCAATCCTTCATATTTAACGCTTACGATTGATTGATCTCCTAAGATATCTCTTGTAGTAAGAGTGAAATGATCTCCTTCACTTAAAGTTATAGCTCCGTCTGCAAAGTCTCCAAGTCTTATTTCTGGTCCTTTAGTGTCAAGCATTATTCCAATTGGAAGATTTAATTCTTCTCTTACTTTTTTGATGGTATCGATTCTAGCCTGGTGTTCCTCATGATTACCATGAGAAAAGTTAAGTCTACATACGTTTACACCATTCTCAAATAAATCTTTCAAGATTTCTTCCGTTTCTGATGCTGGCCCTATTGTTGCTACAATTTTAGTTCTTTTCATAAGTTCTCCTCCTAGATTGATAGTATCTTTGCTGTCTCATACATTTCTTTATTAAATTCTTTCTTTATATCAAGTGCTTCTACTATATCTAAATCTATTGTTTTGTTGCACTTTATTCCAAGTGCCCTGCCACTTTCACCCTTAAGCAGGATTTCAACAGCTCGCCTTCCCATTTCACTTGCCATTATTCTATCAAAACTAGTTGGACTTCCTCCTCGTTGAACATGACCTAGAATTGTAACTCTTGTATCTATATCAGTACTTTCCTTTAGTTCTTTAGCTACATCATAAGCATTTCCAACTCCTTCAGCCAATACTATTATGTGATGGAGCTTTCCTCTGTTTCTTCCTTGGATAGCTTTTTTGATTGTTTCTTTTACATCAAATTCTATTTCCGGAACTATAATACTTTCCGCTCCTCCGGCAAGACCCGAGAAAAGAGCTATATCACCGCAGTGTCTTCCCATTACTTCTATTATATTTGCCCTTCCGTGGGAAGTGCTTGTATCTCTTATTTTTCCTATAGCTTCTACAGCAGTTTCAACGGCCGTGAAAAACCCTATTGTATAGTCGGTGTAACCCATGTCATTATCTATTGTACACGGAATTCCGACCGTGGGAACTCCAGCCTGCGAAAGTTTCCTAGCGCCTTTAAAGCTTCCGTCTCCTCCAAGAACTACAATACCATCTATGCCAAACACTTCAATAACATTTAAAGCTTTTTTAAATCCTTCTTCAGTCATAAATTCTTCAGATCTACTGCTTCTTAATACGGTTCCACCTCTATGTACAATATCTGCCACAGATGATAGGTTCATATCTTCTATTTCACCATTTACAAGACCGTTATATCCTTGTTTTATTCCAACTACATTTACATTATTATAAATTGCTGTTCTGACAACTGCTCTGACTGCAGCATTCATACCCGGCGCGTCTCCGCCACTTGTAAGTATTCCGATAGTCTTCATATTTTCCCCCTAAAACTTTAATTTATTATATAAAATGTAAGAATTAAGTATATAAATCCTTGCATTTAAATTTTATTTGATTTTTACCTAACTTATATTATAACATAATTTTGTAAATCTTAAAAACAATTAAGAAATTTTAACACAATCCTCACCAAATTTAGCTTTTAGCTCTAATATAATCTCTGGATTGCTTTCTATCCAAAGTGATTTATCTGAAAGAAATGCCTTATTATTCTTTTCAACATAAATATATACAGGATTCTTGCCTGGATATTTAGAAAGCACAGATTTTATATTATCCATTGAAGCATCTACATCGTCTCCAACTATCTTTATATATATATTATCTTTCTTAAATCTCTCAAGCGGAGATATTCTCTCGCATATAATTTTAGGTTCTTCTACCTCCGATAAGGTAAGTTTTCCCTCTACGACTATAACGCTGCCTTCTACTAAGAGATCATTGTATTTCTCATAGGTCTGTGGAAATACAATTGTCTCTATTACACCATACATATCTTCTAGGGTCATAAAAGCCATCATATTGTTGTTTTTTGTAATCTTATTTTTCTTCTCTAATACAAGTCCTGCAATTCTAACCTTGCGTCCATCTCTTATTGTAATTAAATCTGTCGCGGCAGCTGGTCCCTCTTCGCTATCCGCATCAGGATTTGCTTCAAATATTTCAGCCGTAGTTATAGTTGAAATTTTAACTATCTCTTTTTCATAGGGTTCTAGCGGATGACCCGATACATATATACCCAAAATTTCTTTTTCCATTTCAAGAAGTTTCTCTTGAGGAAATTCTTTTAAATCAGGCGGATTGTCCTTGTCTTCTTTTTCGACTACATTATCGAATATTGAAAACTGGCCTTCTATGTTTCTTTTTCTATCGGTGTGAATTCTATCTATTATCTTTTCATAGATCGCTAAGAGCTGAGTTCTGTTCATTCCTAAGCTGTCCATGGCGCCACTTTTTATAAGGCTCTCTACAGCTCTTTTATTCATCATGTTTGGATCAACTTTTTCTATTCTTTCTATAAATTCAGTATAACTTTTAAAACTTCCATCTTTTCGAGCCTCTACAATAGCTGATATAAAGTTTATTCCCACATTTTTTACAGCTGTTAGCCCAAACCTTATCTTACCTTCATCTACAGTAAATTTATGGAAAGATTTATTTATATCAGGAGGCATAACTTCTATCTTAAGTCTTTTACATTCCTGAATATATAGAGAAACTGTAGTTATATTACCCATTATAGAAGAAATTTGTGCTGCCATAAATTCTACGGGATAATAATATTTTAAATAAGCCGTTCGGTAAGCTATTACTGCATATGCAGCTGAGTGAGATTTATTAAAGGCATAGTTGGCAAAGTCTATCATAAGATCATAGATCTGATTTGCAGACCTCTCATCTACTCCGTTTCTAACCGCTCCTCTTGTTATTATCTCGCCTTTTTCATTAACCTGACCATGAATAAAGTTCTTTCTCTCTTCTTCCATAACTCTCATATCTTTTTTACCCATGGCTCTACGGACTATATCTGCCTGACCCATAGAATAGCCGCCTATATCTCTAACTATCTTCATAACCTGTTCTTGGTAGATTATACATCCGTAAGTTACGTCTAATATGTCTTCAAGACTCTTATGAATATAGCTGATCTTACTTGGATCATGCTTACATTCACAGAAGGTTGGTATCTGGTTCATAGGGCCCGGGCGGAAGAGTGAGTTTGCAGCTATGAGGTCTTCAAACACATTTGGTCTTAATTCCTTTAGAAAAGCTCTCATTCCGGGGCTTTCAAATTGAAATATTCCAAGTGTTTCCGCTCTTGCAAACATTTCAAAAACTGCTGGATCATTAAATTTTATCTCCTCAAAATCTATATCCTCATCATGATTTTCTTTTATTAAATTTACAGTATCTCGTATAACTGTAAGAGTTCTAAGACCTAAGAAGTCCATCTTAAGGAGTCCTAATTCTTCAAGTTCAGTCATATTAAACTGGGTTGATATAGCATCTTTATTTCTTAAAAGAGGCACATAGTTTGTTATAGGATCTTTTGATATAACAACTCCTGCTGCGTGAGTTGATGTATGCCTTTGGAGACCTTCCACTGCCATAGCTACGTCTATCAATCTTCTTGTCTGCACACTTGTTTCATAACTTTTTCTAAGGTCCGTACTGACCTCTAGAGCCTTTGCTATAGTCATTCCAAGATCTGTTGGTATCTGCTTAGCTATATAGTCAACTTCTCCATAGGGAAGGTCAAGAGCTCTACCTACGTCTCTTATAGCTCCTCTAGCTGCCATAGTACCAAAGGTTACTATTTGGGCTACTCTGTCTGATCCATACTTTTTAATTACATAGTCTATTACTTCTTCACGTCTTTCATAACAAAAATCTATATCAATGTCGGGCATACTTACTCTTTCGGGGTTTAAGAATCTTTCAAATATAAGCCCATATTCTATTGGGTCTATATCTATAATTCCAAGTCCATATGAAACGATGCTCCCTGCAGCAGAACCCCTTCCAGGTCCTACCATTATTCCATTATCCTTAGCATATTTTATAAAGTCCCACACTATCAGGAAGTAATCAATATATCCCATATCCACTATTACACCAAATTCATATAAGAATCTTTCATGGAGTTCTTCTGTAAGTTCTCCATATCTCTCATAGAGTCCTTCCAAGATAAGTTCTTTTAGATAGGATTCATTTGTATATCCTTGGGGAACTTTATATTCTGGAAGATGCAGATTTCCAAATTCTATTTCTACATTACATCTATCTGCTATCTTAGCAGTGTTTTGCATAGCTTCTGGATGGTCTGGAAACAGATCATACATTTCTTCTTTAGACTTTAGATAAAATTCCTCACTTGCAAACTTCATCCGGTCTGTTTCTCCTACAGTTTTTCCTGTTTGGATACAAAGAAGGACATCATGAACTTCAGCGTCTTTTTTATTTAAATAGTGAACATCATTTGATGCAATTAGGGGGATTCCTGTTTCCTGGCTCATCCTTGCAAGTTCTAGGTTTACCTTAGCCTGTTCCTCTATGCCATGGTCTTGAAGTTCCAGAAAATAGTTATTTTCTCCAAAAATTTTTCTATATTTCAAGGCTATTTCCTTAGCCTTTTCATAATCATTATTCATTATATATTGCTGTACTTCTCCTCCTAGGCAAGCTGAAAGAGCAATTATTCCTTCGCTATACTCCTCTAGTACATCGTGGTCTATTCTTGGTTTATAATAAAATCCATTTATATATCCTTCTGAAACAATCTTCATAAGGTTTGAGTAACCTTTATTGTTTTCTGCTAAGAGTACCAAGTGGTATCTCTTTTTGTCTACATTTTCTTTATCTGTATATTTATCTCTTGCAACATAAACTTCTGATCCCAATATTGGTTTTATACCATTTTTCCTAGCCTGCTTATAAAAATCAATAATTCCAAACATAGAACCGTGATCTGTTATAGCAATAGAACTCATATCCAGCTCCTTGCATTTAGTCATAAGTTCGTTTACCTTTGCGGAACCATCTAAAAGACTATATTGAGTATGGACATGTAAATGAACAAAATCTTTAGTTTCTATCTTAATCACTTCCTTTTTAAATCTATCTATATTTTATCATATAAAGAAGATATAGTTACAGCTTTATAGGATTTCCTGGTAAAAAAATAAAGACTCCAAGAGTCTTTACCTTATTTTATTTACATTTTATAGCATTTTTGTTATAACATTTCCAATCAAGGAATCATCTATTACTCTAAAATCGTCTAAGACACGTTCAGTCCAATCAGGTGTTGGCTTATTATCATTAAACTTATCAAAAGTCATTATGCTCTCTTCTATAATATTTAATCCTTGATAGTCAAGCTTGCCCTTAACCTTAGACATAATTATGCTTTTATAAGGTGTTTCATTGGGCTTAACGCTTCCTGAAAGAGGATGGGTTAAGAGTTCATATCCTTCATGGATTTTGGTCCTGACTTTTTCAAGTATCATTCTATAAGTATAGTCTTCACTAAAATCAAATTCTAGTTTATCTGTATATTTTTCATACACCAGCTTGTTGTTTGTAATTACAATTTTATTTTTATCCATATCTATTATCTCCTTTAAATTTCTTTGTATCCACTTTCAAGAAAGCTAATTAATTCTTCAACTGCTTCTTTTTCATCTCTGCCATTAGCTATAATTGTTATATCCTCTCCCGGATATGCTCCCAGACTCATTATACCTATTATACTTTTCCCATTTACAATGTCTCCGCCAAATTCTATTTCTACATCACTCTCATATTTATTGGCTTTTTGCACAAATTTTGCAGCAGGTCTTGCATGAAGCCCTTCATCGTTGTCTAATTTTATAGTCTTTTTCTGCATTTAATTTCCTCCTCTTAAATCTTTTGCTATTTCCCCAATCTTTCTAAATCGATGATTTACTCCCGATTTTCCTACTGGGCTTGGAAGCATCTCTCCAAGTTCTTTTAAGCTTGAATCAGGGTTCTCTAGTCTAAGGTAGGCCACTTCCCTGAGGTTTTGTGGCAACTTTCCCAGCCCAATTTTAGCTTCTATACAGTCGATATCATTTATCTGTCTCAGACTTGCTCCTATAGTCTTGCCTAAGTTTGCAGTTTCACAGTTTACAATTCTGTTTATGTTGTTTCGGATATCTTTTAATACTCTTATATCTTCAAGTTTAAGAAGAGCCTGATGAGCTCCCATGATATTTAGCATATCTACTATATGCTCGCCTTCTTTTAGATATACAATGTAGTTATCTTTTCTTAAAACTATTTTAGAGTTTAGACCAAATGAATTTATAATTTCAGATAGATCCTCTGCATGTTCTTTATTGTTTGTAACCATTTCCATATGATAGGTCTTTTCAGGATTGCTGATAGATCCTCCACCTAAAAAAGAACCCCTTATATAGGATCTTCTGCAGCATCTCTTTTTTATTATCTTTTTATCCATCTTGTAGTCCGGATTAAATATATTCATCTTATCTTCTTGTATAAATCCAACATCTAAAAGAATTTGTTTTGCTATGTTTTTATCTGTTATAGCTATGAGATAGTTGTTATTCTTCTTAAGCTGTCTGTTTCTCCTGACCATAACTTCAATTTCGGCGTCATAGCTTGCTTTTAAAATTGAAAATATCCGTCTTGCAATACTGGCATTTTCCGATGAAAATTTCAAGCTTATCCTTTCAGATCCGTTGATCTGAATCGTTCCGCACATACGAACCAAAGCTGAAAGTTCAGCCAGGTTGCAGCATCTATCCTCTAATGAAAGTTTTGAAAGTTCGTTTTTTGTTTTCTGAGAAAACGACATATTACCACCTATTTCTATTTTATAAATTTAAAAACCTTTCTGATTACTTCTCTTTCATCTTTATATCTGAGAGTTTCTAAAACCCTGTCCATATGAATAAACTTTGCCATTATAAAACCTTCAGTTTTTTGAGGCCTGCAGTCCATAGAGGATGACTCCATATAATACCAATGGACTATTTTAGAAACGATTTCATCATATTGAATGCTTTTGTATTTATAATTTATTTTTCCTATATATTTTATAATGTTTCCCTTTACTCCCGATTCTTCTTTTACTTCTCTTAAGGCCGCTTGTTCAAGAGTTTCTCCTCTTTCTACCCGCCCCTTTGGTAAAACCCAATCTCCATTATATTTCTTTAAAAGTAAAATTGTGTTACCAAAAATAACGACACCTCCAGAGCTAACTTCTTTTCGCATATAACCAACTCCTGAGAATACAATTAACTTTATCCTTTAATATTATATCAATTATACTATATTTACTGAAATTATGTTAGTTTATTTTGTTTTTATATGGATTTATTCTGTTTTTGGTATATAATAAAATTATATGCACAAGAAAGGAAGATAAAATATGAAAAGCAAAGCTATTTTAGAAAAATTAGAAGAACTTCTTTTAATTTCAAGTCCTACAGGTAATACAGATAAGGCTGTAGCATTTTTAGAAGAAGAATTTAAAAAGTTGGATTTAGAGATAAATAAAAACAATAAAGGAAATATATTTGTTACAGTTCCGGGGAGAGATACCTCTAAAGAAGTAACGGTTTCAGCACATGTTGATACCTTAGGAGCTATGGTAAAAGAAATAAAAGCTGACGGCAGGTTAAAGCTTACTCAGCTTGGTGGTTACTCCTACAACTCTATAGAAGGAGAATATGTAGAGATAGAAACTATGGAAGGAAAAATCTTTACTGGTACCGTTATGACAACTAAGGCTTCTTCTCATGTTCATGGAAAAGATCTTGAAACTGTTGAAAGAACAATAGAAAATATGGAAGTAAGAATCGATGAAAAAGTAAGCTCTAAAGATGAAGTACTAGAACTTGGTATAAATGTAGGAGACTTTATAAGCTTTGATCCAAGAACTCAGGTTTTAGACAATGGATTTATAAAATCAAGGCACTTAGATGATAAGGCTGGAGTTATTTCTATTCTTTTCATGCTTAAAGAAATTTTGCAAAAAGATCTAGAGCTAAACTATACTACTAACTTTTTTATAAGTCACTATGAAGAAGTAGGTCACGGTTCAAGTGCATCTATTACTCCAAAAACATTTGAATTTTTAGCAATAGATATGGCCGCTCCTGGTCTTGGTCAAACATCTGATGAGTTTTCTGTTACAATTTGCGCTAAAGATAGTACAGGACCTTACGATTTAGAGATGAGAAAGAGACTTACAAAACTTTCTAAGGAAAACGGCATAAACTATAAGGTTGATATATATCCATTCTACGGTTCTGATGCATCTGCAGCCCTTAGAGCTGGTTATGATATGAAGGCAGCCCTTATAGGACCTGGAGTAGACGCTTCTCATTCATTTGAAAGAACTCATGTTGAAGCTATTGAAGCAACTATAAATCTTGGCTTGTTATATCTTACAAAATAGTTTGTCAAAATAAATCATATTAATTTAAAATCCCAATTAATAATTTTAAATATTAATTAAATATTAAGCTTCCTTATGTATGAAAGTTCTAATCATTTATACATAAGGGAGCTTTTTATACTTTTCTTGTCGCTCAGCCAAAATGTCTTATAAATTATAGCTCTAACTTATAGTCTCTTCTAAGCTATTTATGACTATAATATCCTGATTTTGGGTATAAATATTTTGAGGTGAAAAAGATGATAAATGATAAATTTATTATAAATTTACAGGGTAAAAGTTTTGTAACTTACGAAGGACTATTGGACCTAGCCCATCAAATGGGTCTTCTTTCTTTAGAAGTGGAGTTAATCCAGCTTCCTGATGAAGAAAATAATATGACTGCTATAGCTAAGGCTGTTGCAACTACCGAGAAAGGTCGTTTTAGTGATATTGGTGATGCCAATCCTAGATCTGTTAATGGTATGCTAGTTCCCCATATTATCAGAATGGCTTCTACAAGAGCAAAGGCGAGAACACTCCGTGACCTTACAAATGTAGGAATGACAGCGGTCGAAGAGCTCTCATCTGAAGACGGCGTTTCTGAAGATGAATCTCACTACAATGCAAGTGAGCCAAACTCATCTGAAACTCCGACTAAAAGACAAATGGAAACTATTAAAAAACTTGCAGAAAGTTTGAACCAAGAGATTGATCTTGACAAACTTACTAAAAGAACAGCTGGTACTTTAATAGGACGACTATTAGAAGAAAGTAAAAAATAGACTCTAAACATTAGAGTCTATTTTTATATTTTCCCGTTTGATTTTATAGTTTTTTATTTCTAGGGTCTGTCTTTAGCTAAATGAACCAGAAGTTCACTTAATTTTACACTATCGTGTTTTATATAATACTGTTCTATATCTATCAATGAATTTGCTACAAGTGTAATACCATGCTGGGCCAGAATCTTTTCATCAGCATCTTCTATCTTAACTGGAAGTGCCCCGTCATATACATACTTATCTAATACTTCCACAGGCATGCTTTCAGTGTTGGCAATTACATAGTCTAGTATATCATGCCTGGAGTGGTCCAGGATTGCCTGTACATGATCGAGCACTCCATATCCGTCTGTTTCCCCCGGCTCCGTCATTACATTGACTATATAAGCTTTGGGTGCTTGTGAAGCATAAATAGCATCTATCATATCCTTTACTAAAAGATTTGGTATTACAGACGTATAGAGACTTCCAGGACCTAAGACTATTAAATCTGCTTCACATATAGCATTTATTGCTTCAGGCATTGGATTTATAATTTCGGGGTCTATATAAACTCTTTTAATCTTACTTCTTTCCTTTAAAGATCCTGAAGATATATGGCTCTCTCCTTTTATAACCTTACCATTATGAAGCTCCGCCTTTATAGTAACATTATCAAGAGTCATCGGCAGAACTCTGCCAGTTATTGCAAGTACATTGCTTGATTCTTTTATTGCTGTTTCAAAGTCTCCATAAATGCCATTCATAGCTGCTATAAATATATTTCCAAAACTCTGCCCTTTTAGCATTCCATCTGAAAACCTATATTGAAATAGTCGCTCCATTGTAGGCTCGGTATTGGCAAGAGCAAGCATGCAGGCTCTTATATCTCCTGGAGGAAGCATGCCAAGGTCTCCTCTGAGAACACCCGACCCTCCTCCATCGTCAGCAACCGTTACTATAGCTGTTATATTAGGAGTAAATTTTTTAAGTCCTTTAAGTAGTATAGAAAGACCTGTTCCTCCTCCTATAACTACAACTTCTGGTTGATATTTTTGTTTTTTTAAAACCATATTTACCTCCTATCTCTTCAAGTCTCGATGGTTAGATATAGCACGGTGTCCATTATCTTTTAATATTTCAGCTACTCGATTTGTCATAGCAACTGATCTATGAAATCCTCCTGTACATCCAATTCCTATTACCAGCTGTGTTTTTCCTTCTTTTATATAATAAGGAATTAAAAACTCCAGCATATCTATAAGTTTTGTTATAAACATATTTGTCTGCGGCCATTTAAAAACATATTCCTTTGTCATCGCTTCTCTACCTGAATGTTCTTTTAACTCAGGGATATAGAAAGGATTTGGTAGGAACCTTACATCAAATACAAGATCTGCATCAACTAATATTCCATTTTTAAATCCAAAGCTTGTAACTAAAATTGTAAGTTTTCTCTTTTCACCGTCTTTTACAAATAACTTATAGAGTTCTTCCCTTAGCATGCCCAGATTTAAATCTGAGGTATCTATTATAAAATAGGCTTTTTCTTTTAATTCTGCAAGCATCCCTCTTTCTTTCTCTATGCCCTCTATTATCCGTCCCTCCGGTTTTAAGGGATGAACTCTTCTAAGTTCTTTATATCTCTTAATAATAACATTATCACTTGCATCTACAAAAAGAATTTTATAATTTATACCCATTTGATTGAGATTATCAAGGCTGTTGAAGAGACTTCCAAAGAATTCTCCGCCTCTGGTGTCTATAACAACTGCTATCTTTTTTACCCCTCTTTTAGACTCTCTGAAAAGTTCTGCTATTTGAGGAAGTAAGTTTGGCGGTAAGTTATCCATGCAGTAATATCCCATATCTTCTAATATTTTCATTGTCTGAGATTTTCCAGCACCTGACATTCCTGTAATTATTAAAAAATCCATTTTGTTTCCTCCTATATTCTGATGTTCTTTATCCGGTTTAGCGGAAGATGAGCGTCTTTTATTCTCTCAAGTGATTTCCCTATGTTAGCTACATCATAAGGGGTATGCGCGTCAGAGTTTACTATAAACTCTACATCTTCTTCCATAGCTATCTTTATGCTTTCAATTGATAGTTCTCCATGCTTGGCATTTATCTCTAGAGCAGTTCCTACTTTTCCGCAGGCCCTTGCAAGTTCTTTTATATCCAGCTTAACTTTAGCTCCAGGATGGGTTATAAAGTCTATTGGGTATTTATTTACAGCCTTTATAAAGGCTAGTGTATTTAGTTCTAGAGATTTTTCTCTTCCAAGGCCCGAAATTTTACTTAGGGGATTCTTTATATAAAGTCCTATACCATCTCCAAAGCTTGCTGGTATAACACCATAGTGGTATCCAAGAAGAAGTATGTCTGTATGTTTTATTAAAGCATCATCCATATCTATCATTCCTTGAAATCCTATAAGATTTGCTTCAACCCCCAGTAGTATTGTTATATCATCTTTTGCATATTTATCATTTAGCCTAAGTATTTCCTCTTTCATAAGAGGAATATTTTTCTTTTTTACGCCATAAAGGAAGTGCCCTGGACCGTGGTCGCAGATAGCTATTTCTTTAAGTCCTTTTTTAATAGCTATTTTAACATTGTCTTCTATATTTCCCTTACCATGGCTATAAATAGTATGTGTGTGGTAATCTCCAAACAGTCTCATTATAGATCTTCTCCTATAAGTTTTATCTCTCTTTCAAGTTCAACATTATAGTTGTCCTTAACTGTTTTTTTTACGGTATCAATAAGCATAAGAATATCACTACAAGAGGCATCTTCTGCATTGATTAAAAATCCGCAGTGTTTAACAGAAACTTGAGCTCCGCCGTACCTTAATCCACGAAGGCCAGAATCATCAATCAACTTTCCAGCATAGTAGCCTTCTGGCCTTTTAAAAGTACTTCCTCCACTTGGATACTCTAGGGGTTGCTTGGAAGTTCTTTTATAGGTTAAATCATCTATTATAGCTTTAATTTCTTCTTTTTTACCTTGTTCTAGTTTAAATACAACTGATAAAACTATAAGTCCTTCATCCCAAACTCTGCTTCCTCTATATCTAAAGTGCATTTCTTCATTTGAAAATTCCTTTATATCTCCATTTTTATCCAAAGTTCTTACAGTTTCAACTACATCTTTCATTTCACCGCCGTAGGCTCCCGCATTCATTGTCATCGCACCGCCCAAGGCTCCGGGTATTCCAGTTGCAAACTCGAAACCAGTCAGCTCATTTTCATATGCATTTCTGCTTATTGCATTTAAAAGTGCTCCTGCCTGGGCATAGACTCTGTCACCTTTTACTTCAACGAGATTAAAGTTTGAATTTAATTTTATTATAACGCCTCTTACTCCTCCGTCTTTTATAAGAAGATTGCTACCATTACCTATAATCATATACTTAAGATCTTCTTCTCTGCATATTTTTACCGCCTCAATTATCTCCTCTTCCGTGCTTGGAAGTATCATAAGATCAACTGGTCCTCCAATTTTAAAAGTTGTATGTTCTTTCATCGGTTCATCTATAAGTACAGTTCCTACTTTTTTATTTTCAAACATTTGGATTAATGTATTTTTATCCAAATCATCAGCTCCTAACATTAATATTCTATTTTATTTTACCATATACTCAATTTTTATGCTATAAAATTACTAGCATGCAACTTATAGAAAAATACACCCTGAAAATAAACACTAAGTCTATCTCCAGGGTGTATCTTATTTAAATAGTTTCTTATAGATAAGAAAACTGTTTTATTTTTTAATATTCTCTTTCTGCCATTCTCTTGTAGCTGTCATATCTTCCTTTAGCACTCTTCTCTGCGGCTGCGAATAATTCATCAGCTACCTCAGGGAATTTCTTTCTAAGGGATGTATATCTTACTTCAGAGTTTATGAAGTCTTGGAAGGATTCCTTAGGTTCTTTAGAGTCTAAGATAAATGGATTCTTTCCTTCTGCCTTAAGTCTTGGGTCAAATCTATATAGATGCCAGTAACCTGACTCTACTGCATTCTTCTCTTGTCTTACACTAGTACCCATACCAGTTCTGATTCCGTGACTTATACATGGTGCATAAGCTATTACAAGTGATGGTCCGTCGTAGCTTTCAGCTTCGGATACCGCTTTTATAGTTTGGTTCATATTTGCTCCCATAGCTATCTGAGCTGTATAAACATAACCATAAGTTGTCATCATAAGACCTAGGTCTTTCTTTCTGATTTCCTTACCTGATGCTGCAAATTTTGCAA
>NZ_JARIEF010000121.1 GCF_029266915.1 Tissierella sp. | reverse complement strand
ATCTATAAAAAACTCATATCTTGCCTTTGGATTGTTTGCAACTGTTTTTCTTCCCATCTTTTTCATCAGTATCACCTTCTTATTTACATTTATCTGTCTTTATTTATCCTATAAGTTGGAAGTCTATGTTTCTTCTTGATATATCTGCTCCAACTACTTCAATTTTTACCTTATCTCCTAAGTTATACACTTTTTTAGTTCTTTCTCCAACTATTTGAAGATTCACTTCATCAAATTGATAATAGTCGTCTATCATTTGGCTAAATGGTACCAGACCTTCAATAGTGTTTTCAAGCTGTATAAACATACCAAAGTTTGTTAAAGAAGATATGATTCCTTCGTACTCTTCGCCAATTCTCTCGCTCATATATTGAGTCATCTTTAAGTCTTGAACTTCTCTTTCAGCTTCTTCTGCTGTTCTTTCAGTCATTGAAGTATGTTCTGCTATCTCAGGCAGCTGATTCTTTAGTAGCTCTTGCTTGTGTCTGTTTATTTTACCCTTGATAAAGTCTTTTATGATTCTATGAATTGTAAGGTCAGGATATCTTCTGATAGGAGCTGTAAAGTGTGAATAATAAGTAGCCGCCAGTCCAAAGTGTATATCTTGAGCCATACTATATTTTGCTTTTTTAAGTGATCTAAGCATCATCATAGATACAACAAGTTCTTCTTTTTTTCCTTCTATCTCCTGCGTTAAAATTTGAAGATCTTTTGGATGAATTTCTTTTCCCTTTAATTTATAACCTAGGTTATATATAAAGGTAGAAAAAGCCGTCATTCTCTCTTCTGATGGCTGTTCATGGATTCTGTAGAGGAAAGGAATCTCGGCCCAGAAAAATTGTTCTGCTACTGTTTCATTTGTTATAAGCATAAACTCTTCTATCATTCTGTTTGCAATCCTTCTATCTGCCTTTCTAATATCTACAGGCTTGCCTCTTTCATCAAGAATTATTTCAGTTTCCGGAAAGTTAAAGTCAATGCTTCCTCTTACTTCTCTTTGCTCTCTTAATATTCCCATCAGTTCTTTCATCATATCCAGTTCTTCTAGTATACCGGCTAATATTTCTTTAGAAGATTCACTATCTTCTTCTAAATAGTCGGATACATCATCATAAACAAGTCTTTTATCACTGTTTATAATAGTTTCTAAAATCTCGTGAGCAACTACTTTTCCATCCTTATTTATCTGCATTATAACTGATAAACAAAGTCTATCTACATTAGGGTTTAATGAACAGATTCCGTTAGATATTTCTTTAGGAAGCATAGGTATTACTCTATCTACTAAATAAACAGAGTTTCCTCTTTTATAGGCTTCCTTATCTAAGGGGCTACCCTCTGGTACATAGTGGGACACGTCTGCTATATGCACTCCCAGGCTATAGTTTCCATTTTCCAGCCTTTCAATTGATATAGCATCATCAAGGTCTTTAGCGTCTGGTCCATCTATTGTAAAGGTTTTTAGGCCTCTTAAGTCCGTTCTTCCTTCTCTATCTTTTTTACTTATATTATCTTCAATGTCTTTAGCTATTTTTTTTACATTTTCTGGAAATTCTTCTGGCAGATCAAATTGTCTAATAATAGATAGTACATCTGTACCTACCTCATTTGGGTAGCCTAGTACTTCTGAAACACGTCCTTCTGGATTTCTTCTTGGCTCTGGCCACTGAGTTATTTCCACTACTACTTTTTGACCATTTTTAGCTCCATTAGCATTTGATTTTGGTATAAAGATATCATGAAATATCTTTTGATTGTCTGGAATCAAGAAACCAAAGTTCTTATTGTCTTCATATGTTCCAACAACAAATTGGTTACCTCTCTCGAGTATACGTAGTATTTCTCCTTCTTGTCTTTTTCCTTCTTGAGACCTTTTTGTTACATTGGCCACTACTTTATCTCCGTGCATAGCTCCGTTCATAGCTTCAGCGGAAATATATACATCTGGATTTTCCCGCTCTTCCGGCATTACAAATCCAAAGCCCCTTTCGTGACCTTGAAGTTTTCCAACTACTAAATAGTCTGTATCTATTTTACCGTATCTATTGTTAGATGATCTTATTATTGTTCCTTCTTTTTCTAGTTCTTTTAACACCTTGAAGAATTCTTTTTTAAATTCGATTGGAATATCAAATTCCACCATCAGTTCTTCTCTAAGCATTGGTTTGTAATTATCTTTTGACATAAATTCAATTAATTTTTCTTTTATACTCATAATTTCCTCCTTGGGATAAAAGTAATCTTTCCTATAGATTACTTTTACCCTTTTTATTAAAAAAAACGTAAGATAATTAATTACCCTACGTTTTAAATAAGTTTTATCTTATTTATAGCTCACCGGTATATCATTTTCAAACAAAACTATATCTTTTGGACGGGCTATTTCCTTTATCTTCAATGCAGCTTTATCCAGTGAATCTACTGTAAATATGCTATCCGGATTAAAATTTCCTTCTATCAAACCTTTGTATACAGTTTTAGTAGCTTCTTCTCCTACTAGTATTGCATAGTCACATACTTTTCCTATGCTTATTCCAAACTCTCTATTTGCCGTTTCTTCGATTTCTCCAAGCTCACTCATGCCAGGAGTAACTATTATCTTTTTCCCCTCTTTGAACTGACTTAGAGCCTCCAGAGCACCTTTTACACCTATAGGGTTTAAATTTAGTGAGTCATCTATAACTATTATACCATCTTCTCGATTTATAATATTTAATCTATGAGGAATTGGTTTTACAGTCCCAATAGCTTTTACTATCTCCTCTAGAGTCAGTCCCAGAGTTCTAGATGCGCAAACTCCCGCTAATATATTAGATATATTTTCTTTACCAATTAATTTTGTAGCACACTTGTGGCTGTTTCCTTCTTTATCTTTAATTGTAAAAGTAGAGCCAAGTTCTGATACTACTATATCATCAGCATATATATCTAGTTTTTCTATGTCTTCAAGCCCATAGAGCATCTTTTCTTTAAAGGTCTTGTCTGCCAGTTTTTTTATATGTTCATTGTCATAGTTAAATATAGCAACTCCATCAGCTGGAAGTTCTTCTATAAGTTCATACATAGCCTTCATTATATTGTCTATGTTTTTAAATACCTGCATGTGAGCTGGGCCTATAGATGTTATTATTCCTATCTGCGGCTGGCAAAGTTTTGCAAGTTCTTGTATTTCTCCGATTTGTCTACCTCTCATTTCTGTTACAAATACTTCTATGGTTTCATCTAGTTCTTCATTTATTGCTTTTGAAAGCCCTACTGTTGTGTTGTAGATCTCCGGAGGGTTTAAAACTTTATATTTACTGGCAAGTATAGTTCCAACTATAAGCTTGGTACTGGATTTCCCGAAGCTTCCAGTTATTCCAATAGTTTTTAGATTTTCAAAGCTCTTTATTTTTTTCTGTGCTTCTGTAAAAAATTCATCATTAATCTTTTTTTCAAAAGGTAGCATTATTATATTTGTGATTAAAACCATATAGGGCTGCTGTCTGAATAAGATAAATGAAGTTAGGAGTAAAAATATTACATAAAGTAATTTACCGGTCATTATAACTGGAATAGCTGATGCTAATAATATAATTATACTTATAGCTAGGTTAACACTATACAATCTTGTCGCTCTTTTTGTAAAAACTAAGGGTTTAGCTGCGCTTAAATCCATCAGATTTAAAGAAAATATCAACTTTCTATTTATATTTAAAATTAATTTATATCTATCCTTGTTGTAATCCTCAAGTTGAAGTAGGTGCAGTGAAAGCTTTGATCTTTTAGCTAAAAGAACCATAACTATAAGTATTATAAGTGCCGATACTATGTAATGTAGATATTCCATTTTTACCCTCCATAAAGCAATCATAAATATTCGTATCCCTATATCTAATCTTACAACCACTTTAAATCTATTTTAAATTTTTGTATTATGTTTTTAATACTAAGTTATTATATCATAATACTTATATTTTTACATTAAAAATCCCTCTTAAAGAGGGATTTTAGCTTTATTTAAAATAGTCCGGATATCCATCCGTTTCCAAATATTCCTGCAAATACTAGGGAAACTATAGTCATTAATTTTATTAATATATTTAATGATGGTCCTGAAGTATCCTTAAATGGATCTCCTACTGTATCTCCAGCAACTGCAGCCTTGTGAGCCTCGCTACCTTTTCCGCCGTGATGACCGTCTTCTACGTACTTCTTAGCATTATCCCAAGCTCCACCTGCGTTACTCATGAATACTGCCATTAGAACTCCTGTTATAAGTGCTCCAACTAGAAGTCCACCAAGTGCTTCTGCACCTAGTAATAATCCAATTACAACTGGTACTACAACAGCTAGCAATCCTGGAATAACCATTTCTTTAAGAGCTGCTTGTGTACTAATATCTACACATTTAGCATAGTCTGGCGTTTGTGTACCTTCCATAATTCCTGGCATTTCTTTAAATTGTCTTCTTACTTCTTCAATCATTTCAAAAGCTGCTTTACCTACCGCGTCCATAGTCAAAGCTGAAAATAAGAATGGAAGCATTCCACCTATAAATCCTGCTGCTATAACTGCTGGTTTAGTAAAGTCTATAGAATTAAGTTCTATCTTAGTTACTGCTTGTGTATATGAAGAGAAAAGTGCTAAAGCTGTAAGAGCTGCTGATCCTATTGCAAATCCCTTACCTACTGCTGCAGTTGTGTTACCTACTGAGTCAAGAGTATCTGTAATATCTCTTACTTCTTCTGGCAGATTACACATTTCTGCGATTCCACCTGCGTTGTCTGCTATAGGACCATATGCGTCTACCGCTATAGTAATTCCTGCTGTAGAAAGCATTCCTACTGCCGCAAGTGCTATACCGTACAGGCCGTGCATTGGTTCTGCTGCTCCGCCTGCTCCGTAATATGCTACCATGATTCCGATAGCTATAAATATAATAGGTCCAACTGTAGAAAGCATTCCTACTGATAGTCCACTGATTATATTTGTAGATGCACCAGTTTCAGATTCTTTAGCAATTCTTTGAACTGGCTTGTGATCTGCTGATGTATAATATTCTGTTATTTGTGCTATTATAAGTCCTACTGCAAGTCCTGCAACGATAGCTATAAAAGGCTTTAATGATCCTAATATGTATCTGCTTAGGAAAAATCCTACTACTAATGTAGCTGCTGAACTTACTAGTGTTCCTCTGTTTAATGACTTCTGTGGATCTCCATCCCCTCTAACAAAGAATATACCAACTACTGAAGCTAATACTCCTACACTTGAAAGTGCTATAGCAAATATTGCTCCGTCTTGACCAAATGCTAACAATCCAAGTGTTATTGCTGATATTATAGCTCCGACATATGATTCAAATAAGTCCGCTCCCATACCTGCTACGTCTCCTACGTTATCTCCAACGTTATCTGCTATAACTGCTGGGTTTCTAGGATCATCTTCGGGAATTCCTGCTTCTACTTTACCTACAAGGTCTGCTCCAACGTCAGCCGCTTTAGTATATATTCCTCCACCAACTCTTGCAAATAGAGCTATTGAAGATGCACCAAGTCCAAAACCTATGATGATCTGAGGATCTCTAAATATATTATAAAGCATACTAACTCCAAATAGTCCAAGTCCTACAACACACATTCCCATTACTGCTCCTCCTGAGAATGCTACGTCTAATGCCTTGTTCATTCCGCCTGTCATTGCAGCATTTGCTGTTCTAACATTTGCTTTCGTAGCTACTTTCATCCCTACAAAACCTGCGATTCCTGAAAATACTGCTCCTAATAGGAAGCAAATTGCTGTATACCAGCCCAGAACTACACCTAATATTACAAACAATACTGCTACGAAAATACTAAGTGATTTGTATTGTCTAGTTAAGAATGCCATAGATCCATCTTGGATATACTTTGCAATTTCCTGCATTCTTTCATTTCCCGGCTGAACTTTGTTGATTGCCGCTGCCTTATAAAAAGCAAATATTAATGCCAATACACCTATAATAGGTGCCGAAATTAAAAATATGTTCATTTAAACTTTCCTCCTCGTTATTTAGCTGCTAAAACTAAAGTAGATATCATAAATACAACTGCTGATATCATAGTAGCTCTCTTTAGCATTGCTTCTTTTGTTTTACCGCCACTTCTGCCCCACATTGATTCTGGCGCGCTTGAGCCTCCCATACTAGCTCCAAGTCCACCTTGACTTCCTTCTTGCATCAATACACTTATAATAACTCCTAAAGCTGATATAAGTACTAAAACTGAAAAAAATGTCTGCATAATCACACCCCCTGATTATAGTTATTTCCATTACTTATTTACACTATTAACATTAATATTCTAACATAGACTAGGCAAAAAAACAACAAAGAAATAAAGGCCTCATAGCTATTGAGGCCTTTATTATTCTTTATTATCTTTATTTATTTTTAAGATTGTAGAATGTGTCCATTCCTTTATATTCTGCTGCTTCCCATAGTTCATCTTCTATTCTTAAAAGTTGGTTATATTTAGCAACTCTATCTGTTCTTGAAGGAGCTCCAGTTTTTATTTGTCCTGTGTTTAAAGCAACTGCAAGGTCAGCTATAGTTGTATCTTCTGTTTCACCTGATCTGTGAGATATTACTGCTGTATATCCGTTTACCTTTGCAAGTTCAACAGCATCAAGAGTTTCAGTTATAGTACCTATTTGATTTAATTTGACAAGTATTGAATTTGAGATTCCAAGATCTATACCTTTTTTAAGTCTTTCAGTGTTAGTTACGAATAAGTCATCTCCTACTATTTGGATTTTTCCTCCAAGTCTTTCAGTAAGTTTTTTCCATCCGTCCCAGTCATCTTCATCTAATCCATCTTCTATGGATATGATAGGATATTTCTCTACCATTTCTTCATAGAAATCTATTAGCTCATCTGCTGTATACTTCTTGCCTTCTCCAGATAAATTATAGATCTTGCTTTCCTTGTCGTAAACTTCGGTTGCAGCTACGTCAAGAGCTATCATTATCTCTTCGCCTGGCTTATATCCTGCTTTTTCTATAGCTGTTACTATAGTTGAAAGTGCTTCTTCGTTGCTTGAAAGGTTAGGAGCAAATCCTCCTTCGTCACCTACTGAAGTGTTTAAGCCTTTTTCCTTTAGTACCGATCTTAAGTTATGGAATATTTCTGCTCCCATTTTTAAAGCTTCTTTAAATGATTTAGCTCCTACAGGCATAACCATGAACTCTTGTATATCTACGTTATTGTCTGCATGCTCTCCACCGTTTAAGATGTTCATCATTGGAACTGGTAGAACTTTCGCATTTATTCCACCTATATATTGGTAGAAAGGCATTCCTATTTCATCAGCTGCAGCTCTTGCAACTGCCATTGAAACTCCTAGAATTGCGTTAGCACCAAATTTAGCTTTGTTATCTGTTCCGTCTAAATCAATTAATAGCTTGTCTATTTCAAGCTGGTTGAATACTTCCATACCAATTATTTCATCTGCTATAGCCTCATTTACGTTTGCTACTGCTGTTTCTACACCTTTTCCTAAATATCTTTCTTCATCGCCATCTCTAAGTTCTACGGCTTCAAATGCTCCAGTAGATGCTCCTGATGGAACTATCGCGCGGCCAAAAGCTCCGGCTTCTGTAACTACCTCTACCTCTACTGTTGGATTACCTCTTGAATCTAAGACTTCTCTTGCATAAACATCAATTATTGTACTCAAAATTATTCCTCCTTTATATTAGGCCTTCTTTATAAGGCTCTTTCCTGTCATTTCTTTTGGCTGTTCAAGTTCCATAAATTCTAACATAGTAGGTGCAAGGTCTGAAAGTTTACCTTCTTGAAGAGTTATATCTTTCTCACCTACATATATAAGCGGTACCGGGTTAATTGTATGGGCTGTAAACGGATTTCCATCTTCATCTAAAAGCTTTTCTGCATTTCCGTGATCGGCTGTTATAAGAGTATCTCCACCCTTTGACTTTAGTACCTCCAAAACTTCTCCAAGGCACCTATCTACAGTTTCTACTCCTTTGATAACCGCTGGAATTATTCCAGTATGTCCTACCATATCAGGGTTCGCAAAATTTACAACTATTAAATCATACTGATCGGTGTTTATTTTCTCTATCAAGTTTTCCTTTATACTTTCAGCGCTCATTTCAGGCTGAAGATCATAAGTCGAAACTTTTGGTGAAGGGATAAGAACTCTGTCTTCGTTTAGATAAGGTTCTTCAATTCCTCCATTAAAGAAAAAAGTAACATGCGCATATTTTTCCGTTTCAGCTATCTTTAGCTGATTTTTATCATTTAAACTTACATACTGTGAAAGTGTATTGATTGGAGCTTCTTTTGTATAAGCTACCATTACGTGGTTAATATCTTTATCATAGTCAGTCATGGTTACGTAAAAAGTATTTACTCTTTTGCCTCGATCAAAACCATCAAATTCAGTATCTACTATAGCCCGAGTAATCTGCCTTGCTCTGTCAGGTCTAAAGTTAAAGAATATAACACTATCTCCATCTTCAAGTTTCGCTACAGGATTTCCGCCTTCTTTGATAACAGTTGGCATTATAAACTCATCTTCAACCTCTACCTTGTAGGAAGCTTCAACTGCCTCTAGAGCACTTGCAGCTTCAACACCTTGACCGTGAACTATAGCATCATAACCAAGCTTTGTTCGCTCCCATCTCTTGTCTCTGTCCATTGTATAGTATCTTCCAGAAACTGTTGCTATCTTGCCGGCTCCAATTTCTTTCATCTTATCTTCTAATTCTTGTATTTGTTCTTTACCATCAGTTGGTCCTACATCTCTTCCGTCTAAGATTGCATGAACATAAACTTCTTCTTCACCATTTTTTTTCATAAGTTCTAGGAGTCCATATAGATGATTTACGTGGCTATGAACTCCACCGTCCGATACAAGTCCCATAAGATGAACCTTTCCCTTATTCTTTTTAGCATTTTCTATAGCAGAAAGAAATTCTTTCTTTTGAAAAAAACTTCCCTCTTCTATCTCATTAGTTATACGAGGAAGTTCTTGATAGATAACTCTACCAGCTCCTATATTTGTATGTCCTACTTCTGAGTTACCCATCTGTCCAACAGGAAGGCCTACCGCAACTCCACTTGCTTCTAGTTTAGTATTAGGCTTCTCTTTCATAAGACTATCAAATACAGGTGTGTTTCCTCTGGTTATTGCGTTTCCAGGGTAATCTTCTGCTATTCCCCAACCATCTAATATAATTAGAGATACTGGTTTTTTGCTCATATAAATTCCTCCAATTAAAAGTTTACAAGCTGCACAAAATCTTCTGCTTTAAGGCTTGCTCCGCCAACTAAAGCTCCATCGATTTCTTCTTTTTCCATAAGTTCTTTAATGTTGGATGGTTTAACACTGCCACCGTACTGTATTCTCACTTTTTGGCTTAATTCTCCGTAAAGTGATCCTATAGTTTCACGTATAAAAGCTATCATATCTTCTGCATCGCTTGATGAAGCAGTTTTACCTGTTCCTATAGCCCATATAGGCTCATAAGCTACAACTATTTGCTCTAGTTCTTCATCTTTAATTCCTTCAAGCGCTTTTGTAATTTGTGCTTTTACTACATCTTTTTCTTCTTTGGCTTCTCTTTGTTCCAAAGTTTCACCAACACAAAGTATAGGTTTCATATTGTTTTTTAAGCTCGCCTTTATCTTTTTATTTACGGTTTCATCAGTTTCATTAAAATACTGTCTTCTTTCAGAGTGACCTACTAGTACATAGTCTACTCCTATTTCACAAAGCATGGATGCTGATATTTCTCCTGTATAGGCTCCACTTTCTTCAAAGTGCATGTTTTGCGCTCCAAGCTTTATATCAGTTCCTTTTATTGCCTCTTTAACAGCTTGCAAGTCTGTAAATGGCACAAAAACAACCTGCTCTACATCTTTATCTAGTTTATGAGCTTTTATCCCTTTTATAAGTTCTAAACTCTCCGCTATATTATTGTTCATTTTCCAATTTCCTGCGATTATAGGAGTTCGCATTTTACCATCTCCTTATTTTTATTTATCTGAAATAGCTTCTATTCCCGGAAGTGCTTTTCCTTCTAATAATTCTAGGGACGCTCCTCCACCTGTAGAAACATGAGTCATCTTTTCTGAATATCCTGCCTTTTCAACAGCAGATGCAGAGTCTCCTCCACCTATAATTGTAATTGCGTCTGAATCAGCTAATGCTTTTGCTATAGAATATGTTCCCTCTTTAAAGTTTTCCATCTCAAAAACTCCAACTGGACCATTCCATATAACTGTCTTGGCTTCTTGGATTTTTTTAGAGAAGAGTTCTATACTCTTTTCTCCAATATCAAGACCCATCATATCTGAAGGCATATTATCTATGGCAACAGTTTTAAACTCTGTCTCATTTTTAAATTCTTTTGCTACTACTATATCAATAGGCAGTATTAGTTCTACTCCCTTTGCTTTAGCTTTTTCCAATAATTCTTTTGCTAGATCCACTTTTTCTTCTTCAAGTAGTGATGTTCCTACTTCTAAGCCTTGAGCTTTAAAGAAAGTGTAAGCCATTCCTCCGGCAATTATTATAGAATCTACTTTTTCAAGAAGGTTATCTATAACCCCAATCTTGTCAGAAACTTTCGCTCCTCCTAGGATTGCTAAAAATGGTCTTTCAGGTTTATCTAGGGCCTTACCCATTATATCTACTTCTTTTTGAACTAAAAATCCAAGAGCTGATGGAATATGCGTTGAAACTCCAACATTTGAAGCGTGAGCTCTGTGAGATGTACCAAATGCATCATTTATAAATACATCTGCCAAATCTGCCAATTCTTTTTGGAATCCTTCTCCATTTTTAGTTTCTTCTACTCTAAATCTAGTATTTTCTAATAGAGCAATTTCGCCACCTTTCATAGCGTCTATGCTAGCCTTTACATCTTTTGAAACTACATTATCATCTTGTAGAAACTTTACTTCCTTGCCTAAAAGTTCAGTCAATCTATCGCCTACAGCTTTTAGACTATATTTATGGTTTGCTTCTCCTTTAGGCCTACCTAAGTGAGACATAAGGATTATTTTAGCATCATGCTCTAAAAGATACTCTATTGTAGGAATAGAACTTCTAATTCTCTTATCATCTGTAATCTTACCCTCTTCATTCATAGGAACGTTAAAATCACATCTTACAAGTACTCGTTTGTTCTTTACATCCATATCTTTTAATGTTTTCTTGTTTAGCATAAACTCTCCTCCAAGCATTAGTAGTCGGGTCTTTTTAAAGACCCGACTTTATTTTTTTCTATTTTTTAGTAGCTACTAGTATTGCAAGGTCTATAACTCTTCTTGAGTAACCCCACTCATTGTCATACCATGAAACTATTTTAACCATATCATCTATTACTAGGGTAGACATTGAATCCACTATTGAAGATCTTGGATCTCCTACATAGTCTACAGATACTAGAGGTTCTTCTGAATATCCTAATATTCCTTTTAATTCATTTTCACTTGCTGCTTTTAATGCTGCGTTTACTTCTTCTTTAGTAGTGTTCTTTTCAACTTGGAAAGTAACATCTACCATAGATCCTGTTGGAACTGGTACTCTTACTGCAAATCCGTTTAATTTTCCTTCTAATTCAGGAAGTACAAGTGACACTGCTGCCGCTGCTCCTGTAGTAGTTGGTACCATGCTTAGTGCTGCTGCTCTAGCACGTCTTGGATCTTTGTGTCTCTTATCAAGAAGTTGTTGATCTCCTGTATAAGCATGTATTGTAGTCATAAGACCTTTTTTAACTCCAAATTTCTCAAGAATTACTTTAGAAACAGGCGCTAAACAGTTTGTAGTACATGAAGCATTTGAAAGTATATTATGCTTTGCTGGGTCATATATTTCATCGTTTACTCCCATAACTATTGTAGCATCTGGATCTTTTGCAGGTGCTGTAATTATAACTTTTTTAGCTCCGGCTTCTATATGCTTAGAAAGGCCCGCATGATCTTTAAATGCTCCTGTTGAGTCTATTACAAGTTCTACTCCTAGGTCTTTCCAAGGAATTTGTGCTGGATCTCTTTCTGCTGTTACAGTTACTTTTTTACCATTTATCATAAAGCCATCTTCTACAGCTTCTATTTCTCCGTCAAACTTACCATATACTGAATCATATTTGAATAAAAGAGCAAGGTCTTTTAAATTTCCTGAAGCATTTATAGCTACTAGGTCAAATTCCTCTATACCACACTCAAAGAATTCCCTTACTACGTCTCTACCTATTCTACCAAATCCGTTTACTCCAACTTTCATACTCATTAACAATTCCTCCTTATTTTTAAAATCCTTTTTGCACAACTTTCATCAGTTACTAGCACCATATTGCTGTTTAAGCTTGAAATTGCAATTATAGCTTCCGCCTTTTCTTCACCTCCTGCTACTCCAATAAGATTTTCTATTTCTTTAAATCTTTTTAAGGAAAGTCCTATGGTTTTGTACTCCCATATTTCCTTACCATCTATATTGAAAAAATGACCAAAGGCTTCTGCTACAGATCCTCCATCTAATAGGGAATCTATCTTTTCTTGACTTAAATTACGCCTTCTTGCCATGGTGTCAGCTCTACCAATACCAAATACTAATGTATCCATATTTTCTATTAAATTTATTGATTCATTTACTTCTTCATTTTTTAAAATATATTCCAGTGCCTCTTTTTCAAGATTGTCTGGTATATAAAGAAGTCTATAAGTTCCTCCAAGTCCTTCCGAGAGCTTAGCTGCTATAGAATTTGACTGGGTGTTTAAATCTTTTCCAAGACCTCCCCTAGCAGGAATAACTATTACATCTCTATCTTTTTTATCCCAAAGAGACTCTTCTGCTACATTGGCCATTGTACTGCCGCCAGTAATTCCTATAACATCTCCAGGCTTTAGACCTTTTTTTAACCTCTTAAAAGTTATGTTACCCATTTCTTTTGTTAATATATCATTATCTAATGAATTACCCGGAATTATAATTACCTCTCTAATATCCAATAGGTCTTTCAACTCTGCTTCTAGTTTAGGTATTCCTTTTAAATAGATGTTTATCTTGTCTAATCCATCAAGACAACTTCTGCCTTCATCTGTTATATTCATACCCGCATTATCAACTTTCAATAGGTTTTGAGATCTCAATATTTCAACTTCATCTCTTACATTTCTTTCTTTAAGAGATAGCTTACTTGCAAGAGTTCTTCTTCCTATGGGCTGATTGTAGGCTATGAATTTCAATATCATATGTCTTTTTTGGATAATTTCACTTATCTCTGGAACTATTCTTTTTATAAGTTCTATATCCTTCATCATATCACTCCATCAATCAGGGTTGGACCTTTCTGGTCCCATCGGATTGTTTTTTGTCCCAGCAACTTCAAATAAAAAGCAGAATTTATTCTGCTTAATTTCATTATACCTTAAAATAATGAAATATTCAAGTATATTAATCGATTAATATACTTGAATATAATTTTAATCGAATCTTTTCCGCATAGTAGAAGAAGGTATATCAAGTTCATCTCTGTATTTAGCAACAGTTCTTCTAGAAATTCCGGTTCCTTTTTGTTTTAAAATTTCTGCAATTTTTTGATCACTATATGGCTTTTTGGGATTCTCCCCTTTTATTATATCTTCTATAGTCGCTTTAACACTTGTCGAAGATATATCTCCTTCGCTTGTTGTAACTGCAGTAGTGAAGAAATATTTCAGCTCAAATACACCTCGGGGAGTTTGAACATATTTACCATTTGTAGTTCTGGAGATTGTCGACTCATGCATCTCTATATCTTCAGCTATCATTTTTAAAGTTAATGGTTTTAGTGATTTTTCACCTTTATTAAAAAAATCTATTTGAAATTTAAGTATTGATTCTACTACCAATCTTATTGTATTTCTTCTTTGCTCGATACTTCTGATCATCCAGCTCGCAGAACTTAGTCTCTCAGCAAGGAATTCTTTAGCTTTTTCATCAGAGCTTCTTTCTATGATTTCCTTATAAAAGTTATTGATACTTAGTCTTGGGCCTGTCGTATCTGCAACTATTACTCTGTATTCATTGCCAATTGATTCGATAACAGCGTCAGGTGTTATATATCTTACACTCTCTAAGCTTTCGTTGTTAAAAGATCGACCTGGTTTTGGCTCCAGTGTTTTTATATAATCTATAGCTTCTTGTATTTCATTAATCTCTACATCAAGCTCTTTAGCAATCTTAGTTACCCTATTTAGTCCTAAGTCTTCCAAATGATTATTTATTATACGCTCAACTAGTCCACTCTTATCTCTTTCTACAATTTGAAGAAGCAGACATTCCTTTAAATTAGCAGCTCCAACCCCTGTTGGTTCTAAAGTTTGAACTATTTTAACACCTTCTTCAATTGTTTCAATGTCCCAGTTTAAAAAAGAAGAAAACTCTGATATATTTATCTTTAAATATCCGTTTTCATCTAAATTTTCAATTATGTAGCTAGCTACAAATCTTACTTCGTCGCTTAAGTCTAATACGCCTAATTGTTGTAAAAGATGTTCTTTTAAAGAAGGCTTATAGCTGACATAATTTTCATATCTATTTTCTTCTGCATTTTTATCAATTTGTGGTCTATAGCTTATATCATCGTATTTCTCTATATATTCTTTCCAATCTATTTCATTTTCTTTTTCTAGTTTAACTTCTAGATCTTTCTCTTTTGTAAGTTCTCTATTACTATCCATTTCGAGAAGAGGATTTTCTTGTATCTGTTCTTTTATATATTCATTTAATTCAAAACTATTAAATTGCAAAATCTCTATAGCCTGTCTAAGTTCTGGTGTCATAGATAATTTTTGAGTTTGTTTCAATGTCAAATTATATCCTAGTTTCATTTAGAGCACCTCCTTATAACTATATTATATCAAACATATACGGAACTACAAAATACTTTTAATAGATAAAAATACCCGAGCAAAGGTCCATAACTCGATTAGACTTTACTCGGGTATTAATTTTATTTGATGAGTTTGTTTCCGATTTTATCTAATCTATCTTTCAGATTTATCATAAGGAATACCCTCTGCCTTAGGTGCCCTAGATTTTTTAGAAGTAAATGCTAAAACTACCATAGTTGCAAGATAAGGAAGCATCTTATAGAAAGTTCTATCTATACCTAGGTTTGATAAAAATGGTATTAAAGCAACTGAATATGCAAGAGTTCTTAGAAAAGCAAAAAATAGAGCTCCTAAAAGTATCCTCATAGGCTTCCATTGACCAAAAATCATAACGGCTAAGGCTAGGAATCCAAACCCTGCAACTCCAGTGTGTCCGTTAACGTTACCATCAGTTATACCAACTGAATAAAAGAAGCCGCCTATTCCAGCTAGAACACCGGATATACTTGCGCCTGCATATCTCATCTTATGAACATTTATACCCACTGAATCAGCAGCATGTGGATGCTCGCCGCAGGCACGAAGTCTAAGACCAAATTTAGTTTTATAAAATACTATATATGATATAACTAAGAAAATTAATCCTATCATAACTGTCAAATATGTGTTTTGGAAGAAAAGTCTTCCTATTATAGGTATTTCTGAAAGAAAAGGAACTTTTCTTATATAAAAGTTAACATTGGTAGTTATACCATCACTACCAAAGAACATCTTAGCAAAAAGTAATATAGCCGCCGGAATTAACATATTAAGTGAAGTTCCAGTTATAACTTGATCTGCCTTCATTGTTACTGATGCAAAGGATAAAAGTAGAGAGTAAATAAATCCTGCAACAGCTGATATAAGCATTCCAAGAAGTAATATCGTCTGAGGGCTCATTCCTGAATCTTGTACAGAATATACAAATAAAGCACCTATAAAAGCACCAAAGAGCATAATTCCTTCAAGAGCAATGTTTATAATCCCGCCTATCTCACTAAACATTCCACCTAATGCTACAAGAAGAAGTGAAATTGCTACCGGAAGCATATTCTGAAATAAATAATATATAGTATCCATTATTCTGCCTCCTTTTTATTATCATCTGTTGATTTTACAGTTTCAATTGGTTCGTCTTCTTGTATATGAGTAACTTCTTTGTTTTTAAATCTTGATTTTATAATTCTAGCAATTCCTGAGTTCATTATTGCTGCAAATGCTGAGAAGTATATTATAACAGCTATAACAACATCAATTATCTCTGGTTTATATCCTACTAAACTTGCAAGAGTTCCACCTCTTTTAATATAAGAGATAAATATTGCTGAAAATATAATTCCTATAGGATGAGAGTTACCAAGAAGGGCAACTGCTATACCATCAAAACCAGCTGTAGCAATCACATTGATTGGTTCATATGTCATACTGCTTCCCGCTATTCCTGTTGGTGCCAAAATAGCAAAAGCTCCTCCAAGACCTGCGAACGCTCCCGCTATTGCCATTGTTAAGATTATATTGGTTTTACCTTTCATTCCTGCATATTCACTCGCAAATTTATTAAATCCAGTAGCTTTAAGTTCATATCCAAATGTAGTTCTTTGAAGAACTATATAGATTATAATACCTATCAATACGGCAAAAACTATTCCCATATTTACATTGGAACCTGCTATCCCAAGCGATGGAATTTGTGCTCCTTTAGATAAGTAGTTTGTTCGTGTAGTAGTTGATCTGTACATAACACCGTTGTTTTGAACCAGCATATCTACAAGATACATTCCTATATAGTTAAACATAATAGATGTTATAACTTCGTTTACATTTAAAAGTGCTTTAAATAGTCCTGGTATAAGTCCCCAGAGCATTCCTCCTACCATACCGGCTAAAATAGCTACTATCCAGTGGATGCTGGGTGGAAGGTCAATCATAAATCCAACATAAAGTGAAAAAAACATTCCCATAGTATACTGTCCGGACGCTCCTATGTTAAATAGTCCCATCTTAAATGCAAAACCAACTGACAGACCAGTCATCAGTATAGGAGTTGCAAAGTAAAATACATCTGCTACACGTTTGATGCCACCGGTTAGAATAAATCTCATTCCATCTATAGCATTAGACGGAGCTGCAGCAAGCATAACTATAAATCCAAATAATAGTCCAAATACTATAGCTATAAGTGCTGAACCAAAGGATGCAAATCCCGGGCTGTTTGTTATTCTCTTTAAACTAAATCCCTTATTGTTTAAGTTATTATTCTCCATTGCCATTCTCCTTAACTGTATCTCTTTTTGCACCTGACATATAAAGACCAAGTTCTTCAGGAGTTGTTGTTTTAGGATCTAATTCCCCAACTATCTCTCCCTCATATATAACTAATATACGGTCTGGCACATTTAGAACTTCATCTAGTTCTAAGGATACTAAAAATACTGCTTTACCTGCGTCACGGGTTTTTATCAATTGTTTGTGTACATATTCTATAGCTCCTACATCAAGGCCCCTGGTCGGCTGAACAGCAACTAAAAGTTCATGCTCTTTATCAATTTCTCTGGCTATTATAGCCTTTTGCTGGTTTCCTCCTGACATACTTCTTACTATAGTAACTGGTCCTTGACCTGATCTGATGTCATATTCTTTTATCAGTCTATCGGCATATTTCCTAACATTACCAAATTTTATAAATCCAGCATTTTGAAACTCTTTTTGCCAATATCTTTGCAAAACCAGATTTTCTTCTAATTTATAGTCTAATACCAACCCATGTTTGTGTCGATCTTCAGGTATATGACTCATACCAGCTGTGGATCTTTCTCTTATAGTAGACTTAGTTATATCTTTTCCATTTAAACGTATAGTTCCGCCAACTGCTTTGTCAAGTCCTGTCAAGGCATTTACAAGTTCTGTTTGTCCATTTCCGTCTATTCCAGCTAAACATACTATCTCTCCTGATCTGATATTAAAGGATATATCTTTTACAGCATTATTTTTATGAATATTAGATGCTACAGTGAGGTTTTTAACTGTTAATACTTCTTCTTTAGGTTTTGCAATTTCTTTATCTACACTAAAGTTTATATCTCTTCCTACCATCATTTTTGAAAGTTCTTCTTTTGTAGTATCTTTTACATCTACGGTTCCTATATATTTACCCTTTCTAAGTACTGTACATCTATCTGCAACTTGCATAATTTCATTTAGTTTATGAGTAATAAATAGAATTGACTTTCCTTCATCTGCAAATCCTTTCATTATCTGCAAGAGTTCTTCAATTTCCTGAGGCGTTAAAACTGCAGTTGGTTCGTCAAAAATCAATATTTCATTGTCTCGGTAAAGCATTTTTAGGATTTCTGTTCTTTGTTGCATACCTACTGTTATATCTTCTATATAGGCATCTGGATTTACACTAAGACCGTATTTTTCACTTAGTTCTACAACCTTTGCTCTAGCATCATCTTTTTGTATAAAGCCTGCCTTATTGGGTTCTATTCCCAAAATTATATTTTCAAGAACTGTAAATATTTCAACTAACTTAAAGTGCTGATGAACCATTCCAATGCCTAGTTCGTTAGCATCATTTGGATTATTTATCGCTACAACTTCTCCATTTTTTCTTATTTCGCCCTTTTCTGGTTTATAAAGCCCAAATAACACACTCATAAGAGTAGACTTTCCAGCTCCATTTTCTCCTAAGAGAGCATGTATTTCACCTTTTCTGAGTTGGAGAGTTATATTATCATTTGCAATTATTCCTGGAAACTCTTTGGTTATATTCAGCATTTCTATAATAGGGTTTTCCATATTGATCTCCTTTGGCTTAATATTGTGTTAATTATATAGTTTAAAAAATGAGGGAAAAAATTTTCCCTCATTTTTATTATTCACTTCAACCACTAAGTTGTTTATATATAACTTTTACTATCTTGTTGTAACAGTAACTTTTTTAAGACCTAGTTGATCTGTAAGCTCTGCTGCACTTGCATTTCCTGAAGGATCTGCAACGTCTATTACTCTTTTAACTTCTACTTCATCATTTTCTAGTGTTTTTAATAGAGTTTCATATTGAGCTTTGTCAAATTTTTCAAATCTATCAAATGCGTTTCCATCTTTTTCACCTATTACTTCTGTTGGAAGACTAACTCCGTTGTTTGCTGCACTGAAAGTAGTTGATTTTCCGCCATAATCAGCAAAACTATCTGATTTGTAGATTGAGTCAAGAATAGTTACTACAGAAGATCCAAGACCTTTCATAGCAGATGTGATAACAGTATCACTATCGTATCTTTGGTCAACGTCTACTCCTATAACTTTTCCTTCTGATTCTTTTGCTGCTGACATAACTGATTTACCTACTGATCCACCACAAGCAAATATTACTTCCATACCTTCTTGGTACATAGTTTTTGCTGTAGCTTTGTTTGTATCGTTTTCATCAAAGTTTCCTGTATAGTGATAAATTGATTTTATAGCTCCATCTGCAAGTCCTAAGTCTTCAGCAGCTTTTTCTGCTCCTTGAAGATATCCGTAACCAAAAGCTTGAACTGCTGGTACTGCCATTCCACCCATAAATCCTAATTGAGTCATACCTTCTTGAACTGCAGCGTATCCTGCAAGGTAGCCTGATTGCTCTTCAGCGTAAAATACACTTGCAACGTTTTCCTTTATATCTGCATCATAACTATCTGCTTCATGAGGTGCGCCATCTAGAAGTATAAACTTAACATCTGGATGTTCTGTCTGAGCATTGTGAACTGCAACTTCAAATAAGAATCCTGGAGTTACAACTACTTTTGCTCCACCTTCTATAGCAAGCTCTATAGCTGCTAGGTAACCTGCGTCTCCATCTTCTTCCGGCTTGATGTAAGTATGTGGAATTTCGTTTTCTGTAGCAAATTCTACAACACCTTCCCAAGAACCCTGGTTAAATGATTTGTCATCTATGTTTCCTTTGTCTGTAATAAGAGTAATATCTGGTCCTTTTATAGCTTTCTTTCCACTATCTCCGGATCCTCCATCCTTATCTCCAGCACATCCTACTAAACTTACTGCTACTAACATAATTGCTAACGCAATACTTAGTATCTTTTTCATTAATAACCCTCCCCCAATAATTTGTTGTTCACCTTCATTATAATTGATTTTATAAAATAATTCAATAGAAGAAAAAAAAGCACTCCATTTGGAGTGCTTTTAGCAAGGATCGCTATCTTCTACTGCATATCCTCCGTCGGATAAGGCTTTTATTGCATCCTGAAGCTTTTCTTCATTTACCATAACTATAGGTCCAGTACAACCCATACCTGCTTCTGCATAAATACCACTTTTCCAAAGAACTGCTACAGCATCGTCTAGCTCCATTATATCAATTCCACTTACAGTACCTGTTACGGTCTCTTTTGGTGGCATTGCTACTTCTTCTTCCTGAGCTTTTGGAGCTGAATCTTTTGTAAGCTTTTCAACTATTTCCTTTAGCCCAGCCTTGTTTACTTTATTAAACTCATCCTTATATACTTCTTTTAATCCTCCACGTGCAAGATCTGCACCGTAGCTTATAGCATTAGCTATAACAGGACTTCCAGAAGCTCTTGAGATGATTAAAATTTCTCTATCTTGTTTCTCTCCAATACCAGGACCGTATCCGAATCCTGAGGATTCAAAGCTTCCGCCTGTTGTATAGGATGAGAACATCTTCATAAGAATATTTCCTGTAAGAGTGTCCGTAATCATAACATCTGGTGTACCAAGAAGAAGGTCGTTTCCTCTCATTACATATCCACCGTCAGATCTTGAAGACTCTGTAAAGTTAATATCATATCCTTTTTCTACTAGGTCTTTAAATGCTTTTTCAACTTGTCTTGCTCCGTCTACGTTTAAAATTCCAAGAGTTGGATTTTCAATACCCATAGATTTTGCAGTTATTATACCGTGGATACCATTTCTAACCATAGCTTCTACTCTATGAGTTGCAGAGGTACCTGTAGTTGTTGCTATAAACATTTCTTTTCCTTGTCCTGGAGTTACAACTCTTCCTACTGTAGAAACTCCTATAGGGAAGTTATAATGCATAGTAACACAACCATCTAATTCTCCGCTATCTAAAAGTGTTTCCATTCTTTTATAGCCTTCATCTTCAGTTTCTACAACTTCTTGAGTCAGATTAGATTCTACTTTAGGTCCGATTAAAACTACTTCTAGGGAACTGTCTCTCTTTTGAGCAAGTTCTGCACCTTTTATTACGTTCTCAGCGCCGAGCTCACTGCCCATAGTAGTAACTCCTACTCTTACCTTTTTACCGAATTGACCAGTTTGAATACCATCAGCTATATCGCTGAATACTCTACCAATCATGGATTTTACATTGTTTTCTGACATTTTTTCACCCCTATTCCTTTAAGAGATGGGAAGCAAAATCTTGCATAGCTTCAGCTACTAAACCTCTTATTTTTTCTTCTGATACGCCTTCATCTGCTTTTTTGATTCCTTCGTTTTTAGATAGAACTATAGAAATACCATCAAAAAGGTTTGTCATTCTTCCAAGGAATAAACTTCCTTTTCCAACGAACATAACTTTGTTAATATCTCCGCTCATTATCTCATCTCTTGCAAATCCAAGATAAGGAACGCCTGATGGAATGTGTCCTTGAGTTGGAGCCCATCCTTGCATACCATGGTTGTCCATGAAGTCCTGCATATCTCCTCTTTCAAGATCTCCTCTTTTAACTCCAAGTGCTGCTATCATCTTGTAGTTAGCAGTAGGTACGTCACCTGCTCCTGCTGGTTTTGTAATATCTGGGTTTTGCATTTCTACTGAGTACTCATCTATATCTGTAATTTTTAAGTCATTTCTATCAAGTGGCTCTGTTACAAGTGAAGTAATAACCGCCTGAGGTGAGGAACCTGTTCCTACCTTATGAGTTCCAACGATATCAGTTCTAAATTCTGGACTAACTCCGTCGTTTTCACTTACAAGTGTAGCAAATCCAGCAACTACGTCTTCCAGTACTGGAACACCTTTTTTAATATGATCTTTAGCATTCATACCAAGTTTAGCTGTTGATCCACCTGCTACTACCATTACGTTTTTAAATGTACCTGCTTGAACAAGTGACGCTGCAAGAACTAATGCATGAGTTGGAGCTGCACAGAATCCTCTAGTGTCTGATCCAGTTGCATTTGTAAGTCCAGCAAACTCAGCTATAGCTTTAGCAAAGTTTCCTCCACCTCTTTGGTTCATGTCTCCACAAGCTTCTTCTGAACATTCTATAACATAATCTACTTCTTCTGGGTTTATATTGTTTTTAGCTATTAAGTTTAAAGCTGTTAAAACTGCTGAAGCTTTAGAAACTAAGTTTTCAAACAATATGTGTGCTGTAAGGTTTAAATCTATGTCATGGGCTCTTTTTACACAGCCTACTATTTTTCCATTGTCATATAAAGCTTCTGCACCTTGATCAGATATCAATTTTTCTATAGCTTCAATATCGTCACCTTCTTTAAGTCTTGATACCATATCATCAGTTATTAAAGGATGTGCGCTTAATTTTTCACGTACCATCTCTGTAAATTCTTTCTCAAGTTTTACAAGGTCAAATACGTCTACTAGTTTTATCAATCCTATAAATTCTTGTTGTGGTAGGATTTCACCATATTTACCGTCTTTGCTTGCGTCATCTATATTTTTATCGAACCATGGTTGTTCGTAAGTTTTTAATTCTGCTGGTGTGTGATTTCCAATATAAACTTGGTTTGGTAAATAATTTACCACTTCGTCAAAACTTCTTATGTGATTAGGAAGATCCTTTAGATAGTCTGAATCCGGATGTAATGTTCTTTCCGTTGTTTGAGTAGTTCCGTTATGGATAACCATATCAGGAGCGTGAACTAGTACATAACTTGAGCCTTTTGTTACTGAATAATTCATACATACACCTCCATAATTTTTATAAAAGGGTGATTCTCATCACCCTCTTATAGTTATATCTTATTAGTCGTCAAAAACTGTTTGATCGTCTGCTTCAGTTGATAAAGCCATTAATGCCTTTTCAACCATTTTTCTTCTTAACGCTTTTTCTTCATCTGCCTCTAGTTTTGGATCTCCTAGTGGGTGAGGAATAGCTATTGCTGGAACTATTCTGTTAGCTCCAACTGTTAATGATATTGGTACTACTGTACAGATATGAACTACAGGAATTCCTGCACGCTCTATTTCTTTTACCATCGTTGCGCCGCAACGTGTACAAGTACCTCACGTAGAAGTTGTTATAACAGCGTCAACTCCGTCAGCTAACAACTGCTTTGTAAACTCCTTAGCGTAAGCCTTAGAACTAGCTACTGCCGTTCCGTTTCCTACAGTTGAGAAGAATGTATTGTAAAGTTTTCCTATTTTACCTTCTTTTTCTAGGTCTCTCAATACGTCAACTGGCAATACTCTATTTGGATCTTCATTTGCATATACAGGGTCATGTCCACCGTGTGCTGTTTCATAAGTTGCTTCAGTTAATGCATCTACTCCAGTAATATCATATGCGCCATACTTAGAAGCTGATGATGACTCTATATGATCTGGGTTTCCTTTAGGAACAATTCCACCTGAAGTAACAAGTGCAATCGTAGCTTTAGACATGTCTTTAATAGCTCCTGCTACCTCAACTCTATCAAAATCAGGCATAGGATATTCAGTTTCATATTCTTCACCTTTAAGTTTTTTGATAATCATATCTACTGCTCTTTCAGAACCTCTTTTATCTGTGAAGTAGTTTTCTCTGATTCCTCTTTCCATGTATCCTTCTTCAGATGCTGAACCTATTTCTTCTCCCTTAGCAATCTTCATCGCTAGAGGAACCATTTTAGCTACAGCGTCTCTCATTCCTACCGCACTATCTTTAGTAGAAACTATATATACGGATTTTTTAAACATATCTGCACCAGGGTTTTCTATATACATTCCTGTAATAGAAGGGATATTTAACTCTTGTTCTACTGCTTCTGCTATAGTACCACAAGCAAAACCGTATCTTCCTGCGTTAAAAGCTGGTCCAGCTATGAATAAATCTGCGTCATATTGCTTAATTAATTCTAGTACTTCCTTCGTAGCTTCTTCAGTGTTTTCACCGAAATAAGTATCACCACATATAATTGTGGCTACTATTTCAGCTTCATCTTTAAATCCACCTTGAAGAGCCATACCAGGACCCATTGCTCCTTCACGAGCTTCTGGTTTATGATCAGCAACTTCTTCTCCACCTATACCTGCGAAGAATTGGTTGATATAATGCACAACTCTTAATTTACCCATATATTTCCCTCCTTCCATAAATTCGTATTTATTTTTTATTAATTAAATTTTCCGTGCTCTTTTCTAATTGAAGCAACTTCTTCGATTATTTCATCTACATCAAGAACCATTTCCATCATACCGATTTGGTCTTCGTAAACTTCTTCACTAACTTCTGCTTTAAATTCTGGTTCAACTGCGTGATACACTTTAAGTCCCAACGGAACTCCTGCTAATGGACCTGCGTAAGTTGGGTCGCCTGCAGTTACAGTTTCAGCTGCTAATCCTGCTGCTTCTGCTTCTGCTCCACCGATAACTACAACTACGTTCTCCGCACCGTATTTATCTGTGATTTCTTTAACCCTTCTTTGGTTTTCTA
>NZ_JARIEF010000057.1 GCF_029266915.1 Tissierella sp. | reverse complement strand
CCTTGCACTCTAGCTTTATATCTGCTCCAGTTCTAAGTATTTCCCATTTATTTTCTCCGCATGGATGACCTTTTTTTAAGGTTACAAGGTCCCCAGTTTTATAGTTTAAAATCAAAATGATCACTCCCTTGTCTATAATCTCTCTTATACCTTCATATTAAGATATATAGGACATTATGTCCAGATATTTATTCTAGTTTAAATTAAAAGAAGAGGCCATAGCCTCTTCTTTTATATCTTTATAGCTTTTTATCATCTTTATCTAAATCAATCAATTCATCAGTTACCATAGAATTATCATGGAATTTCTCATCTTTTAAAGGATCCTGATCCTTATTTTTAATGCTTGATTCATCAATTCTGCTGGTATCCACTTTTAAATTATCTTGATTCATATTTTCTTCCTTGAATATATCTTTACCTTTCTCCGAATTGCCTCTTGGATCTATTTCATGTTTTGAATTATCTTTTATCCCTGCATCTCCGCCGAATACATCTTTATCTGCATTAAATTTTTGTTTCTGCAGGTCTAGTAAATCTTCATCGTCATTTATATTTTCTTTGTTTAAATCAGAGGCATTTAAATGCGTTTCATTACTAAATTCATTACTTAAAGGAGGCTTTACTCCAGTAAAGGTATCTTTATCAGCCCTTATATTTTCGTCTGCAAAATCTTCATTGAATTCATTTTCTCTTTCATCCCAATCAGGAACTCCGTCTCTAAAATGATCTCTATATGCCTTTGACCCTTCTTCAATCATGACTACTATTTCTCCTGCCTGAAGATTTGTCTTATAGCCTTCTAAAACCAATTTTTCATTCTTATCTAAATCTTTATCCCAATAATCATCATTATATTCATCAAAAGTAAAGGCATCTTTAATCTTTTCCCAAAGACTTCTGTGATCCGTATCTACATTGTTTTCATTATGTTGTAATTCTCCGCCTAAATCTTTATTGGAAACAACCTTTATTTCATCTCTAGTATATCCTTGTTCTAATAATTTATCTACTGCACTTCTAGCTTCGATAGAACTTAAATAGCTTCCATATACTTTTTTCATAAATGTTCTCCTCCTATTTGTATTTAGGTAATAATTTACCGTACTCACTTAATACCCTAAACAGAAGCTTTCAACACTCATTTATTCTTCATGTCACTAGTTTTAAATCTTTTAATCTTCTTTTTTTTCTCTTATTATTATATTCTTTGGATAAGGTATTTCTATCCCGGCCTTTTCAAGTGCTTCTTTACTAGCCTTTCGTATAGTTCTTTCCATATTCCACTGATCCATGGGATTGGTTTTAGCGACTATATTTATATCTACATTGTAGTCTCCCAGGTTTACAATACCAAGAACTGTGGGACCTTCTTTTATTATATCTTCCTTATCGCCTTCTTTTATCCTAGTGCAGACATCTTCTAGAACCTTAATAGCCTTATCTACATCCGCTTCATAGGCTATAGACATAGTTACTAAGGCCCTCATTGCTCCTCGGGTTTTGTTGGTCACTATCTTTATATTGCCGTTTGGGATTATATGAAGTTCTCCCGAAAATGCACGAAGCTTGGTTACCCTGACTCCCAGATCTTCTACTATCCCTTCAAAGCCTTCAGTTTCTATAAGTTCACCTACCGAGTATTGATCCTCTAGGAGTATAAAGAAACCCGTTATCAGGTCCTTTACTAGAGACTGAGCACCAAAACCTATAGCCAATCCTCCAATACCTGCCGTAGCTAGGATAGACTTGGTGTTTATGTTAAATAAATCCAGTGCCATAACTATTCCAATAAATACTAAGAAGTAGTTTATACTTTTTCTCAGTGTATTTATAAGTGTATTAGCCCTTTTATTGCTCATCAGTAGGTTGGTATGTTTTCTATTTTCCAGTGTTTTCTTTATTATTTTATTTACTATTTTAGTTAAGATAAAGATGACTATAAATATTACAGCTACCTTTATCAGTTTTTCTATTATATTCAGTTCGTTGGCATTCTTTTGGATCATATTACTCAGATATCCCTTTATTGTTTCTATATTAAATTTTTCCATTTATTCCTCCTAAACTACAGGATTTTTTCTGCCACAGCCCTATGGTTTTCTTTTTTATACTTGTATAATCCATCAATACTCATTTTCTCTGCCTTTATAAAAGCTTTTATCTTTTCTACATCATCCAGTGCAAACAAAAGAGAGAGTCCGCAGCTGTGACTCACTTCCCTTGGAGTTGGAATAGTCTTAAATATCACTCCCGCTTCCTTAAGTACAATCTCACCTTGAAGCGCAAATTGTGTTGATTTAAATGTTGTAAGTCCGTATTCTTCCATATCTATCTCCTATCCTATTATCATGTTTGATCGTTTATCTTTTAATTGTTCGTATATTGTATACATATTTGATATGCTTCCTATTTTTAGCTTGTCCTTTAGCTCTAAAAAGTCTAAACAGGTTCCGCAGGAAATTATCTCAACTCCCTCTTTTTCCAGATTAATAAGGTCATCTAAGACTTCTGACCCCTCCACCGTAAGTCTTACCCCTGTATTGTAGAAAACTATAGTAGAAGGAAAAGGCTGTGTTTCTGAAACAGTATATATAAAGCTCTTCATAAGTATTCTGCCCAGCTGCTCATCTCCGCTACCCATTGTATCTGAAGAAATACCTATTGTCATATCCTTAAGTTTAGATCCCTCAAGTAGCTCTTCATCTTCTTCAAGATCCTTATCTTTTACTTCTTCTCCAACTAAGATAGTTTTATCTATCTTTACATAAAAGTCTCCGTCCTTTTCTTCTACCTGGAAATCATATCCCATACTACTGGCAAGCTTTGAAACATTTTCCCTTGCAACATCATTATCTACTATAGAAGTTAAACTTCCTTCTTTTAAAGAATCTAATGCTTTTTTTGTCATTATAACTGGCTTTGGACAGTCCATTCCTCTAGCATCAATATTATTGTTCAATTTAATTAGCTCCTTTTTCTATTATATTATAGATTGCTACCTTACCTTCTTTTTGTATAAGTAGCTTACCTTCATCATATTTAACATCAATTATATCTTCTTCTGACTTAAATTCTAATATATTATGTTTTTTCTGAGGAAGCAGTATATCTCTCTTACCAAATAAGAGTATACCTTCTTCTATTAATCTTATATTTTCTAAGTCTGTTTCCAAGACAAATTCTTCTTTGACATCACCTTTTGAGTTTAATATTTCAAACTTATCATTGTATAGGAGGTAAATTTCTTTATCAACTACTTTTATATCTTTAATATCTTTTATTTCCTTATCCCATTCCAAGACAGAATCCTTTAAAAGATATACTTTCTTATCAGTTGCTATCAATACCTTGTCTCTTAGAAACTCACTGTAGATAACAAGTTCATCTTTAAACTCTAGATTTCCAATATCATTTCCATCTATTGAGTAAATACCAACCATACTTTTAAGATCTTTATCTACATCCAAGACCGCGGCTAAATATTCTTGGTCTTTATTTCCCATAATAACTGATAGGATAGGTATATTTTCTTGGTGAGTTTTAAGAAGCTCTCCTTCTTTATTTATTATGTCAACCGTCTCAGTGTCTCCATCTTTTCTATATACATAGAGTTTATCTCCATCTTCTTTAAACTTAGAAAAAGGAAATTTTAAATCCAATTCACGTGTATTAGTCCCTTCCTTATCCATAAGCTGTGCTTTACCAGTACTCTTATCCATCAGGTAGATTAGTTCTTCTCCAAAATATACAATTGGATCTTTAAAGTCTGATTCTTTTTTTAAGACTTCAAAACCATTAAAATCTAAAAATGAAAGCTCATTCTTATTCCATTTTATAATCTTATCCTTTGATATATCTATTTCTTCTAATCCTTTATCTATATCGAACTCATTTACAAGTTCTAATTGCTTTTGGGATTGATTAAATAAATTAAGCGAACTAAAAATTTTCTCCCTGCTTGCCGGAATTATTAAAGCAATAACTGCAATCAAAAGAACTATAAGATAGATCTTGTAGCCTTTAGGCATTTTCAATTGTTCTTCTTCCATAATTTCACCCATTTCTCTTTTTTATCTACTATTTAATTGTATAATATATCGGGCTTAATTGCTATACTTTGATAGAGTAAACTTTAGAAATAAATAAAAAAGGGATATTTCATAGCCATTAAATTACTTTTGGAATGTTTGTTTTTTTCTAACTTAATGTTTTTTAATTTTTTCTATTAATAATACTTTTACGCACTAAAAAACACCCTATCAAGTGATAAGGTGTTTCTTTTCTAACTGGCGACTTCCTACTCTCTCAGGGCGTTGCCACCCAAATACCATCGGCGTAAAGAGGCTTAACTTCTGTGTTCGGTATGGAAACAGGTGTGTCCCTCTTGCTATAATTACCAGATAAACTTCA
>NZ_JARIEF010000040.1 GCF_029266915.1 Tissierella sp. | reverse complement strand
GGCTTAACTTTAATTCCTTTAATTCCTCTTATATGCTCATCTATCTTCTCAGGATGCTCTTTTCTATAGCTGTTTTCGTACTCTGCACTGTGAAGATGTGGATATCTTTCGAAGTGAGCTGAGTATTTTTCTTCTACTCCTGCTGGGTAGTTATGAATTATAGTTTTAAGTTCTTCATCAGTCATATCTTTTAAAGTACTAGCTTCTTCATCTAAGAATACTACATGTCCTCTTACTATAGTTTGAGAAACTTTTCCTTTTAATTTCATTCCGTGAAGTGGAGTGTAACCACACATTGATGATTCTTCTTCAACATCAATTGTCCACTCTTTATTTAAGTCAACTATTGTAAAGTCTGCGTCTGATCCTATTTCCATAGCACCCTTTTTAGGATATAGACCATAGTGTATAGATGCATTTTTACTTAGTATATCTACTAATTTAGAAAGAGATATTCTTCCTTTGTTGTATCCTTCGCTTACAAGAATTGGAACCATAGTTTCAACTCCTGGTATTCCTGGGAATGCGTTCCAGATAGTCATGCCTTCTTTTTGTTTTTCACTTTCTAACTCATAAGGAGCATGGTCTGTTCCTATAAAGTCTACGCTTCCATTTCTAAGTCCTTCCCAAAGTAATTCATTATCATTTTTAGTTCTAAGTGGTGGAGCAATTTTAGCTAATGCGCCATACTCTGTCATAGCATCTTGTGCGTTTATAGTAAGATAGTGAGGACAAGTTTCTGAAGTAACATTAAGTCCTTTTTTCTTAGCTTCTCCTACAAGATGAGCTCCTATACCAGTACTCATATGAACTATATGTAGTCTAGCACCGGCTGCTTCTGCAAAGCTTATTCCAAGTTCTATAGCTACTTTTTCAGCAAGTTCCATTCTAGCTTCAGCCCAAGCTGGTCCATCTGTTCTTCCTTGTTTTTCAAACTCTTTTACATAATAGTCACACATTGCATAGTTTTCAGCATGTATTCCTACTGGAAGACCAGTTTTTGCAACTGCTTTAAATGACTCAAACATTTCAGGATCTGTAACTCTTGGGAAAGTTGGAACTGATGGTGTCATATAAGCTTTAAATGCTACTACTCCAAAATCAGCTTGTTCTTGAACCTTATCTAACCATCCTTCTCTTACATCTTCTCCTGTTACTCCGCCCCAAAGTGCAAAGTCTACTAAGGATTGTGGTTGAATTAAGTCTATCTTAAGTTCCAGTTGTTCTTGAGATCTTGCTGATGGTACTGAACAACAAGGCATATCTATTACAGTAGTTATTCCTCCGGTAACTGCAGCTGCAGAACCTGTTAAAAAGTTTTCTCTATGAGGAAATCCTTGATACATAAAGTGAGTATGAGGATCAATACATCCTGGAAGTGTAAGTTGCTCTTTAACGTCTATTACTTCTTTTGCTTCTAGAGAATCCACATTGTCTATAAATCCAACTATTTTCTCATCCTTGATCAAGATGTTTGTAAGTTTGGTGTTATCACCTTGAGGAATATTTGCATTTTTAATAATTACATCATACATTTTTAAACCCTCCTATTTTGTTTGCTTTTCTGCTTTATAATTTTTTAAAATGAATTTTGTTTTTCTTTTGTATGTTAAGTATATCACGATATTTTTTATTCCACCTTGTAAAAATTATATAAGAGTTGTGCTTAAATTATACTTTTTTAATACATTTTTTGTGTAAATACTACTAAGCATTTTATTGATTATCGAATGTTCTTCTATTCCTTATTTAAAACTAATTACCAAGCTTCTTTATATTTAAAAAGCATGCTATAACCAGCAGTCTTTAATCTCCTATTTATCAACCTACATAGATACTATTTACTTTTCTAATAGTTCTTTTATCTTTATAGCTATTTCAAGGTTTAATCTCTCTGAAGGATCATTTAAATTTACTCCTGTTATTTCTTCTATTCTTTTAATTCTATAGAGAACTGTATTATAGTGAGTAAACAACTCTTCTGATATTCTGGTTAAATTTCCACTATTTTTAAAAAAGCAACTAAGCGTTGGAACAAGTTCCGTAGATTTCTTGTCATCATATTCTACCAAGACCTTCAAAGTTGTATTATAAAAGTCTTCTAATTCATAGTTTAAAAAATCCTGAGAGAGTATCTTAAATATTCCAAGTTCATCATAGTAAATTATATTTTTAGCAGATATGACTTTACCTATTCTTACTGCTCTTATTGCATCTTGAAAGCTTTTCTCTACATTTGTCAGTTCTTTGTAGAGTCTTCCCACTCCTATTTTAAGATCTATATCTTTCTTTCTTTTTAATATAATTTCTAAAAGTTTTCCATTGAATTCGTCTAAAATATCATTTACCTGGTCTTTATTTTTAAAATTAAGAAGGATTTGTATTCCGTGTCCCTTAGTTGAAACTATACCTTTTAGATTTGATCGTTCCATCAATGTTTCTATACTATTGACCATTGGGTTTGAAAATTCCTGCATATAGTTCAAATCATCTTCCAACTCTTCATCATCTGTTTCACCTTTAAAGCTTAATACTTCAACTATATAATAGTCATCATTGTTGAGATTGAAGAACTTAGCTCTATCAAGAGCTTTCTTCTTTCTACTTGCATCCAAGGATATAAGATCCTCAAAATATTCGGAACTATATCTTATTTCTACTTCTTTTAAGGAAAGTTGCTGAAGTATGAAAAGAGCAATAGTTGTAGAAACTGATTCTATAATAGAAAGATCAAAACCTCCCAGAGGAGTTTCTGTTCCCCAAAAAAATAGGTGTCCATAAACTTGATTTCTAAGAATTATAGGCATTATCATCCGCTTTATATATCTGCCCTTTATAAGCACCTCGTCTTCTGTTAATTGTCTTAGCTTGCTCTGTGTATTCCGGTTTTCATAAAAACTTTTTACCTCTTGATCAAAATTCTCTTCAAAATCCTGGCTCTTCTCACCCACTTGTTTAAAGGTTTCTCCAGAGAGGATTAAACTTAGAACAACTGGATTTTTAATATTTTCCTGTAATATTTTTATTATATTTTCAAGTCCACTTCCTCTTAACATCGAATGCATTAAACGCTCATGAACTCTTTCAAGTCTTTCAAGAAGTGAGGCTTGTTTATTAAAAATCTCTTTAAATACTCCCATCATTATATCTGAAAGTGGTATAGAGTATTCTATATCTACTATCGGAAAGTTTAATTCATCTGCAAGATCTAAAATTTCCTGAGAGATAGCTCCAAGATCGGGTGAAATCTTTACCCCAATCCCCGCTAGATTACTTTCATAGCATCGTTTAATAAGACTTATTTGCTCTCTTATATCTGATTTTTCAAAGAAATACGAAGTGGTCAGGAGAAACTCTCCGCTTGTAGTCCACTCTACAATATCAGGGTCGGCCATTATATTTATTCTGGATATGGTGTTTTTAGAACTTTTAAATCCTGCTAATAGTTTGCAATCTTTCATGACTTCCATTTCTAGTAAGTTTTCTACACTTATTCCGTTTATCCTCGACATAAATCAATTTCTCCTTTTAGCCAAAGACATAAAACTAAATTAGTGTTGTTTTATATAGTTTTAAATGGCTTTTCTATTTTCTTTCCTGATACGTATCTGCTTTCTATATTTCTGTCGTCTCCTATATAAATATACTTCTGAAGTCTTTCTTCTACAGTTAGTTCATTCATATCAGAGAGTTCACTATCATCTATAATAAGTGCATCAAATTCATATCCTTCTTCAAAACTTCCTACTTTACCAAAAAACTCGCCTCCGCCTTTTGTACCAAGGAAGAATCCTTCGCTAAATGTAAGTGGAGCTAGTTCTTTGTTAGTGTTTAACCATGTCATCTTTGAAGCTTGAATCGCACCATGCATAACTTCTGGAATACTTAGATTATTACCCCCAGATATATCAGAGGCAAGCCCTACCTTTACTCCTTTATTCATGTATTTTCTAACTGGCATTATACCACTTGATAAATTATAGTTTGAATATGGGCAGTGAGCTGCATATACTCCTTTTTCTGCCATAAGTTCTATTTCTTTATCTGTATTGTGTATACAATGAGCCATAACGGTATTAGTCTGTCCAAACAATTTAAAATCATCATATACAGAAGCATAGTCTTTAGATTTTGGGAAAAGCTCTTTTACCCATTCTATTTCTGAACTATTTTCATTTAAATGAGATTGAATAGCCACCTTGTATTTACCTGGAAATTCTGCTAGCTTTGTAAGCAAACTATCTGAGCAAGTCGGAGCAAATCTAGGTGTTAATATAGGTTTAACAAGTTCTGATTTTCCAATATATTCTATTAAAATTTCTTCCGTGTCTTCTAGTGAATCTTCTATTTTTTCGATTAAATATTCCGGTGAGTTTCTATCCATATTGACTTTACCTACATAGGCAGAAAGTCCAGATTCTATAAACATATCAAGTAATAGTTTTGTACTATCCTTGTGGATACTAGAGAATATTACAGTTCTTAATGATCCAACTGCCCAAAGTTCATTTATCAACTTTTTAAAAACTTTTTCAGCATATTCTAAATCTGAGTACTTACTTTCTTCCGGGAATGTATACGTTTCCAGCCAAGGTATAAGTTCCTTGTCCATTCCAAGTCCGCGGTTCGGATATTGAGTAGCATGAAGGTGAAGATCTACAAACCCGGGTATTATAAGCTTTCCACTATAATCTTCTACTTCCATATCTTTATATGTATCTGATAGTTCTTTTTGTATCTCTACTACTTTTCCATCTTCTATTATTATATAAGAATCTTCATATATCTTAAACTCATCTTTTGTAGGTGTATAGGCGATTGTTCCTTTTAATATCTTTTTAGTCATTTTAACACTCCTTTGCAATATTTTTTATATTATAATTCTATATAAGTCAACATTGTATAGATATATTATACAATACAATTTCAGTATATACCACTTTATTTAGAAAACATTGGAGAGTTTCTCCAATGTTTTCTTTTTATTCTACTATAGGATCTAATATTTTAAAGTTGTTTACATCTATAAGTCCCTTGTCTGTAATCTTCCAAGCTGGACTTGTTGAAAGTGCCAAGAAAGAAAGATGCATAAATGGCGCATGCAGTTTACATCCAAGTTCTCTTGTTGCCATATCTTCTAATTCTTTTATTTTTTCACTTACTTCATGAGCGTCAAGAAGGTCTGTTATAAGTCCACCTACTGGAAGAGCCATCTCTCCTATTACTCGCCCTCTATTTACTAGAGCAACTCCTCCACCCATTTCAGTAATCCTATTTATTGCAATAGCCATATCTTTTAAGTTTGTTGCAACTACAGTTATATTATGAGTATCATGAGCTATTGATTGTGCAAAAGCACCATCAGTAAGACCAAATCCTTTTACAAAAGCTTTTCCAATTTGACCAGTTCTTCCATATCTTTCAACACATGCTATATAAAGAACATCTTTTGAAATATCAGCTTCTACAGAGCCTCTTTGAACCTTTAAATCTTCTTCGGATTTTCCAGTTAAGTTTTGATCTGGTATAACTCCAATACATCTTGCTCTTGCAGTATTACCTTCTGCATGAATCTGAAGATCTTCTTCAGTAACAGGCGCTCTTTTTACAGAGTTTTTAACACTATTAGGATAGGTGTATTTTGGAAGGTCTATAAGCAGTTCTCTTTGAGAAGCTACAAATTCTCCATTTAAAAATACTCCCTCTACTGTCATTTCTTCTAAGTCGCTTATAATAGCTATATCAGCTTTTTTACCAGCAGCTAGTACTCCTACATCATCTAATCCAAAATAAGTAGCCGGATTTATAGTTACCATTTGAATTGCTTCTGCAGGACTTACGCCCTCTTTTATAGTTCTTCTAACTATTTCATTCATATGCCCTTCAGTTTCAAGGTCTAATGCAACCATGTCGTCTGTAGCCAGGATACATCTTCTGGAGTCTACGCCCTCTTCTGTAACCGCTCTTATACATTCAGCCATATTTCTTTGAGTAGAACCTTCTCTCATGAAAAGATAAACTCCTTGTCTAAGCTTTTCTACTGCTTCTGCTTTTGTAGTAGTTTCGTGACAAG
>NZ_JARIEF010000016.1 GCF_029266915.1 Tissierella sp. | reverse complement strand
ATTGTGTCAATAAACAATTCACTCATTGGAACTCTAATCTTCATACCTTGTAAATCTTCAGGCTTTTCAATAACTTCATTTGTATTTAAGTTTCTAAAGCCACCCATAAAGTCAAGATTTAAAACTTTTATACCTTTTTCTTCAGCCTGAGCTATCATGTCTTTAACTAACTCGGTTTCAATCATTTTTGAATATTGATCCATATCTGTATATAACATAGGCCCAACTAATGCTTTAAAATCTGGCACGTAGTCACCTAGATAAGAAGGGTCCTCTACTGAAATAAAGTCAGAACCTCTAACTACTTGCTCTAAACCATCTTTATATGTTGCAAGTTGACCACCAGGGAAAGTTTGTATTTCTATTGCTCCATCTGTTCTTTCTAGTATTTTTTCAGCAATTTCATCTAAAGTTTTAGTTAATTGCTCTTCTTGAGTAAATACGTGACTTAATTTTAATACTAGTTTATAATCTTCTGGAGTTTCTCCACCAGCTTCATTTTGTCCTGTATCTGGAGCATCTACTGGATCTTTTGTGTTATCTCCACAACCTACTAAAAGTACTGTAAATATTAAACATAATGACAATAGTAAACCAATTTTTCTCATTTTTTTCATAATATCCTCCCTATAATTTTATTAGTATTATCTATACTTTTAAAAATCTATCCCCCTTTCAGGAATACGTTTTCTAATATAAGATTGTAGCGGGTGTTATTATTTATATCCGGGTATTAAAGAAACCAGAATTAGACCTCTCTTTAGAAAGGTTTAATTTTGGTTTCTCTTTTCTCTACCAAGATATTAACTTATATTTACTATACCATAAATCTTATAAATGCTCCATAAATATATATAATAAGATAAAAAAGATATCAAATTTCTTTGATATCTTCTTTATATTTCTTATCTATTAATTTGAAAGTGTCATGTCTCCGTCTTTTATATATCTTCTTTTTCTCATAAAGTTATAAACAAGTAACGATATTGCAGCGGGCAGGATAAAGTGCATAAACAATATCATAAGTAAAACTTTAACCGATGATCCCATAGCATCTATCACTCCGAACTGACCTACAAATCCACTAGTTCCCATACCTGCTCCCACCATATTTGACTCCATCTTTAAGACAAATGTAGAAATTGGCCCAAGTATTGCAGAAGAGACAATAGCCGGAACCCATATAAATGGACTTCTTATGATATTTGGAACTTGAAGCATGGAAGTACCAAGACCTTGAGCTAAAAATCCTCCAAATCCATTATCTCTATAGGATATAACCGCAAAACCTATCATATTGCAAGCTCCCCCTACAACACTTGCTCCAGCTGCTATCCCTGTTAACTTTAAGCTAATTGCAAGAGCTGCTGAACTTATTGGCAGAGTAAGTATCATTCCCATAACTACTGATATTATAATTCCCATTGGTATGGGATGAAGTTCCGTTGCTAGATTTATAAATTTCCCTATATAATTCATAAAACTTGTAAGATAAGGTCCGACAAACTTGCCTACCAACCCTCCGACAAGTATTGTTACAATAGGAACTAAAACTATATCTACCTTTGTTTTTCCGCTTATGAGTTTAGAACTCTCTGCTCCTGCAAGAGCTGCGATAAAAGCTCCTACTGGCTCTCCAGTTTTTATTAAAGTATCAGCTCCAGCGAAACTTATGCTTCCCGCTCCGATAGTTCCTGCAACAATGGAAGCAAATATTCCTAGAGGCGGTGCTCCTACGCTGTGAGCTACTGCTGCTCCTATAGCAGGACCCATAAGTTTTTGCGAAATATTACCAAAATTTATAAGTGTTTCAAGTTCAAAAAAAGTTCCAATTTGTTTTATTATAAGTCCTATAAGTAAAGATGCAAAAAGTCCAAGCGCCATGCCATTTAATACCTTAATAAAATATCCCTTAACACCTGTCTGTCTCTTTTCCAATCCCCTATCCCCTTAAATTTATTTTATAGATTTTTACTCCCATCTTAAATCATGTCCATAAAACTTTAGCGGTATAAATTTTTGTAAAATCCTCGAGAAAACTCTGTCAGTATATATTGAAGAAATTTCCTTTGGAGTTAAGTTTGTAGATATAATTGTCTTTTTACCTTTTATAATTCTGGTATTTACTATATTGAATATCTCAGCATTTGTAAAGGTATTTGTTACTTCAGTTCCTAAATCATCTATTATAAGTAAATCTGCATCAAAGAGGAGATCATATTCATAGGCATTATTATTATCTTTTTTATGATTTCCAAATCTTTTTCGCTCTAATATTTCAAGTATAGTAAATGCCGTTTGATAAACAACTATCTTATCTTTATCCAGCAGTGCCTTGGCAATACATGAACAAAGGAAGGTCTTTCCAAGTCCTGTTGTACCATAAAACAGAAGATTATCTTCATTATTATCATAAAAGTTTGCTATAAACCCTTCTGCTATACCTACTATATCCATCATATTCTCTCTTGGAGTCATTGTTTCGCCCTCAAAGGGTTCATCTTTGAAAATATCGATATCAAAGTTCTTAAAATTATCTTTTAAAAGATTTGTTTCAATATTGCTCATCTTATAGGCTCTTGAAACCAATCTTTGCTTGAGGCAATTACATTTTCTACCATTTTCAAGATATCCGGAGTCCTTGCACACCTTACAATCAAACTGCTTTTCCATATAGTTCTGATCAATATTTGACTCAGTAAGAATAAATGCTTTTTCCATCTTTAATTTTTCTATTTTTTTCTTAGCTTCTTCTACCTGTTCCCTGTATCCATCTGGATTACCTATTATAAATTTTGCCATATCGAGTCCTATTTTAAATATATCTTCATCTATTCTTCTTATAGCTGGGATCTTTTTATAAACTTCTGCTACTCTCATTCTTTGAAGTCTCTCTTCTTCATCTCTTTTTCTTTCATATTCTAAGTGTATAGTCTTTAATATATCTTTATACATCTATGCATCACCTTTTGCCCTTTTACTGTAAGCATCTCTTTTCTTTCTCGCAATGTCCTCTAATTGATCAGAACTATACTTGTCCGTTCTTTGTTCAAAGTTATGGAATCTAGTAATAGTAGCTTGAGCTTTTTTACTCTGCACCCTTTTACCCGTATTTGTATTTGCATATTGTCTATCTTCTTTCTTATCTAATAATTCAATATCGGCAATTGTCTTGATTCCTTTAGAATTCCAGTCTTTTAATATTCCATTTACATAGTTTACACTAGGCTTTGCATTTTTATCTTGTTCACATGCATGAAGAACAAGTTCAATTGTAAAGTTCCAGTTATTAAACCAAGTATCTATAGTGCTCTTTTCTTCATCTCGAATAGGCCTTTTATCAAGCCCTAGAGATTTCATTACTTTTTGATATCTGTAGAACTTTTCATCATTTTTCTTGAAATGTTCCATAAGTAATTCCATATTTGTAAGCCCATCTTTATACCAGTTTCTTATTATAGCTTCTATATACTTAAGACTTCTTACTCCTCTTTGCTCTACCGAGTAGTATACAGCTTTTTCTATTACATCAGGGTTCATATTATAGTCATGAATCCAATCTACTATCATTTTTTTATCGTTTGGAGTCGTACTCGTCCTTAAGATATAGTCTATTTGGTTAAACATATTATTTATCTCCGGAACCTTGTTTGCATCGACCAGGTCACGAGTATTGTATATTGGCGCTTTCTTATCTTCTTTATCATCTGACCAAAGACTTATATTATTTTTTATATATAATTGCTTTAAGTTTAAAAACTTTATTTCATAATTTACTTCGCGAGTACCTTCAGGTCTTATCTTTTCTATAATTCCCTTTTCTTCCCAAAAATCCCAAGATCTTAAGACATCTTCTAGGGGTATGTCTAAGTGTTTTGAGATAGTACTGTTGTTAACATCTATATTTATATCCTTGTCGTGAGCATATTTATATCCCAGCAAGTATACTTTAACATATGTACCATTTGCCATAGGCATATAGTCGTTTATAAATATATTTTCAATAGGAGTATCTCCTAAATCCATATCTGTAGTTTGTATAATAAAGCTCATCTAATCACACCACCTTAACCTACTCTATTGTCGATAGTTTTTTTAAAAAAGTTTCTTTTTCCAGTTTCATCTTATAGACATAATTATATATCTTATTGTCATTTATTACAAAGCAAGATTGAGATTCTTTAAAATAAGGGTCATCTTGATCAATGTCTAAATCAAACTCTTCCAGGTAGTAGCCAATATTTTCAAAACCCATTTTTTTATAGACGCTCTGAGCACGAGTGTTGAATTCAGCTACTTCCAAATACATCCTCTTCATATTCATGGCATTAAAATATTCCCTTAAAAATATTTTAAGAGTTTCCGTTCCATACCCTGAGTTCATCATATCGGGATCAAAAACTATGCCCAAGGTGGATTCTTTCTTTAGGTATTTGATTTCCTTCAAGCCCATATATCCAATAAGCCTGTCTTCTTCTGAAAATATGGCAAAATATTTATTAAAAAATGATCTCGTTTTTATTTCATACCATCTATGTATCTGACTATCACTCATAACTGGAAAATTGTAGTCATCCAATAAAGAATTTTTATGTAATCCCCAATTTCTCATATGGAATACATCTGCGACCTTTAAAGGTCTTATTGTTACTCTATTTCCTATTATCTCCATATTTATCTCTCCATAGATAAAATTTACTTCGGGCCTAGGCCCGAAGTAATTTATTTTCTGTTTTCTAATAGTTTCTTTCCAAATCCAAGGCCATATTCTATAGCTCGGTCATCTGATGCCCCGTAGGGAACAAAGTTTACCTTCAAGCCTTCTTCATCATAGATCTTAAATTTAAGATTTTTAAGATTATCTTGTATAATCTTAACCGCCTCACCGCTCCATCCGTAAGAACCAAATGCTCCTGCAAGTTTTCCCCTATTTCTAACTGGGTTTATAACCGCCATCAGAGTATAGATTGGAAGCAGAGTATTTTGATTCATTGTAGGACTTCCGACAACAAAGGCGCAACTTCTATAAACTTCTTCTTCAATCTCGGCTGCAGAAACAAGCTCTATATCCATAATATTTACATCTATTTCGCTCGATGCCTGCTTTATTCCTTCTCCAATTTTTTCAGCTATTTTTCTTGTATTTCCATAAGCTGATACATAAGGAATAAACACTCTGAGTTCCTTGCAGACTTCTTCAGTGTGTTCGGCCATATCCTTAGTCCAGTCTACATATTTCTTCCAATTAGACCTTAGTATAGGACCGTGTCCTGTACAGACCATATCTATATCAAGGTCTTTGATCTTATCTATTGCCTTGAGCATAAATCCACTAAAGGGTCTTAAGATAACATCAAAGTAATATTCAAAGGCATCATCAAAGTCGTCTACCAGGTCATCAAACATTCTCTCGTCACAGTAGTGGGATCCAAATGAATCACAAGTAAATAGGAGCTTATCTTCTTCTAGATAGGTATACATAGTATCTGGCCAGTGAAGGAAGGGTGCTGCTATAAACTTAAGAGTCTTGTTTCCAAGGTCCAGCGTATCTCCATCCTTTACAACCATCTGTTTAAATTCAAAATCAATCATATGATTTAAGAAATTTATAGCAGACTTTGAACCTACTATAGTTGCCTGAGGCGCTAATTTTATAAGGTGCTTCAAGCTCCCAGAGTGATCTGGTTCTGTATGGTTTAAAACTATATATTCTATATCTTCATAATCGACAACTCTTTTTACCTTGTCTAAAAAAGTATCCTTAAAACCTTCCTTAGCTGTTTCTACTATTGTTTTCTTATCTGCATCTATAAAATATGAGTTATAAGTTGTACCGTACTGAGTTTCCATAACCACGTCAAAAGTTACAAGTCCCTCATCTAGTACACCAATCCATTTTACATCATCTGTTACATCTAATATCTTATCATCTATCATTTAAATCCTCCTTATCTAATTACACGGATATGACACATATACCCTATTAGAAAGGAGTTTCCCATATTTTTTAAAAGTTAATTAATTCGCAAAGTTTTCCTTGTTTAAGAATTTTGTATATTCTTTTTTAAATACAAGTTCAAGCGTTCCAGTTGGTCCATTTCTATGCTTGGCTATTATAAGTTCACCTATATTTTTTTGATCTGAGTCCTCATTATAATAGTCATCCCTATATAAAAATAGTACCACGTCCGCATCCTGTTCTATAGCTCCAGATTCACGAAGGTCTGAAAGTATAGGTCTATGGTCTGCACGAAGTTCGGGAGCACGCGATAACTGAGATAGGGCTATTACAGGACAGTCCATTTCTTTGGCAAGAGCCTTAAGTCCACGTGAAATAGAAGATATCTCCTGCTGTCTGCTTTCTTGTCTTCCTTCCATCTGCATAAGCTGAAGATAATCTATAACAACAAGATCAAGACCTTGTTCTATCTTAAGTCTTCGGCATTTGGCCTTCATCTCCATTAGAGAGATACCAGCTGTATCATCTATATATACATTTGCAGCTGAAAGAGGACCCATTGAGTTTATAATGTTCAGCCACTCTTCTTCATCGAGCCTTCCACTTATGATCTTCTGAAGATCAACGTGAGCAGTAGCGGCTATCATTCTTTGAACAAGCTGCTCCTTACTCATCTCCAGAGAGAAAACAGCCACTTTTGCTCCTGCTTTAAGGGCACTGTTTGTTACTATATTTATTCCAAGAGCAGTCTTTCCCATAGAAGGTCTTGCAGCTAGGAGTACCAGATCCGACTTTTGAAGACCGGACAGTTTTAGATCTATATCTATAAATCCAGTGGTAAGACCGGTAAGTCCTCCCTTATTTGCAGCCATCTCTTCTATCTTGGCAAAACTATCTAGAAGCACTTCATTTATAGGAGAAAATCCTTCTCTTTGACTGCCTTGAGTTATATCAAATATATTCTTTTCAGCCACTTCGATTATAACATTTACCTCTTCAGAATCTTCATAGGCTTTTCCTATTATTTCATTACTAGAAGTTATAAGTTTTCGAAGGGTTGATTTTTCATCTACTATCTTGCAATAGTATTCAGTGTTTGCTGTAGTTGCAACACCACCGGAGAGATTGGCCAAATAGCTTATTCCTCCGACTGCTTCCAGGCTTCCACGTCTTTTTAACTCTTCTTGAAGAGTTATCAGGTCAACTGGCTCATTTTTATTAAAAAGATCTATTATAGCGCTATAGATCTCTCCATTAGACTGTCTATAAAAGTCATCTGGTCTTATAATCTCTACAGCCGTATTTATAGCTGTTTTGTCTATAATCATAGAACCTATTACAGATTGCTCTGCTTCTATACTATGAGGAGGAATCCTCCCTACATTTGTTTGCATATTATCAAGTCCTATTCTATTCTACCGTTACATTTACTTTTAGATCAGCTGTTATCTCTGGATAAACTCTTACTTCTACCACAGTTATTCCCGCTGCTTTTATATTATCCTTTAGTTCTATCTTTCTTCTATCTACTTCTATCTTATGTTGTTTTTTAAGAGCTTCTCCAATATCCTTAGTTGTAACTGAACCAAACAATCTTCCGCCCTCTCCTGCTTTAGATTTTAGCTCTACTGTAACCTTTTCAAGCCTTGCTTTTAAGTCCATAGCTTCATCTTTTTCTTCTTTTTTGTTTTCAGCCTTATCTTTCATCTCATCTTTCCACTTCTTTAAATTTCCAGCAGTTGCCTCTATAGCAGCTCCCTTTGGAAGTAGGAAGTTTCTAGCATAGCCTGTTTTAGCAGTCACCATTTCATCTTTTTTACCTAATCCTTTAACGTCTTCTAATAATATAACTTTCATTATTATTCTGCCTCCTTTAAGTATTCTTTAATTGCATCGATTAATATTTCTTCTGCTTTTTGTATACTAACATCTGTTATCTGAGTTCCGGCACTGGTTAAATGACCACCGCCACCCAATTTTTCCAGGATCAGTTGGGCTGATATATTTCCAAGACTTCTTCCAGAGATATGAATTCTATCCCTTGCAAAAGTCAATACAAAAGAAGCTTCCACTCCATTAATGTCCAGTAGCTCATTTGCAGCTTGAGCAGCTATGAGGATTCCATTTTCTAGTTCTTCTTCCAAACTTCCTATAGCAACTTTTTCAAATATTATTTTAGATGAGCTTACTACCTTGGCCTTATGAACAAAGGTATCAAAATCATCTCGGAAGAGCTGTCTTACATTTGTTGTATCAGCGCCCGCCCTTTTAAGAGTTGAAGCTGCTTCAAAGGTTCTAACTCCTGTTTGCGAACTGAAGTTTTTAGTATCCACTGTAATTCCAGCTAAAAGAGCTTCCGCTTCAAATTTAGTTAAGTTTATATCATCACTCATATAGGTTAACACTTCAGTTACAAGTTCACTCGCCGAAGATGCGTAAGGCTCTAAATAGGTTAATACCGGGTCTTCAACAAACTCAGAACCTCGTCTATGATGGTCTATTATTACTATTTTTTCAGAACTCTCCGTAAGTTCAGGACTCTCTGACATATTTGGTTTATGATGGTCTACTAGGATCATAAGAGATTCTTCATCTATAAGTTCCTTAGCTTCTTCTGGTGTTATTATATGCTCCATAAGCTCTGGCTGTTCTAGCTTTAACTTTTGGAAGAGATTCTTTATAGAAGGATTTTCTTCAGTTAAGATTAAATATCCCTGTTTCTTTCTATTTTTTATTCCTCTTAAGACACCTATAGCTGAACCTATAGCGTCCATGTCCGGGTTTTTATGACCCATTACAAAGACGTTGCTAGATTGTTCTATAAGCTGTCTTAGTGCATAGGCTATAACTCTAGCACGAACCTTATTTCTCTTTTCTACAGCCTTGGACTTCCCGCCGTAGAATTCAAAGTTCCCACCCTTATTTATAACAGCCTGGTCTCCACCTCTTCCAAGAGAGATATCAATAGCAGCTCTTGCATTGTCAAACCTAGTTACAAAATCATTACCATTCTCAGATATTCCCATACTCAGCGTTATGGGAATGGTATTTCCAAACTCTAGCTCCCTCATCTGATCTAAAACATCAAATTTTCTATCCTTTATAATTTTAAAATCTTTATTATCTATTATTATCATATATTTATCATCTTCATATTTTCTAACTAGTGCATCGTAGCTGGAGAAGTACTGTGATATTGTCTTATCTATCTCAGCTAAAAGCAGGGGCCTATTTATATCTGGAGTTGTATTTCTTACGTCATCATAGTTATCTATATAGACAATCATTAAAACTGTTATTTCATCTTCATACTTGTTTTTAAGTTCTACAAACTCAGTATTTTCAACCCAATACAGCATGGTTATCTTTCCATTAGAGTTTACTTTCTTCTTGCCTTCTACAAAGTTGGGATAGACCAAATAATCCTTGTCGTTATAATTGATTTCTATAACTTCTTTTTCTCTGCTTTCTAAGGTGGTCTTTAAATCTGATTGGGGCAGAAGGTCATATATTCTCTCATTTAAGATATCCTCTTGGATCATCATATCTAAAAATGGAGTATTATACCATATAATTATTCCCAGATCATCTATCATAACAAGGGGAAAGGGCATATTAAATATAGCATGTTTTGTAGCAGATTCAAATGTTCCTGAAAGATCTTCTACATATTTATCTATTCTCCTATTGTTTTCCTTTGCAGACAAAAAGTTTAAATAAACCACATATGCAAAGGCCAGGGCTGCTATAAATCCAAGCACTGGTTCAAATATAGCTATTACTACCACAAAAATAGCGGCAATAATCATTTGAATTTTATTATCATACCATTGAAACAAATCATTCATATATATCCTCCTAAAGGGATCTTGGTTTTCTGATTTTTCTTAAATCTATAACCGTATCTATAATCCCTAACATAGTTACAAGCGGGATCATAGCTGGATTTAAGAGAAAAATTATGTAGAATATCACCTTGAAAATTGGTTTCATTTTCAAACGATTTAAAAAGAAATCTCCAACCGACAGGCCCTGTATAAAAAATCCCATCATAAGCAATACGCCTATATTAATAAATACTGTTTCATAGTATATAAACCCCACTTGTCCAGCTATAAAGGTTATAGCAAACATGAGGATTACTCCTATTATTATATTCTCTGGAAGCTTAAGTTTTGAAAATCTGGGAATATTTACAATCTTAATCCCTAATCTCTCTAGTATTATACCAGATAATAAATAGTTTATATAGCTTGCGACTGAAGATAAGATTAATAGAGTAGCTGGTATAATCAGCAGTACATATTTATATCTATCTTCTAACATTTCAGTTCTTATAAAAAGCTCGTACTTGCCCAGGCCTAAGTTTTTAAATGCCTCTAACTGCATATCAAAAACCTCTCTGGAACTCTCTTCTATAAGCTTTACTATATCAGTGCCTGTAAGTTTTATAACCAGCATCATAAATAGGATCGACCCAAAAAATGCAACAGAAGAGTAACCCAGTATATTGACATTTCCTTTTCTCTTTTTAATTAAAAGGGAAATAATAATAGTAAAGGGTACAAAGGCTATCGCTAAAAATATTCCCATGGGAATTGACTCTACTATGGAGATTATAATAAGGGTCATCATCATATTTGCAAGTCCTTCACTTAAGCCATCTTGAATAATATTTACAATAAATAAAACTGGAAATAAGATTAAAATAAACTGCAGAGAATGAAGTCCTATAAGCGTTAATATTGTCGTAGATAAGATTACAATAAGTGATCTTAAATAAAAACTATCTATTTTTTCATCTTTCATAAACCCACCTCTTGGTCTTCTCTTTTATGTAGATATAGACTTCTAATCTATACCCCTTTTTTTAAAACTCTTACTCAAATAATACATATTTTAAGCAAATAAGTCAAATAAAACGAAATAAAAAAGAGAGGAAAATTCCTCTCTTAGTCTGCACTGTATGGTAGAAGCGCTACTTGTCTAGCTCTCTTAATAGCTATAGTAAGTTCTCTTTGGTGCTTTGAACAGTTTCCGTTAACTCTTCTTGGAAGAATTTTTCCTCTTTCTGTTATATGTTTCTTTAATTTGTTTATGTCTTTGTAGTCTATGTTAGCTGACTTATCTGCACAGAAACTACATATTTTTTTTCTTGGTTTAAATCTTCTTTGCATTTCTTTTCCCCTCCTCTAGAATGGAATATCGTCATTGTCTATTGGATGGAAATCTTGTAAATCAGAAAAATCGGAACCTTCGGATTTAGCTTTAGAATCTCCCTGTGGCTTGTCTCCCCACTCCAGGAATTCTACAGTCTGAGCTACTACGTCAGTAGTATATCTTTTAGTTCCATCTTTTGCTTCATAACTGCCTGATTGGATACGGCCCTGTACTCCTACAAGTCTACCCTTAGCTAAGTAATTAGCACAATTTTCAGCTGTTTTCCCCCACACAACTATGTTTACAAAGTCGGCTGTAGGTTGATTTCTTGATTCCATCTCTTGCTTTTTCTCTTTTGATAAGTTTTTATCTATCGCTAATGAAAACGTAGATACGGCTTGACCTGAATTTGGAATATATCTTAGTTCAGGATCTCTTGTTAATCTTCCTATTAATACAACATTATTCATCTTTGTCCACCATCCTTCAGATTATTCATCTTCTTTAATGATCATATGTCTCATAATGATGTCAGAAATCTTAGCAACTCTATTTAGCTCTTCAATAACTTCTGGCTGTGCTTCAAAGTTAATTAAGACATAGTAACCTTCACCTATATCATCGATTAAATAAGCAAGTTTTCTATTACCCCACTCATCAACGCTTGTAATGGAACCATTTGCTTCAATTACGCTTTTAAATCTGTCTAATAATTTAGTTCTTTTTTCTTCTTCTGCTGTTGGTAAAAATATATATACCGCTTCATATTTTCTCATAAAAATTCACCTCCTTATGGACTTTCGGCTCTACAAATATGTAGAGCAAGGAACACTTAAGTATTATATCACTAACTAACACTGCATACAAGTATTTTAATAAAGAATTTCTTTTGCTCCGGTTATAAAGTATAATGACTGAAATATTACTACACAATGGTGAATCTAGTTATGCTACTTTTAAATTCATAGGCTCAATAACTATTCTAGTAGGATAGTTATTGAGCCTAAATTTTTTTAATTTCCTTAAAATTACATTTATTATCAAAGACGCAGCTGCTCTTTAAATGGCATAAGAGCTCTTGTTTCTCTTGCATTACTATTTCCCTAAAGAAACAGTTTGCTAATGAAGCAAGAAGACTAGGAGCTTTACAGCTATAGCTCCTGGCTTATCCTCGTCTCTACTTAGCTAAATTATATATATCTATTACATCTTGTTTTTCTAATCTTTTAAAACTTCCTATAGCACCATTTTCAGTAGCCTTGCCTGCCATAGTTTCAAAATTGCTATCATCTATATCTATTTCACTAAGACGAGTTGGAAGATCTATCGCCTTTAAGAAATTTTCAAAGCTTTCAATAGCTTTAAGAGCTCCCTCTTCTCCTTCAAGTTCAACTCCAAAAACCTCTCTTCCAAACTGAACAAATCTCTCCACATTTTCATTATAGACATACTTCATCCAGGCCGGGAATATTATAGACAGAGTTACTCCATGAGTTGTACCATAGAGCGCACTGATTTCGTGAGCTATAGAGTGGCTTGCCCAATCATCTTCCCTGCCAAGGCCTAGAAGTCCGTTATGAGCTATACTTCCAGAGAGCATTATTTCAGCTCTTGCAGCATAGTCTGTTGTATTTCTTTTTAACATGTAAGCATTTTTAATGATGCTCTTCATAGCCCCTTCGCTTAGATAGTCTATAAAGTCTACATCTTCTGTGTTTGTAAAGTATCTTTCAAATATGTGAGACAAGATATCCATAACTCCCGCAAAAGTCTGTTCATCAGGAAGGGTCAAGGTATATTTAGGATCCATTATAGCAAAAATTGGCCTAACTATATCTCCTCCGGTGCTTCTCTTATAAAGTCCCTCTTCTTTTGTTATAACAGTGCCCGTACTGGTCTCGCTTCCAGTTGCGGGGAAGGTTAGGACAACTCCAAGCGGAATAGTATCTGTAGGTGCTGATTTCCCTTGGAACATATCCCAAACATCTCCGTCATACTTGGCACCTATTCCTATAGCCTTAGCCGAGTCTATAGCACTTCCGCCTCCTACTGCCAATATAAGATCTATATCTTTTTCACGGCAGAGCTTTATTCCCTCTTGAACCAGGCCAAGTTTTGGATTTGGCTCAACCCCTCCAAGCTCAAAGAAGTTTACATCTATTCTTTTAAGTATTTCAGTTATTTCATCAAACAAACCTGATTTTTTAATACTTCCAGCACCAAAATGAATAAGTACATTCTTATATTTTCCCTTTAGGAGCTCTTCTAACATTTCTACTTGATCCTTGCCAAATATTATTCTAGTTTGCATCTGAAAATTAAAATTTTTCATCTTTTCCTCCTCTAAAATTTTTCTATATAATCTATCTATATAAAACAAGCAGTGCCATTATAAAAAGTGATGTTATTATAAGCCCAGTTGTTATTACAAGCAACATATTTAAAGGTACTGAAAGGTTATGCCTATCCTTGTCTAATTCTTTATAACTAGCCTTATAACTTAAATATGCATAGACGTATATTCCTATTCCTATTGATACAAATAGGATTCCTATAATTGAAATAAATACCTGATAGCTTTGATTGTTTCCCATAAACTTAACTATGGCAAATCCTGCCAAAACTGAAGAAAGTCCAGTCCTTATCCAGGCACTAAAGGTCCTGGTATTTGCCAGAATAGTTCTTTGTATAGCAAGCTTTGTCTTTTCATCAACTTGATCTATATCAGGAATATTATAAATTTCTATGTCTTTTTCTATATCTTTTTCAATATCATCTCTATCAGAAGTTTTATCAACTATCACCTAAGCCACCACCTAGAATATATTTTACCCAAGAATGAGACTATTAAAACTAAATTACTTTTTCTAATAAAATAGTATAAAAAGATTAGGGGTTTCTTATCCCACATTGAAAATAAACTGGAAAATCTTATCCAGAACTCAAAAAAGCTGCTATTTCTTAAGGCGACATAGACTCTAGGCTTAAGCTGTTAATGGTGGTCTAGGAAAGATAATTGAGGTAGATTAAGAAAATGGAAATAAAGTATAAATTATCATAAATAGAAGCAATAAAAGAGTAAGACTTCTAAATTATTTAGAGGTCTTACTCTTTTATTTTTCAGCTTTTTTTAAAATAGACAAGCAAATAAATTATAAACTTATTTATTATATATTTTCATATATTCTTATATATTCTTATATATTCTTATATATTCTTATATATATCTATTTTGTCTTTATATATTCTTATTCTTTTATATCTGCTATATCTAATTCCTCTATATCAAACACTATCTGATCTTTTCCTATTACTATACAAGGAAGGCCTACACTTCCTTCTTCTTTAACATGATCAAATATAGGATCATTGTCCCTATGCTTTAGAAATAACTTTAGATTCATCATACTTTCTGTTATATCCCTATACTTATATTTTATTTCATTTTGTGAAAGAAACTCTTTCACCGGTTCACAGCTTGGTCAAAACTGACTTCCATATACTACTACTTTTTTCATTATAATTCTCCTCTTTAAATTTTTTTTAAATAATGTTCGGTTTACTGCTTGAACTCCTTAAACCTTCAACTTGCAATTCTTACTAATTCCATAATTCCATCACTTAAAGATTATTTACTTGTTTTGCTTCTCTATTTATTAATATTACAGCTAAGACAAGGGCCGAGATCCCACCAACTAATTTTCCCGCTATAAATGCATTTGCGCTTGCCGGAGCCACAGTAGAAACATATCCAAACTGTCCTCCAAAGACAAAGGCACCACTTACTGAAAATGCCGCATTCATGATCTTACCCTTCCAGTTCATCTCCTTATAAATTCCCATCATGGGCACATTGTTTACCGTTGATGAGATAAGTCCCAGGATAGAATATTCATCCAGATCATATCTAAGGCTTATCTTTTTAAAAGTTTTTTGAAGTTTTACAGAAGTAAAATAAATCAAGGGATAGGCCCCGGCCAATATAATAGCTATCTTACCAACTACAATTACAGCTTCTTCAAAGGGAAGCATCCCGCTTACCAGCTGAACTCCAAACATAAAATCCAAGATGCTAAGAAGAAGTCCCAGGGTACTTATAATCAATATAGCTTTACCCAAAACCATAAAGCCCTTTAAGACCTTATCAAAGAACTTTACCATGGCTATAACTATAAGTATTGAAAACACTATTACGGGAAATAAGCTCTGGATCAGATCTAAAGCCGGAACCTTCATCATAAGTCCTGAAACTATCATTCCAAGGGGAACAGTTACAATCCCGGCCAGGATACCTTTTGAAAAATATCTAAAGTCCGCATCATCTATAAGTTTTAAGGCAACTGGGATAGTAAAAGAAATAGTGCTCCCCATCATAGAAGCAAGTATAATACCGTTAAACTCTCCGACTATTGTTGATCTGGCAATTTCCGTGCTAGTTAGATAGCCTCCTAGATCTACTGCCAGGATACTCCCTATAAAAACTGAGGGATCAGTTCTAAAAAGATCCGATAAAGGATAAAGTACAGGTGTTATAAGTCTTGCTATTACTGGTGAAAGAGTATATATACCTATAATTGAAAGCCCCATCCCTCCCATGGATAGAAAACCTTCTTCAAACTTTATTCCTAATCCAAATCTATTTTTAAATATATAATCTATTCCTCCAAGCACTGCAAATAAAACAATTATATATATCATATCTATTCCTCTTCTGGCTTATGGTGAATTATAGAAATCCATTTTTCTCCAACCAATATTTTGCGAACCCTCTTATCAAATTCAACTCTAGTCAACCAAACTTGACGATTACAACCCTTGCACTCTAGCTTTATATCTGCTCCAGTTCTAAGTATTTCCCATTTATTTTCTCCGCATGGATGACCTTTTTTTAAGGTTACAAGGTCCCCAGTTTTATAGTTTAAAATCAAAATGATCACTCC
>NZ_JARIEF010000001.1 GCF_029266915.1 Tissierella sp. | reverse complement strand
CATATCTGAATATTCTTCAACTATTATTTCAATTTGATTATAATCCGGAAATAATGAGCTCATTTAATCTCCTCCTCACCCTTAATACAATTTGGCTTGTTAAAATAATGCATAATATATAAAATATTTATAATGTTTTTTAATATTTATATCCAAATATTATATTTATGTTCACCAACTTGATATGATTATATAACTCTTCCAGCATTTTTATAAATTTGGAAAGATAAGTCTATCTATTCATTTATCGTTCTAAATAAGTTCAAATATACCTCAATCGTTACACAACGATTGAATCAATAGGACTGTTTTTATATGCAAAATATAGATAATAAAAAAAGAAGAGGAATAATAACCCTCTTCTAGAAGTATTGTATCTTGGAAAGCCCCGGCTATCAATAAATAAGTAGTAAAAGTATCCTAGATATTAAAAAAATCTGTGTTAAGTAGCTTTTTGTCTAAAAAATAGTTTCCATCCCACTTTATTATTTATACTTTATATATATGTCTATAAATTTACCAATACCTTTTTTCTAGATATTGAATTAAATTTTTATAATTATTTATATCTATAGATGAAAGAACTGATTCTGGAGAAATAATCACATACTTACTTTGATCAATCAAATGATTTCTCCAAGTTGTCTCCATATTTTCTTCACTACTACAATACTTTTTATTTAGAAGATTATAATTCTCAGACGGTATAACATTTATATGTATATAATCATCTGCTTTAATCGTTTCAGAGTCTTTGTGATGAATGATTTCTTCTGCCCAAAGAGTTTGCCTCATTAATTGATAAAAAGGCTCATAATAATAAGTATCATATAAGTTATCTTTTAATTGCTTTGATTCTTTTATTAAAACATTATAGCGTTTTTTTCTGGTCTTACCCTTTTCTCCTAATCCCTTATTTTCATTGCCATATACCTCAGTGTATTTCCACTCTATTGGGAATATAACTTTAGTTCCATCCTTACGTAGTCCATAAATTAGCGCATCTAAAGAAGTACAATTGCTTCCTCTCGTAGAATAGATTTCGTTTAGATGATCAGTATCACTAATAGCTTCAAATTGTATATATGCAGGCAAGTGCTCATCTGAATCAATTAGTAAAACATCTTTAATATTTGGATCTACTTTATTTATAAATGATAATACAGCTTCTTTATTATCCCGTATAGCAAATAAATGATTTAAGCAAGCCACTTGAGATGAAAGAGTGTGATTTGTAACTTTCTTTCCATTCCACCAAGAAATATTATTCTTATGGAAATAATCTTCCACAGATTCTTTGATTTCTGAAAATAAATTATTATCTGAATTCTTTAAAACAAATGGGTAAACTTTTTTTCTAAAAACTCCCCCTCCAGTATCTGCATTAAAAACATCACTTCCATTAATTAATTTTTCCATACGTAAATATTCTAATTCTTTAAATTTTTTAGGCATCATTTTAATTCCTCCTCTTATAAATTCTAAAATACTAAGTTATATTATATAATAATATTTTATATTTTGAATTCCTTAAAACATTTATATTAACTCTCACAAATGTCAATAACATACGTATTTTTTATATATACTTTATTATTTTTATGAATAATAAAGTTATCCTCGCCTTGTGGCATATATAACTTTAAGTTTTCATCAAGTATACCCCATTTATTATCCAATTTAACTGTAAGATATTCATCATAATTAGACGTTGAATCACCTATGTCTTGAAATTTTAGCTTAATTGGATAATCTCCATTTATATCAATTATAGTCCAGTAATCTTTAATCTTTATAGGAGCATATCCTTTCTTCCAGAAAGATTTTGCTTCATCAAAAAATTTATTTATAATGTACTTACCTTTATAATTAACAAATCCATACTTACCATATATTTTGATTAAATAGATGATATCTTTATTTTTTGTGATAGTAAATTTTTCTATTTTTTCATATTCAATTGGAAGTATCAAGTCTCCTTTTAAATTAATAAGTCCATATTTGCTATCTTTCTTTACCCTAGCTAAATATTGATCTAATTCCGACATTTCGCTCGATTCAATAGGAGATAAATAATTTATAATATGGTGAAATTGTTCAGCTTCATCATATTGTAAATCTATAGCTATATTGAGTTTTTCATCTATATAGCCATATAATCCATCTTTATTAACTATACATAATCCAGATTGAAAAGCCCTCTCACAATAATCCCAGATTAAGTCTACATTTCCGCAAGGATCCATTAATCCAAACTTACCATCCTTTTCTACTCTTGCTACATCTCCATAAAATGGGAGAGCAGAATCATAAATAGGATGCACTAAAATATCTCCAGTTTCTAAATAGAAATAGCCCCATTTTTCTTTAATAGAATCTGTTTCATAATGGTATTTAAAAAAAAATTGTACTAGTCAGTTGTCTACATGTCGACAAACACAATTCTTAGCTGGTACTATATCATTTGATTTACCTAAAACAAAGACCTTGTTATTAGAAACAATAGCTTCATAATACCTATGAAACTCACAGTCATAAATATAATATTTTTTATTTATCATAATAAACCTCCTACTATATATTTGTAAAAAAATCTTGTCTAAGTTTTATAGTATTATTTAATTGTTAGATTGTATAATTAAATGAGACACCTAAATTTTTAAAAAACTCACAACAAACCTTTAATTTCGTGTAAAATGTTAATAACGAGAAAAACATCTATACGAAAGCGGATTGCTATGAGTTATAAATATATTACCATAAATGAGAGAAATAAAATAGAGGTTCTTAAGAAAGAAAAATATACTGCAAGAGCTATAGGTGAGATTTTAGATTATCATCATTCTTCAATAAGTAGAGAATTACTAAGATGTAGTGGAAAATACTCTGCTGTTGAAGCTCAAAAATACTATGATGAGAAATCAAAAAACAAGGGTAGAAAAATTAAATTAACAATAAATCTAAAGTCACATATAGAGAAAAAACTTAAAGCAACTTGGTCTCCTGAACAAATTGTAGGAAGAGATTTAGAGGGGATTATATCATTCAAATCAATATATAGCTGGATTTATCAAGGATTACTTTCTGTACCTTTAAAAGTACTCAGAAGAAAAGGCAAAAGTAGAAAA
>NZ_JARIEF010000120.1 GCF_029266915.1 Tissierella sp. | reverse complement strand
AAGAAACTATCCAAGCCATATTAAAAATACTTGATATGATAAATAAGCCTGATATTAGGTGGATTAAGTTAGCGACCGCTGGATCATTTCTCTGGACGAAGAAGTAAATCAATGTTGTAAATAAGAGCGTATAAATAACACCCCATATAGCAAATGCAAAACCACTAGGAGTAATTAGAGTTTTATATTTATCTGAAACATCTTTTTGTCCCATTCCATTAAACTTACCACTAGCACCCATTTGATTGACAACTAAGGTAGCTAAAAATATAAGGATATTGCTTATAGTCAATACTGTGATATTCATATTATGTCTCCTTTAGATTTATTTTTATTATTGATAAAGTACTTTTTGATATAATTTATCTATTAATCTATTTTTAATAATCATATATTATCATAAAATATACTATAGAATCAAATTTCGTATTATAGTTAAGATATAGATAGTTACGGTCCTAGTAGAGTTGCTTTTGTAATTATATCAAGATTAGGGTAGAGTTTTGAAGAAGCGAGTAAGTTAGATAAATCTGCAATGAATATAATTAATATAACAGCTGAAAAAGAGAACTGTAGGTACTAGGCCTGTCAGGTTTTTTGAGCCTTATAGTTGATGATAGTGAGCTATAAGTTCGAAAACTAGGTCTAGAGTAAATAAATAAGACTTAGACCCCTATTTACAAAGGTTTAAGTCTTATTTTTATAAACTTTTAAATGCTATATTCACAACGATTATTGTTCATCCAATTCATCTTTAATTTGTATAGACCTGATTTTTTGTTTTAATTCAAAATTATCGATTAACATGGTATGAATTCCATCTTCAGATAATACTCCGCGATTTAAATCTTTGGGTATTTTGTCTTTTCTGTCATCATCAAAATCTTTAAACCATTCCTTGCTTCCATAATAAGCTGATACTGCTTCTATTTGTTCTGAAGTAGCAATATAATTATTTAAAGCATCTTGAAGATCATTGACAGCTTTAATAGAATCATTTAAATTTCTTTCCATAAGTTTTATACGTTCTATTTGATCCATAAACACACTCCCTTCAAAGCTTGTTAGAACTATTATCATATAATATTGGACCTACGTCAATATGATAGTCAAAAATAGTTTAAATTTTTATGGAGATATAGAAGTAAAACAACATAAAAAAATCCCCTTTGGTTTTAACAAAAGGGGAGGATGTTAAATTTAAGTTTACTTGAAGACGGATATATCAGCAGCTTCCAGTCTTACACTTTCATGACTTTCATAATCGCTTTTGCCTATAGCTAGTATTAGTACAGGAACATATCTATCTTTATCAAGACCAAAAGCTTCTGCAAGTTGATCTTCTTCAAATCCTCCAATAGGATTAGTGTCATAGCCATAGTGTCTAGCAACAAGCATAAGCTGCGAAGCAACAAGACTTGAGTCTATCTTTACAATATCATTCATTTTCTCTCTGCTTGCATTTTCGTAGGCAGGAATGAATAGATCTAAAGTATCATTTTTAACTTTTTCAGGCATAAGACCTTTATTTACAGCTTCTTCATAGATCTCATTTCCTTTTTTGTAACATTCCATATCGCCAAAGATAAGAATCATAGCGGATGATGTATCGTTTTGTCTTTGATTAAATCTAATAAGTGGTCTTAGTTTATCCTTACCTTCATCTGAATCTACTATAACAAATCTCCATGGTTGTAGATTTACCGAGGAAGGAGCTTTCACCGCCTTATTTATCATTTCAAGCATTTCACTTTGACTTATTTTCACGTTTTCATCAAATTCTTTAACCGATCTTCTGTTAAAAACTACATCTTCAAAATTATTATTTTTCATTTATATCTCCCTTTATATTTCATTTTCTATGCTATCAAGAAGTTCAATAAGCTTATTTATCTGATCTCCACTTATATTTGCAGGCAGGATACATGAAGTGCCCTTGTGGTCGCTATGACATTTTTCAAGTTCTGATCGAGCAAAATCATTTAAGGATACAATAACTTCTCTTGCGTTATCTTTATTTCTTTTTCTTGTAATATAGCCCTTTTCTTCAAGAATCTTAAGATGTCTTGTAATTGCAGATCTATCAATTTGGATAAATTTTCTAATTTCTTCTTGATTGCATTCATCGTTTTCTTTTACAAAATTGAGGATCTGATATCTTGTAAGGCTGAAGCCGGTTTTATCTTCAAACTTTTGAGTAAGTTTATATTCAATATTTCTAAGTTTATGCAGCATATCACTAAGATCATTGAGTTTCATTTAAAACCTCCTAAGCTTAATTTACATATCAACAGTTGACACATCAACTGTTATAATAGAATAACTTAAATAAGTAAAATTGTCAATATGTTTTTATAAAATAATTAGATTCTTAAAACTTACTGTCCAATGGGTAGGATGGGTAAAAAAGGTGAACTTGATGGAGCTATAATATACTTTGCTTCTGATGCCTCAAGCTTTACAACTGGCCAGTATCTTGCAGTAGACGGCGGTTGGAACGCTATTTAATTATAAACTATTTTAAAATTAGATAAAAAAAGCTGTAAAAGTTTTTTTGACTAAACTTTTACAGCTTTTTTTATTTTTACTTACTTGTTAATATAGATTATCATAATGCTATAGATAAACTATTTTAAATAAGCTTTAATGATTTTTCCGTATGAATCTATAAAATCAAGATATTGGTCTACTTCAACATATTCGTCTATCTTGTGAAGAGTTTCAAAGACTCCTGGACCGTAAATGGCAACATCCATATCTTCATTTCGGCGTCTGAACTGAGCTGTATCAGTTGTCCCTGGAAGAGCAATCAGTTCTATATCTGACTCATGAGAATTTTCATGAATTACCTTTATTAGATCTGACTCCGGGTCTGAAGTTACTGGTGGCATATCTGCAAGAACTTCTAGCTCCAGCTTAAATCCATCTTTTTTATTTAAATCATCAACTATTCCTTGAAGAAGACTTGTCACCTTATCGTTATCAAATTCAGGTATAGTTCTCATGTTTGATTTATACTCTGCATACTCAGGTAGGGAATTAATTTGTTCTCCTCCTGAAATAAGAGTAACGCTGTGAATAGTTCGTCCAAGCTTTGGATTTTCATATTTTTCAATTATTTTATCCATAGACTCTTGAACCGCAACCATGGCATCTCGAAGATGATGGATAGCATTTTCTCCCAGTTGAGGTGTTGAGCTATGAGCTGATATACCGTGTGATTTTATCTTATAGTTATAGGAACCACCGTGAGCATATAAAATTCGTCCGTTAAAAGGCTCGGCTACTATTATGGCATCTAAATCATCAGCATATCCTAAATCAGTCAGCTGCCTTGCACCTACTTCTCCGCTTTCCTCTCCAACTGTGGCTAAAAGACGGATAGTTCCGGAATAGTTACCTTTTTCCTTTGCTTCAATCATAGCTACAACTAAAGCTGCAAGACCACTTTTCATATCTGTAGAGCCTCTTCCATAGAGTTTGCCGTCAACTATATCAGCTCCGTATTGATCTTGACTCCAAAGACTTTGGTCTCCCGCAGCTACTACATCCATGTGGCCGGATATTCCTAGAACCTTTCCTTGACCATTAGAAATCTCAGCTACTAGGTTACTTCTCCCAGGGCTGTATTCAACCAATTTAGAATCTATACCATGTTTTGATAATAATTTCTGAATATAATGGGCAACTTCAGCTTCATTATCATTTTCTGTTTTCATTCTGACTATATCTTGTAGAAATTCTATTCTTTCGTTTTTATCCATAGTGATCCTCCTCTTTAAATCAACTAGTATTTTTCAATACTTCTGATTCTTTATTTGTTGTTTTAATTGATTATTTTAGAAAAATAATCAAAATTCTCTAAAACATCTTGTTATTATCCCACCTAATAAAAGGCAGCTATTATATTTTTTATAAAAAATGGTTTTGTTGGCTAGTTAATATTTTATTTTAAGCTATAATATACTACTACCCAAAATGATAAAGAAAATATCTAAGGATTATTGGATAGAGAAAATAATAGGATCGAATAATGCTGGAATTTTTAAAATTATAAATCTATCTGATAGTATTGATTTTTATATAATGGGGTAATAATCTATTCTAGATAGACAAATTTCTCTTTAAACTTTGAAAATCTTCTAAATATGGTATTATTAAACATTAAATATAGATTATGGAGGAGATATGGATGGATTTACAAAATAAATCTATGGAAAAGAAGCAGAGCATAAACTTTTATAGGTGGATGGTTTGGGGTATACTTGTTGCTATTTATCTTATAGTATTTTTTCACAGACTTTCAGTTGGGGTTATAGTAGATGATCTTAACAAATCATTTGGAATGACATCTACACAGATTGCAAATTTAGGAGCGATGTATTTTTATGCCTACACTATAATGCAGATACCTGCAGGTGTTCTAGCAGATAGTTTAGGTCCTAAGAAAACGGTTATAATGGGTTCTGTAGTTGCAGCTATAGGTTCTATAATATTTGCCCTGTCGAGGAATATACCAATGGCTTACTTTGGCAGACTTTTAGTTGGAGTGGGAGTATCTGTAGTATTTTTATGTATACTTAAGATTCAATCCAACTGGTATCCTGCCGATAAGTTTGCGTCTATGAGTGGTCTGACAAGCTTTATAGGAAGTCTTGGAGGCTTGCTTGCCCAGACACCTCTTATAATATTGGTGGGACTTATAGGATGGAGAAGTTCTTTTGTAGCCATGGGTGTTATAACCTTAATACTTGCCGTCTTAGCTGGAATATTTGTTAAAAATACTCCTATGGAAATGGGATTTGAACCAGTAAATCCTCAGGAGAAAGAAAAAGAGACCGAAATTGATAGCAGAAGTCTATCATCTCAGCTGCTAGAAGTGGTTAAGAATCCTAAGGTTTGGTATCCTGCTTTTGTATTTGGAGGAGTTATCGGAGGTTTCTTACTCTTTACTGGAACATTTGGAGTTTCATATATTGTTTCGGTTTATGGTCTTAGCAAAACTTATGCAGCGAATCTTATTTCAGCCGTATTATTACTAGCGGGTGCATCGAATCTGATTATCGGAGGAATATCAGATAAACTTAAAAGGAGAAAGCTTCCTACCATAATACTTGCAGCTATCACAGTCCTTGCTTGGTCTTTATTGGTTTTTCTAAAGCCGCCGGTATTTATAATGGCTATACTAATATTTCTAGTTGGTTTTTCTTCATCAATAGGAGTCTTGTGTTGGTCAGTGAGCAAGGAGGTTAGTGATCCTAAGCTCTCAGGGATGGCAATGTCTATAGTAAATACAGTAGGATTTAGTTTTGCAGCAATTCTTATGTTGATTTCTGGAAAAATAATTGACATAAATCTTGCAAAAGATTTAAGTGTTGATGCTGCTTATACAAACGCATTTATAGCAGTAGTAGTTTCAGCTCTAATAGCTTTAGTATTTTCTTTTTTAGTTACTGAAACAAAATGTAAAAATATTTATACTAAATAAAACTAAACTCCATTGAGCACTCAATGATAGGCTGGAAGAGGGAATTTTGCCCTCTTCTTATTTTTTATTACTATTTTCTATATATGTTATTAATCCAATGATTTAAGGTCCGAAGTAGATGCAATAGCTTTCTATAAAACAATTTAAAAAGAAGAATTCTATTGTTTGATGAAAGATAAATTATGATAATATACAATCAAGACAAAAAACAAGTAGTTTTAGCAGAAACTAGATGAAGTGTCGGATAAAGCAAGGTTAGTAAAACTTAGATAAGAGGAGGCTGAAGATGAAAAAGAAGGAGCAGAAGTTTACAATACTCCATTCTAATGATATGCATGGAGATTTTATGGCTGAAACAGAAGAAGGAAGTGAAAAACTTATAGGCGGGCTGGGTTTGCTTTCTGGTTATATAAATAAGGTCAGAGCACAAGAGGACAATGTTATCTATACGATTTCTGGAGATATGATCCAAGGCTCTATTATTGATTCAGAGTACAAAGGGGTTTCAACTATGCAGCTGATGAATTTTCTATCACCTGACGTTGCAACGCTTGGAAACCATGAAGTGGACTATGGTCTGCCTCACCTATTGTTTCTTGAAAAGGTGGCAAACTTTCCTATTGTTAATGCCAACCTTTATATTAAACACTATGGAAAAAGATTGATGACACCCTATAAGATTATAAATGTAGGTGGATTTGATATAATGTTTATCGGTATTATTACTGAAATGGTAATGGACAAGATAGCCCTTGATAAATTAATCGGAACCTTTGTATCGATTGAAGATGCGGCTGAAGAGGTAGGAAAAATATGTAATGCTTATAAAAATCATGATATAGATTTAACTGTAGCTCTAACTCATATTGGCTTTGAATCAGATTTAAAACTTGCAGAGCTTCTAAAGCCAGAGTGGGGAGTAGATATGATTCTGGGAGGCCACACCCACACTGTATTAGACCAACCAGAGATTGTTAATGATATTATCATTGCCCAGGCTGGATACGGTACAGACCAAATAGGACGCTTTGATATTGTAGTAGATGAAAAGACAAATTCAATCAGCGAGTGGAAATGGGAACTGGTTCCAATTAATAGTGAAACAGCTGAAGTTGATGAAAGTTTGGAGGAGTTTTTACACGGTTATAAGGATCGGGTAGATGAGAAGTATAATGTTATAATATCAAGGCTATCAAAGAAACTTACCCATCCTTCAAGAGAAGAAGAAACTTCCCTAGGAAATCTGTTTGCAGATGCCTTGGCAGACGTAGCTCAGACGGATATTATGCTTTTGGGTTCAGGTTCAATAAGGTCCAATGAATTAGGACCGGTTATTACTCTTGGAAGTTTAAAGGCCGGATATCCTTATGAAGACAGCCTTATAAAGTACTGCGTAACAGGAGAGCAGGTTAAGATTATTTTCAATCATATTATGCAGGCAGAAAATAGAAATGGTGAAGGTGAGTATTTTCAGGTCAATAAAAATATAGAAGCGATTTATTCAGAGTCCAAGAAAAGACTCGAGTCTCTAAAGGTAAATAATAGGGAAGTTGTTAATGATAAAGAGTATACTCTTACAATCCAAGGATATCACGCTGCAAATTCTAAGAAAAACATAGGACTAGACGCAGAAGAACTTAAAGCTCTGGGGCTTGGAAAAGTTGTCAGTACTTCTGATTATGATGTTATTGAAGAGTGGCTAAGAACCCACTCCAATGTTAATGAGGAGATAGAAGGGCGCTTAGTCTATAGAAAATAGAAGCTACAAGGATGATATTTATAGATTGAATATTATTCCTGTAGCTTTACAAGAGCAAGAAGGATTCCTAGGACCTTTAACCCCATCAGCTTCAATGGGGTTAAAGGTTTTTTAATATCAAGTAAATGTTTTTATTCGCTTATTTCAGTTTCTGAAGAGGAGATTTCAACTGATAAGGACTCAATATCAGCTTCGGCCTGTGAGGTGATATCTTTATTATCTTCATCCTCTAACAAGCTGTCATACTTTTTAGGGCTTTCTTTTTGCTGCCTTAGCATCACTGCGCTTGTATACATTTTAGGCTCATTTTCCATAAGAAACTGTTCATCTTTAGCAGGAACCTTATCGCCGTTTATTATTCTAGCGGCTATCTCGATGCATTTCATCATACCGCTGTAAGGATTATTTTTTGGATCTGAGGACTCTTTGACTTGTCTGAGCATATCTTTAAACATTTCAGCTTCATTGTCTTTATCATCTTTTTCTATAAGTGACTGCTCCTCTAAAAAAATTTTAGCTTCTTTTGAAATATAGACCTTATCTTTAGCAGGAGTTTTATTGATTTTCAAAAGCTCTGAAGCAGTTTTAGTATCATTTAACTTATTTTTAGTATTTGATAAATCTTTTTTTAGGTTAAAAGCATTGTAGTTTTCAATCTTCATCTCTATCACCTTTTTTATAATATTTTATATATTAATTCTATTATAGTTTATATCGACTTAGTGAAAGAAATATTAAATCAAATAATAAGATTTTATATATAATGTTACCAAAAAATAAACTAAATATGTAAATACTTTGGATTTTGTATTATAAAAAATGGGTAAAATAATTAAAAATATAAAAGTTTATTAAATTTAAAGAGAAAAGGAGGTTGTGAAATGGCCTTTGATTATGATTTAGATTTTGATAAAATAGATTTTCGCGCCCAACCTGAACTCTACAGGGTAGGCAGGGGAGAGCAAGGAGTACTTTTGGTTGAGCCTTATAAGGGTGAGATCCTGCCTCACTGGAGATTTAAAACTCCAGAAATTGCAAGAGAGTCTTCTGAAAAGATTTATGATATGTTTTTAAAGTATAAGGGGAAAGATGATTTTGTGGGTATGGATATGGCCAGAAAATTCCTTCAGATGGGCTACACCAGATCAAGAAGATATGCTAACCATAAGAGCGGAACAAAGTATGATAAAGATGGAGAGGTCAAAGAAATAGACTTTGATCCGCAAAAGGCAAAGTCTGCTGAAATCTTTCAAGAAAAATGGAAGATGGCAAGAGAAGATGAATATTATCTGAAGCTTAAAAAAGCACATCAAAAGAGATACAGTTAGATAAAATTTTAAATAAGTCCCCTTGTGGGTATAAATATATGGAAATAGAGTTTAAGCTGTTTCTAAAATATTAAGGTATAAAATAATTTGAGGAGTTGGTTTTAATGAAAAATAATAATTTAACTGATCCGAGAAAGATGTATTATACTGAAAAGTTTCCAGATCAGGAACAGGGCACACCTGCTCTGCAAAAATATATGGACCCTAAGCCGGACTGTGGGGAGGAAAGTTATAAAGGGCACAATCGATTAGAGGGAAGAAATGCACTCATCACCGGGGGAGACTCTGGAATTGGACGTGCTGCAGCTATAGCTTATGCAAGAGAGGGAGCCAATGTGGCTATACAATTTTTCCCGGGTGAAGAAGAAGATGCCCAGGAAGTTAAGCATCATATAGAAGAGGCTGGAAGAAAAGTTCTCCTACTTCCATATGATCTCAGAGAAGAGGGAGCAGCAAGTGAAATCGTTGAAAAAACTCTTGAAGCTTTTGGTCAGCTGGATATATTAGTTTTAAATGCTGCCCAGCAGATAGCTCATACATCCTTGAGCGATCTTTCTATCAAGCAGGTAGAAGATACATTTAAGGTAAATATTATCAGTATGTTTGAAACTGTAAAAACTGCTGAAGAACACTTAAGGCCAGGAAGCACTATAATTGCAACTTCTTCAGTTCAGTCATTTAATCCAAGTTCTCCTTTGCTGGATTATGCAGCTACCAAGGCAGCTATAAGCAACTTTATAGTTAACTTATCAAGCTACTTTGCAGAAAAAGGAGTAAGAGTAAACGGCGTAGCGCCGGGACCTATCTGGACTCCGCTTCAACTCGACCATGGTCAGCCTGAAGGAGCTCTTCCGGAGTTTGGACAGAGTTCAGAGCTTGAAAGGGCAGGTCAGCCTGTAGAATTAGCACCGATTTATGTCTTATTAGCATCCCAAGAGAGTAGTTACGTAACAGGACAGATATACGGAGTTACCGGAGGCCAGCCTATTAATTTATAAAGTATATTTAAAGATAAATGTAACTTTAAATAATAAAGTTAAATAGGAGGAGATAGTATGCCTTGGAATGAAAAAGATTATCCCGCTTCAATGAAAAATCTAGATTCTATAGTAAGGAGAAAGGCTATTGATATTGCAAATGCCATGGTAAAAGAAGGCTATGAAGAAGATCGAGCTATACCGATTTCTATTTCTCAGGCTAAGGAATGGGTTGAAGATGCAGATAAAGGGGCTAAAAGAGAACTCAAAGACAAGGATATTACCAATCACAAGAATGATCCCAAAGACACTTCTTCTAGGCTGCAGGATAAAGATGTAGAGGTTAGATATGACAGAGAGGAAGAAATGTGGATGGTAATTACAGAAGGTGCAAAGAGAGCAGATTCAAAACATAAAACCAAAAAACAAGCCCAAGAACGAGCTAAAGAAATAGCTGAAAACAAAGGAGTTAAGGTAAGATCATACAAAAAAACAGAATAAATAAAAATATAAAAAGATATTAAAACCCTTATACCATCTAAGTTTTGACAGTACAGTTAAAAACTTAGATGGTGTGAATACAGATCAAGTTCAAGTTCAGATATAAGAAGTTCTTGAGGATACTGAAACACTAAAATTAAAGCTGGATTATTTAAACAATCCATTAAAAGAATCTGGAGAAAAACTAGCAAAAGCTGGTAAAGATTTAGTTATAAATTCAGAAGATGTAGATCAATCCGTTATCAGCTATACTATAAAAGTAGAGCTGATAATGGATTTTTATGTGCTTAGATTCTATTTTACAATCTAAAGTGTCATGCTCTCTTAAGTCGGGCTTATAATATTTAACCGTGAACTTTGCGAATAGAAATAGTTAGTCCGATACTCCATGGAAGTATTTACTATAAATAAAATTGATGATATGATTAGACCATAATATATAGAGGGGGAAATTAAAGTGGGATTTATTGAAAACATTAAAGACAGAGCAAAGAACAAGGTTCAGACAATTGTACTTCCAGAAGCACTTGATATAAGAACACTGCAGGCAGCTGAAGAAATACTTAGGGAAAAAATTGCAGATATTATCTTGATAGGAAGCGAAAAAGAGATTATGGAAAAAGCAGATGGCTTAGATATTTCAGGAGCTAAAATTGTTGACCCTAATAGTTTTGATGAAATGGATGCTTATGTTGAATTATTTGCAGAACTTCGCAGCAAGAAAGGCATGACCACAGAGAAAGCTAGAGAGATTTTATTAGAAGATGAACTTTACTTAGGCGTTATGATGGTAAAAAAAGGTAGGGCAGACGGTATGGTAGCTGGAGCTGCAAATGCAACAGCTGATGTACTTCGTCCGTCACTTCAGATTTTAAAAACATCGCCGGGAACAAAGCTGGTTTCAACATTTTTTGTTATGGTTGTGCCAAACTGTGAGTATGGTTCTGATGGAACATTTGTATTTTCAGACTGCGGATTAGTTCAAAATCCAAATGCTGAAGAATTAGCAGCAATTGCTGGAAGTTCAGCGCGATCATTTGAAATACTAGTTGAAGAAAAGCCAGTTGTAGGACTGCTATCACATTCAACTATGGGAAGCGCAAATCACGCAGATGTTGACAAGGTAGTAGAAGCTACACGCTTAGCAAAAGAAGCTTATCCAGGGTACGCTATTGACGGAGAGTTCCAGCTTGATGCTGCGATTGTTCCAAGTATAGGACAGGCAAAAGCTCCTGGCAATGAGGTCGCGGGTAATGTTAATGTTCTTATATTCCCAGATCTTGATGCTGGAAATATTGGATATAAGTTAGTTCAAAGATTAGCTAAGGCGGAAGCCTACGGACCTGTAACCCAGGGAATAGCTAAACCTGTAAACGATCTTTCAAGAGGATGCAGTTTTGAAGATATAGTAGGAGTTGTAGCTATAACAGCTGTTCAGGCTATTGATCAAAACAAATAAGATTTTGTATTTAAATAATTTACTTTCACTTTAAAAGTCAAAGAGTAAGTAGAGATTTATTGTCATAGAGTGTAAATATTTAAAGGATTTATTAATTAATAAGGCCATCTAGTCTGATTAGAGATAGAGGGCCTTATTTTATAAATTTGGCAAAGACATTATTGGTTTTAGAGTTGAAAATATAAGTATAGGGTATAAAAGTATTGTTAAAGGAACATCAAACTTAAATGCAGGCAGTTCTTCACTTAAATTACCGAATTAGAATATCTCAAATAGAAAATATAAAAAATATGTTTTGAAGAATTGATAAAAAGTTCTTCTAAACATATTATACGAGGAGAGATAGTATGAAAATTGAATTTTTTCATGATGTTATATGCAGTTTTTGTTTTCCAATGTCATACCGAATGAGGCAATTAAAAGAAAAAAGACCGGAACTTGAGATTATTCATAGATCATTTGCCTTGGTTCCAGAAGAAGAAGCTTTTGATAAGATGTTTGGAAGCAGAGAAAAAGCTAAAGCTGAAATTTCCTTGCATTGGGAACATGCTAATGAAAATGATGATTTACACCGGTTTAATATTGAAGGCTTAAGGGAGACAGACTTCTTATTTCCGACATCTATCCCTGCTCTGCGAGCAGTTAAAGCAGCTGAAAGAGTAGGAGGCGATGGGATAGCCTGGGATGCTTTTGATGCGCTTCAAAATGCCTTATTTGTTGAGAATAAAAATGTAGAGGAGTTTGAAGTTATAAAAGAAGCTCTTTTAAAGACTAGTATAGATATTAAAAAATGGGAAGAAGCTTACGAAAATCCAAAATCATTGGAAGAGGTCAATAAGGAACTAAGCCTGGCAAGAGCATATGGGATAAGCGGTGTGCCCTTTTTAGTAGTAGATGGAAAGCATGGTTTAAACGGAGCTCAGCCATTAGCTAAGATAGAACAAATGCTGGATAGGATTATAAATGAAGAAGATATAAATAGTCTTTAAAAGCTACTAGGAAGTAAGGATAAGGAAAACACCAAGAAAACACCAAGAAAACATCAAGAAAACATACCTTAACTTTCTTGTAGATGTAATTATGAAGATATTTAAAAAATGGGATTAACAGTATAATATTTATATTGTTAATCCTAAAAACTGTAAATTAGGGAGGTACTATGTTCCAGATAAAAGATCTAAAATTTAAATCAATTTTAAATATACATGACTTAAAGATAAAAGAAAATAAGATTACTTCAATAGTAGGTAAAAGCGGCAGTGGGAAAACAACATTTTTAAAAATGCTCAATAAAATGATCACTCCAGACAGCGGGTCTATTCTTTACAATAATAGAGATATAAAAGAGATAGATGCAGTTCAATTAAGAAGAGAAGTTATAATGTTAGGCCAAACTCCAGCAATTTTCCCCGGAAATATAAGAGATAATTTACTCATAGGCAGGAAATTTTCAGGTAAAGAAGCTTTGCCCGATCAAGAACTTACTGCTATGCTGAAAAAACTAGGATTAAATAAATCTTTAAATGAAGAGGCTTCAAATTTATCAGGAGGAGAACAACAAAGAGTTGCCCTAGGAAGAGTAATAATTGCTGATCCCCAGGTCTTTCTCTTAGATGAGCCTTCATCAGCTTTAGACAGTAAAACAGAAAACCTGATTATTAGTTCTCTTGCTGACTATAGCAAGGAAAATAATAAAACCTTAATTATGGTGACCCATTCACTAGATATAGGAAGAGAGTTTTCTGATTTTATAATTGAAATAAAAAATAAAGATGCTAATTTGAAGGAGGATTTATAATGGACCCTAATATTGATCTTACTTTGATTCAATTAGCTTCAGCCTATATCTTTGTAGTTATACTTTTATTTATTGTCAGGCACAGGGGTATAAATCGTGAAAGAGAAATATTGCTGGCATCTGTTAGAATGACCCTGCAGTTAGGACTAATTGGCTATGTACTTGTTTATATATTTGATAATCCAAGTCCGTTTTACACCATAATATTTATCATATTAATGGAGGCCTTTGCAATAATAAATATCTTTAAACGTGTTAAAGAAGAAATATCACCAAGCCTGAAAAAGGTTATTGCCCTGTCTATGATAGTTGGAAATCTAGTAACAATGATATATTTCTTATTTATAGTTATAAGGGTAAGTCCATGGTATAATCCTAGATACTTCATACCTATAACTGGAATGTTAATTGGAAACTCAATGACAGGGATTTCACTTGGGGTCTCTAGACTAGCAGGTGGGATTGAGTCTAGCAAGAATCAAATTGAAGCAGCTCTGATGCTAGGAGCTACACCAAAGACTGCTGTTAAAGGTATTGTAGATAGTGCTTTTGATTCAGCAATACTTCCGACCATCAATTCAATGCTGGGTATGGGAATAGTCTTTTTACCTGGAATGATGACAGGACAAATCCTAGCTGGTTTATCACCTATCAGTGCTATTAAGTATCAGATAGCTATAATGCTGGGAATTTTAGGGAGTGTCTCCTTAACTCTTATTATATTTGTTAATATGGCTTACAAGAGCTTCTTTAATAAAGAAAGTCAATTGGAGGTACAGGAGTAAGCTATTCTTATTTTTAAAATTTTTTAACTTAGTATAAAATATGGATATTATTTCTTAATACAATGAAGGAATAATATCCATTTCATTCTATAGATATAGTAGATTGATTATATTTCTATAGGGAAGATTTAAAACTGGAATTATAATTTTATAGGAGGAATAATATGGTTGTTAAAAAAAATAATTCGTATAAATGGGTGGTGCTTGGTATTTCATTTTCACTTATGCTAGTGTTTGCTATATCACTGCAATCCTTGCCGCCGATATTTGATAAGATTCAAAATGATATAGATTTCTCTACTTCGCAGTCGGGTATGTTGATGGGAGCGTATGCTGTACCGGGAATTTTTATTCCATTTCTAATAGCCTTTCTAGCAAGCAAGTATAATAAAAAATCTATTATACTTATCGCTTTATTAATATCAATTTCTGGACTGATAGCTTTTTCTATGGCGGGATCTTTCTCAGCTTTACTGGTTTATAGAGTAATAGCGGGTATAGGGGCTACTGCTTTGGTAGTTTTGGCACCTTTATTGGTTACTATGTTTTTTGACAAAACAAATATGGGTATTGCAATGGGAATATTTAACACGGCAGTCCCTCTTGGAACTGTAATAGCGGCTAATTTATTCGGAATTTTAGGAGAGCGGATATACTGGAGAAATATAATTTTAGGGATAGCAGTTTTTGCAGGAATAGTTATGCTTATGAATATATTTAAGCTTCATTTACCAAAAGAAGAGAAGACTTCTAGCCCTGATACTAACTCAAACCAAGCTTCAGGCGGACTTTTATCTAATGTAAGTCTTTGGCTACTTGCCTTAATTTGGGCATTAGGAAACAGTCAGCTTCTATCTTACGTAACATTTGTTCCACAGTATTTTCAAGATATGGGCATGACTGCTCAGAGGGCTGGATTCTTAGTTAGTTTTATTATGCTAGTTCCAATTTTTCTTGGTCCTATTGTTGGAATAATCATTGATAAGACAGGATGGAAGAAGAGACTGCTCTTAATTGGAAGTATTATTATGGCAATTTCATTTATTCTAATTGGAAGAGGAACAGCTGGCTTGCCGATATGGGCATTTACACTGGGTTTGGGATTTACACCTATTCCAATTTTTGTATTCTCGCTTTTGCCAGAGCTTATTAATCCTAGGCAAATGAGTATGGGTTTGGGAATACTGACTGCTGCTTCAAATATTGGTATTGCAGCAGGTCCTTCAGTTTTTGGTCTTTTTCTTGATAAAACAGGAGGAAATTTTAATCTTGGACTTATAATTCTAGCCTTGATTTCTCTTGTAATGATTTTAGCTTTAAGTGGATTAAAACAAAAACAAGCTAATTCAGCTTTATAAAAAGAATAGAAAAAGTCTTTCTCAAAGTTTTTTTACCTAGAGAAAGACTTTTTTATAATTACTAATAAAAGCATATTAAAAAAATACTAGAATAAAAATCCACTAAGAAATAATTAAATAAATCTGAGAAAGCTAGATGAAATATGATATGATAGGTCCAATTATTATTTTAAAATTACAATAAAAAGGAATGAAAATATGAGTGCAAATAAATCCAATCAAATTTTGCTTTTAAAGAGAAGTAAGCGAGGTATACTCAGAATAGTAATCGGAAGAACTGGAATTGTATTTCTTCTTTTATTTGTTCAGATCCTAGCCTTAATTAGGATATTTAGGTTTTTAGAAGGTTTAATCCCCTTTACTGTTGGTACTTTATTAATCTTTACAATAATTATGGTTTTATATGTAATAAATTCAGAACATAATACAAGCGTTAAGTTATCCTGGATTACACTTATTATGCTCTTGCCTGGATTTGGGGGCTTGCTCTATATTTTCATACAAACAGATATAGGACACAGAACTATCAAAAAGAGAGTTAAAAAGATAGTGAAGGAAACTCAGAGTGAATTTAGTGACCAAGAAGATTTAATGGATAGATTAAAAATAGAAAATAAAGGACTGTATAATCTGGCTACTTATACTGGTAAATCTGGAGGATATCCGGTATATGAAAACTCAAGCACAAAATATTTTCCTTTAGGGGAAGATGCCTTTAAAGAAATGTTAATACAGATAGAAAAAGCGGAAAAATTTATTTTTATGGAATATTTTATTGTTGATGAAGGAGTTATGTGGGGGCAGATTTTAAAAATCTTATCTGATAAAGTAAAGCAAGGTGTTGAAGTAAGGTTTATGTATGATGGGACTAATGAGTTTGCCCTATTGCCTCATAGCTATCCTGATAAATTAAGAAAACTTGGTATCCAGTGTAAGGTGTTTTCACCAATTCGTCCTTTTCTTTCAACTCATTATAATTACAGGGATCACCGCAAGATATTGGTAGTGGACGGAGAAGTTGCTTTTACTGGAGGAATAAACCTTGCAGATGAGTATATAAATGAAATAGAAGTATATGGCCATTGGAAAGATACGGTTATTATGATCAAAGGACAATCAGTAGAAAGTTTTACCATAATGTTTTTGCAGTTATGGAATACTAGCGAAGAAAATAGAACTTATATGATGGATTCATATGGATCAAAAGAGTTAGCTGTAAAAGAAAGAGGCTATGTAATACCCTATGGTGACTCTCCTCTAGACAATGATAAGGTAGGCCAGATGATATATATGGATATATTAAATAGAGCAGAGGATTATGTTTATATTATGACTCCCTACCTAATCTTAGATGGAGAGATGGTAACCTCCCTTCAATTTGCAGCAAGAAGGGGAGTGGATGTGAAAATCATACTGCCTCATATAGCAGATAAGAAATTTGTTTTTGCTCAGTCCAGAAGTCACTACAAAGAATTGATAGATTCTGGTGTTAAAATCTATGAATATACACCAGGATTCATGCATGCAAAGCAGTTTCTAAGTGATGACAAGAAGGCTGTTGTTGGAACAGTTAATCTTGACTACCGGAGTTTATACCACCATTTTGAATGTGGTTTATATATGGAAGGGACAAGTGCTATCTCAGATATTAAACTAGATTTTAAGAATACCTTAGAAATATCTCACAGAGTTAGCCTAGATGATATTAAAAATTATAATGTTTTTATGACTTTTACCGCAAGAATAATAAAAATATTTGCTCCCTTACTCTAATAATTATAGTTTAAGGATTAAGTGTGGGGACTCTGTTTGAATGATTATTTTGCTTACTTTAAAAGATATGATGAGATGGAAATTCTAACTCATCATATCTTTTTGTTTTATTTTTCTTAAAAGAAGAGATATTATTTTTTATATTTGGGTATGAATAGTACGTAGGTTATTAAAGATAACCTGGCATGATAAAAATAACTCTTATATCCTTCTAGATTATAGGAGATATATAGTTAAAAGAGATAGATAAAATTTTATATTATAAAAAAAAGGAGTGAATTAATGATTTCTATAGATCCATCAAAAAACACTGAAAGAGATAATTATAAATTTTTAATTGGCAGCATAATCCCAAGGCCTATTGCTTTTGTAACAAGCCAGTCGGAATAAGGAGTTGTAAATGCAGCGCCTTTTAGTTATTTCAACATCGTTTCTTCAAATCCTCCTATGATATCAGTATCTGTTCAAAGACCTGAAGACAGGATGAAAGATACTGCCAGAAATATTTATAAAAAAGAGGAATTTGTAGTTCATATTGTAGATGATAAAAATGTAGCTGAAGTTAATAAAACAGCTGCCTCATTAGCTAAGGATGAAAGTGAGATAGAGCTAACTGATCTGACACTTATAGAGAGCGAGGTTATATCTGTTCCTGCAATAAAAGAAGCAAAGATAAGGATGGAATGTAAACTTGTAAAAGCAGTTTCTTTAGGTGAGGGAAAGAGTGGAAGCGACTTGTTTATAGGAGAGATAGTTAGATTTCATATAGATGAAGAGATTTATGAAAATGGAAGAATAGACCCTAGAGGACTAAATGCTATAAGCCGCCTGGCAGGATCAAGTTATGCCGAAATAGGAAAGATTTTTTCTATTGACAGACCAAAGTAAAAATAAGAATAAAGTAAATAAGCAAATAAAGTAAATAAGTAAATAAATAAAGGAGTTGGATTAAATGACTAAAAAAACAATGGGACTTCACCATATAACATCAATTGTAGGCAATCCCCAGGAAAATGTAGACTTTTATGCAGGTGTTCTTGGGCTAAGATTAGTTAAAAAAACTGTAAATTTTGATGATCCGGGTACCTATCACCTGTATTTCGGGGATGAAGATGGTAATCCTGGAACTATTATTACCTTTTTTCCATGGGCTGATGCCAGTCAAGGTAAGATTGGATCAGGACAAGTAGGGGTTACTTCCTACGCTATTCCAAAAGGAGCGATGAGCTTTTGGGAAGAGAGATTAGAATCTTTTAATATAGAAATCAGTAAAACTGAAAGATTTGGAGAAAAATATCTTGAATTTGACGATCCACATGGATTAAGATTGGAAATAGTTGAAAGAGAAGATGGAGCTTTAAATACCAGGAATTTTGGAGGAATTAAGTCCCAATCAGCTATTAAGGGATTTGCAGGAGCTACACTTTTATCAAGTGAGCCTGAAGAAACAGCAGATCTTTTAGAAAATGTAATGGGTCTTGAAAGAATAGGAGAAGAGGGAGAGTTAATACGTTTTAGTTCTTCATCTGATATAGGAAATATAATTGACCTAAAATTTACAGAGACAGAAAGAGGACAAATGGGAGTAGGTACAGTACACCATATAGCATGGAGAGCTAGCGATAATGAAGATCAGCTTGATTGGAAAGCTCATGTTGAAAGCGCTGGATATAAAGTAACTCCGGTAATAGACAGAAATTATTTTAACGCGATTTATTTCAGGGAGTATGGAGGAATATTATTTGAGATTGCAACAGATCCTCCTGGATTTGCACACGATGAATCTCAGGAAACTATGGGAGAAAATCTTATGCTTCCTAAACAATATGAACCGCAAAGAGAAAAAATAGAAGGAATTCTTATGCCCGTTGAGGTAAGAACATTAGATTAATAAACAGTTTCTACAAGAGGAGGACAATAAATGAAGCACATATTTAATAAAGGAGAAAATCTTGATAGGCCAACCTTGCTCCTGCTCCATGGAACAGGAGGAACTGAGAAGGATCTACTCTCAGTTGCTCAAAGAATAGATGAGAAAGCATCTGTCTTAAGTGTAAGGGGAAATGTCCTAGAAAATGGTATGTCTAGATTTTTCAGAAGATTAGAAGAAGGTGTTTTTGATGAAGAGGATCTGATTTTTCGAACTGAGGAACTTAATGATTTTCTTGATGAAGCATCTTCGAAGTACGGTTTTGACAGAGATAATATTGTTGCTGTTGGCTATTCAAACGGGGCAAATATTGCTGCCAGTCTATTATTTCACTATAAGGATGCCTTAAAAGGAGCTATTCTTCATCATCCCATGGTTCCGAGAAGAGGAATAGAACTTCCTGATTTATCTGGTAAAAATATATTTATAGGTGCGGGGACTAATGACCCTATATGCTCGCCTGAGGAATCAGTGGAACTAGAGAAATTGTTGGAAAAAGCTGGTGCAGGAGTTAAACTACACTGGGAAGATAAAGGTCATCAGCTGACCAAGGAAGAAGTAGAGGCCGCGGCTAAGTGGTATTCTTCTATATAAAATTATAATTGTAAATAAAAAATCATAAAAATATAAGCACCCGATTATTAATAATCAGGTGCTTATATTTTATAAAGTTCTAAGTCTTATTTAAAATATTTAAAACTATTTTAAAATAGCTGTTTAGTTATTAAAAGCTTTTATTTCCCTTGACAGCTATTTATATTTTTAATTTTTTGAAGTTTTTTCTTTAGCTCCTAACTTTGTTTTTCGGGCCTTCTTCATTGAATTGACTAAGAAACCGCCTTTAAATCTTCGAGGTTCATAGGAAACTATAAAAGCTTTTGGCTCATATACATCTACTAGGTCTAAAAGTTCTTCTTCTCTGCTGCGTTTTGTAAGTATATCAAGTCTGTATCTTTTACCGTCTCTTCCTTCTCCGTCATAGACTGTAACGCCAAACCCTTCATCTCTTAATCTGGTAATCAGATCAGTGTTTTTTTCCATAAGGTTTACTGAAAAGTTGTTGTAGCCTATAGCAAGTTTGTTTTCAACAGCGCCTCCTATAAGTATGCCGATTCCAAACCCAAGAGCATATACAAACATTGCAAGCGGTCCTTGTTCTCCGCTGAAGACAAGAGACAAGCCAAATACATATATAAGCGATTCTAAAAAGCCAAGAAGTGAAGCTATAACTGTCATGTTTTTAACTAAAAATATGGTCCTCAGTGTCAGGAGCGGAACATAAACTAGCTGTAATACTAAAATTAAAATGATATTTGCCATAAAATCCCCTTTCATAAGTAGCTCTGCTAGTATAAGTATAAACTAAGAGATGGCCTTTTACAAATTGGTGCCGTTAATTCATTGTTCTGCTCTTGTAAAAAATGAGAAATATATAATCAGGAGGAGATAGTATGGGATTTTATAAAGAAAAGAAAAAGAAGAACCTAATAAGGCATGCCCTTGGGCCGATCTTATATATTAGGTTCTTCTTTTTATTTAGCTACTATTTATTTAATTTTAATAAAATTAGATATTTTGATTTTCCTTACCTAGTTTTAAGAGTCCGGCAACTTTTACTGTTCTCTTAGCCTGGTGTCTTACTGCTGCTTCTACATCTTCTACCATACCATCTCTTCCAGCTGTTACAGAAGTACCATAAGGGTTTCCGCCTGCTCCGTAGATGCTGTCGTCAGTATATCCTGTAGGAACTATTATAGCACCCCAGTGCATCATAGTTGTATAGATTGCCTGTATAGTTTGTTCTTGTCCGCCATGAGGGTTTTGAGCTGAACTCATAGCTGAAACAACCTTATCTACCAATTGACCTTGAGCCCATATTCCTCCTTGCAGATCCATAAACTGCTTTATCTGAGCTGCTACATTTCCAAAACGTGTCGGTGATGAGAATATTATTGCATCTGCCCACACTAAATCGTCTGAAGTTGCTTCTTTAATATCTTTCTCTCTCTCTACCTGAGCTAACCAGGCAGGATTGTTTTGAATTGAATCTTTAGGTGCAAGCTCATGAGCCTTTACCATTCTTACTTCAGCTCCTGCTTCTTCAGCTGCTTCTTTAGCCCAAGATGCAAGTTGGAAGTTTGTACCCGTCATACTGTAGTATACTATTGCTAATTTAACATTTTTCACAAAAATTCCTCCTAAAATATATTTAAAACATTTTAATTACTTCGTTACTTTAAGTATACCCCAATAAATTAATAACCTTCAAATAAATAAAATTATTATATTAAGTATTTTTCATATTTAAGATAATACTAATATTCTTGAAAAAATATCTATTATATAAATAATATTACAAGATTGACTTACTTTAATATACTAACTATGTTATAATCTAAGTAGGTGGTGATTTTCATGGAAAAATATCATTTATGTCCCAAGTTTGAAGATGCATTTGAATTGTTAGGCAAAAGATGGACAGGTTTAATTATAAGGACACTATTAAATAAACAAAAACGTTTCTCAGATATATCAGCTGCCATTCCTAATATGAGTGCAAGAATGTTGACAGAGAGGTTTAAAGAATTAGAGCATAGTGGAATAGTAACTAGGACTGTGTATCCCGAGACACCAGTAAGAATAGAATATGAACTTACAGATAAGGGAAAAGATCTTAGCAAAGCAATGGATGAGATTCAGAATTGGGCTGAAAAATGGATGGACTAAAGAGATAAAAATAATAGACCTTTATTTCACAGTAGAGGTTTCTTATTTTTATCAGAATTTATACTTGACATATAAAAATCTATATGGAATAATATAAATATACTAAGTGATTAAAAGTAACGAACCTTCACTTGATATTATAACTATAAATAAAGATAAAAATACAATATATAAAACGGAGGAATAAAAATGGAAAAGAATTTTTATGACGCAGTTGAAGAAAGAAGATCATATTATGCAATCAGCAAGGATCCCATAGTATCAGATGATAAGCTTGAAGAGATAATACAACATGCAGTAAAACATACTCCATCTGCATTTAACTCACAAACAGCAAGAGTGGTATTGCTTTTAGGTAAAAGTCATGCTAAATTATGGGATATAACTAAAGAAGCTTTAAGAAAGGTGGTTCCTGAAGGTAGCTTTGCTCCGACAGAAGAAAAGATAAATTCTTTTGATGCAGGATATGGAACTATACTATTTTTTGAAGATTATGATACCGTTGAATCGCTGCAAAAAGAATTTCCTCTCTACAAAGATAACTTCCCTGTATGGTCAATGGAATCAAGCGGAATGAACCAGCTTAATATATGGACAGCTTTAGACATGGAAGGCTATGGAGCATCACTTCAGCATTACAATGAACTTATAGAAGATGAAGTAAAGAAAGAGTGGAATATGCCCGCATCATGGAAGATGAGAGCACAAATGCCATTTGGAAAACCAATGTCAAATCCAGGTGATAAAGAGTTTGATTCTTTAGAACACAGAGTAGTAGTATATAAATAAGGCTATATAGAAAATAAAATTACTTTTAAATAGTAGAATGATGTGACTTTAAATTATATAATTGAAAGTCACATCATTTTTTTCCAAAATTTTAAATTACATTTTTTATATAAGATTTAGCTAAGTTTAATAAAGAAATTAATAGGCTCAAATTTGAAGTATATAAAATAAGAAATAAACTTAGAAAAATACTTTAATAATATTTTAAATATTATATATGCTATAATATAAGAGTTGTAAATATATATAATAAGGGGAATAATAATGGCGGAAGATAGAATAATATGTAATAAAAACAAGGTATACTATTCATCTATAAGGAAGGCAATGGTTGAGGGAGCAAGAACTAAAGATGAAATAGTAGAATTAGCGGGAGTTTGTAATTCGTGTGAAGGTTGCGAGACTGAATTAGAAGCTATACTTAGTTCGGTGTGCGGCTGTAAGGAAGTTTCACTTGAAGCTGTTCTTGAAGCAATAAGAAATGGAGCTGATACTGTAGAGAAGGTTGGTATAGTTACAAAAGCCGGAACTGAAAAAGATTGCGGAAGGTGCCAGGCGCTGATACAAAATGTTATTGACATAGGAAGATAATATTTGAATGTAAACTTAGAGCTACATAGATTATTATAAAAAATGCTGAATCACTCAAATTGAGTGGTTCAGCATTTTTTTATGATTTTTATTTTTTATTTATTAAATTTGTAAAATCGATAAAGTCATCTATTTTTTTATCCAATCTTTCAATACTGCCTTGATTGGTTATATTTCCATCTTTATCTATATTATCTTGAATTCTTGCAAATAAAAGCTCATTATAGGGCTGGCTATACATTTGAAAAGCACCTGCACTTAAAATCTGTTTAATATGAGCCTGCATTCTTGCAGTTCCGATAGAACCATTGGATGCACCCATCAAAAGATAGGGCTTTTTCATCATTACATAATCATCGCGTGAAAACCAGTCTAAAGCATTTTTCATAACTCCGGGTATAGAATAGTTATATTCTGGTGAAACAATTATAACACCATCTTTTTCCTTTAACTTTCTTCTAGATTCAAGAACAGCTTCAGGAACATCCTTCTCTAAGTCCTCATTAAATAAAGGAAACTCCTTGATATCTACTATTTCCATATTAGCCTTGTCGCTGTATCTCTTTATAAGATAGTTTGCGAGTTTCATATTATAAGATTCTTTTCTTAAACTTCCTACTAATATTCCAAAATTAAGCATAATATCCTCCTTAAGATCTTTGTTTTATGAATTTACCCTTATTTGGTATAAACTAACAAAATGAATTTCTATAGATACTAACTTGATAGATTTAAGTGGATAACTAAGAAACTAAATAAAATTATAGAATATTTTAAAAAACTTAAAGTCAATCTACTACATCTTTTAAGTTCAGTCTAGTATGATTGGGTATACATCTCTTAGAGAGGGTATAATTAAAAGATAGAAGATAGAAGATAGAAGATAGAAGATAGAAGATAGAAGATAGAAGATAGAAGAGAAATAGTAGAATATGAAGGGGAGGAGTACTATGGAAAAAACTGCCATGATTATAATTAATCCTACAGCAGGAAAAGAAGAAGCATCTTCTTATGAAGAGAAAATTCAAGTAGAACTAGAAGATGAATATAAGATAGTAATAAAATACACCAAGGGCGAGGGCGATGCTACAAGCTTTGCTAAAGAAGCAAGTCAAGACAAGTTTGATCTTGTAGTATGCCTAGGAGGAGATGGAACAGTCAACGAAACTGTAAATGGACTTGCTGGTTTTAAAAATCCTCCTCTTCTGGGTATCATTCCCCTTGGAACAGTTAACAATCTTTCTAAAGCTTTAAATATCCCTGATAATCCGCTAGAAGCTATAGAACTTTTAAAATCGAGCTATCATAAAAAGATTGATGTAGGTTTGGCAAACGATATGTACTGGACTAATACTCTAGGCATTGGTCCAGCTGCAAGAGCTGTTTATGACGTAAATATTGAAGAAAAGACAAAATATGGACCTTTTGCCTATATAATGGCAGTTGGAAAAGAAATTTTAAATGATGATGTTTTCCCGGTTACTCTAGAGATGGATGAAGAAGTATGGCAAGGAGATATTGCAGTTATAATCATAGCCCTGCTTGATTCTATTGGAGGAGTTAAATCACTTGTTTCAGAAGTAGAGATAGGCGACGGTATGATGCATATCTTTGCTATTAAAAAATTAAATGTTGGAAAATTAATAGGGCTAGCTCCCGAACTTCTTTTTGGAAGCATCACGCAATCTGACAATATAGAATATTTCCAGACTAAAACTCTTAGGATAGATACTCTTGATGGAGAAAAGTATGAAAGTAATATAGATGGCGATAAGGGGCCCGAGCTTCCTCTAGATATAAAAGTTTTACAAGGTCATATAAGCGTAATTTCTAAAGAAGAGGAGTGATAGGTTATGTGGGACTTTATAAAGATGTTTTTAGTAGCGTTTGTAGTATTTATGCTTGTAGAAGGAATTTGGCTAGTAGTTGTTGCAAAGGAGTTCTATAAAAAAGAAATAGGTTATATTATGTCAAAGAGTCCAAAGTTAATACCAACAGTTGTTTTTTCTTTAGTATTTGTTATTGGACTAGTTTTCTTTGTAATTAAACCAGCTCTTTTAAAGGATAGTTGGCAATATGCCCTGCTTGTTGGTATCTTTTTTGGTTTAGTAACTTACTCCACCTATGACCTTACAAATCATGCTAATTTAGAAGGCTGGCCTTTAAAAGTTACTATTGTAGACTTGATCTGGGGAGGCTCCATGAGCGCTATTGTTTCTACCCTTTCATTTTTTATACTTAAGATGATAGGTTAAATATTAAAAGCAGAAGATTAATAAGCAAGATAGATCAACAATCTTTATAGGAAGTAATACACTGAGATTTAAAAATATCTTTAAATCTTTAAAGGAAAAGATAATATTTAAAAGAAATAAAGAAGGGTAGATTATAAGAAGAAGATTTTCTATCACTAGATATAGAATAATTTGGTATTGGGATATTAAGAAGGATAAGAATAGGAAAACAAATAAAATAATAGGGTGGAGATAAAAATGAAAATTGCTATTATAGGAATGGGTGTAACTGGTATCAGTGTACTAAGAGAGTGGACAAGGAAAAAGTCTAAAAATAGTAAGATAGAATTAACCTTATTTGGAGATGAAGCTACATTTGGAAACGGTGCGCCTTATCAAAAAGATGATCCCATTTTAATAATGAATCAACCTGCAGAATTGGCAACTATTATTCCTGAAGAAGAGGATGATTTTTTTGATTGGTTTCAAATGACTCAAGGAAAAGATCATCCAAAACTTCTTTATTCTCCCCGACCTATATTTGGCGCTTACTTAAAAGACAGAATGCAGGGTTGGATAGAAGAATCAGGATCTCGAGTTGTAAAAGAAAAGGTTAAGACCATTTCCCCACTTCCAGATAATAAGTTTCGTTTAACCTGGGGATCGAAAGAAGAAGATTTTGATGCAGTCCACCTATGTATGGGAAACCTTCCCTACAATGACCCATACGACTTATTTGGAAGTCCGAAATTTATGATAAACCCCTTTCCAATGGAGCAGAATTTCCCATTGATTCCTCATGGTGCTAGGATTGGTGTCTTGGGTACTGGTTTAACAAGTCTTGATATTTTAAGGTATGCTCAAGATAAAAGACCAGATTTAAAAATAGATTTTTTCTCAAGATCTGGAAACTTTAAATCAATTAGAGGTCTGGCTAAACCATTTGAGTACAAATATTTTACAAAGGATAATATAGAAAAAGCTAAAGAAGAAGGCAATGGTTTTATAAAGCTTGAAACTTATATAAAATGGTTTAAAGGTGAGATGGATGCTCAAGGTTTATCTATGGAAGAAGACTGGCTAGATGAAGAGTTTGGATCCCTCCAGAGCATCAAGAACAACCTGGAAGAGCCCGAGGATATTGGAGTTATACAAAGCTTGCTTCTTGGCATGGACCGAATGCTAACTGATTTATGGATGTCTATGAGAGAAAGCGACAAGCAAAACTTTATAGAAACATACCATGGCAAATGGAATAAGCTTAGAAGTACATTTCCAGTTGTTTCCGGTCAGCAGCTTCTAAAGGCTTGGGAAGATGGAACTATCTGTGTTTTTAACGGCTTGATTGAGATTAAAGAAGAAGAAGAAGAAGATTCTTTTGAATTAATCTTAAACAATGGAGAGTCCCATAGGGTGGACTATATTATCAATGCTGTAGGCACTGAAATAAATGTCTCATTTGATATTAAGAGAAGGCCGCTTCTTAAACAATTGCTAGATGATAGAATTCTTCAACCTGAAACATTTGGAGGAGTTCAGGTTACTGTTCCAGAACTAAGTGCTATAAGTCAAAAGTACGGAGTTATGCAAAACTTTAAAGTGCACGGGCCCTTAATCTCTGGAATAGAGTTTGGGAACAACTCAGTAGATATAATTTCTGAAAGTGCCAAAGTTGCAGTAGAAGATATAGACGACAGAATTTAATAAAAAGGAGAAAATTATGAAATATGATGCAGTTATTTATGACTTAGACGGAACAGTTCTTAATACTTTTGATATGAATATTTATCCTCTTATGGAGATTGTTAAAGAAGAACTTGGAGTTGATATGGATTATAATGAGCTAACGCCTTATACTTCAATTCCGGGGCTTAAGAGTCTGGAAATACTGGGAATACAAAATATTCCAGCTGTCTATGAGCGTTGGGTAAAGTATGTAAATGAGTATGAAGGTGGAGCAAAAGTTTACTATAACTTTGATGAAGTGATCCAAAGTCTAGATGGTAAAGTTACCCAGGCAGTTGTTTCTTCAAAGAAAAGAGAGCAGTATATGATTGATATAGATGGTAAAAATCTCCATGATTATTTTTCGGCTATAGTTTTGCTAGAAGATACTGAAAATCATAAACCTCATGGAGAGCCTCTTTTGCACTGCGCTGAAATATTAGGTGTTGATCCAAAGAGATGCTTATATATAGGAGACTCTCTCTCGGACTTCCAGTCTGCAAAGAATGCTGGAATGGACTTTGCTTTTGCACAGTGGGCAAGCTTCCATCGAGATGAGATAGTAGAACCAAACTATACTCTTGAAAAACCTGATGACCTGATTGAAATAGTTATCGGAGAATAAAAAGTTACTAGGAATTTGCTATCTTTATCAGGTCAGTTATTCTTAAGTATTGCTTCACTGAGTAGATATTTTATAGCAAGTTTACAAGGAGATGGATTTATGCAGAAAAAAATAAATATTAAAAATAATTATAATAAAAATTTATCTGTAATTATAGAAGTACCCAAAGATAACATAAAAGACTTTATAATTATCAGTCACTGTTTTACCTGTTCTAAGTCTTATAAATTATATAATAATATATCAAAGCTACTTGTAGAAAGAGGATATGGGGTTGTAAGGTATGACGCTATGGGACTTGGAAGTAGCGAGGGAGATTTTAGCAAAACTAGTTTTTCTACTAATGTTGAGGATTTAATAGCTGTTTATTATTATATAGCTGAAAAATATAAAACGCCCAGCTACCTATTAGGACACTCTATTGGAAGCTTGGTATCGATAAAAACAGCTAATATATTAGAAGGGGTTAAGGGGGTTGCAACAGTTGGAAGTCCATCCGACTTTAAGAATGTGGTTAGACTTTTCTCTAGATATGAAGATGAATTGATCCAAAATGATAATTTAGTTGTTAAGCTGGCAGGAAGAGATATAAATCTTGGACTAGAATATCTTAAAGATGCTAGGGAAGAAAATATGGATGAAATTATTAAACAATTTACCAAGCCCATAATCATGTTTCACTCGGATTCAGACAGCACAGTTTACTATGAAGATGGTCTCAAATTATTTGATAAGATTAGTTCTGAGAAAAGCTTCATAACTTTAAAGGATGTAGATCATTTAGCGAGTGAGAAAAAAGACTCCATATATATTGGAGAAATCCTGTGTGCTTGGCTAGAAAACTTCGACAGAAAATAGAAACTGATTTAAGTTTATAAGTAAGATTGAAATGTATATAGTACTATAGAAAAGTTTTGAAATCTTTATAATATAGATTTCAAAACTTTTTTTCTTGTAAATTATCATATTACTAGCCTAATGTTTAGTGTGCAAGGGTTATATTAAAGTCTTAAATTTATCACATATGAAGCTGTATTCATAATATATACAATTGAATGAAAATTCAAACAATGGGTAAGTGATATTTAACATAAACAAAATATTTTTTTAAAAAAGGAGATGAAAGGGATAGGATTAATCTATTTATGATAAAGTATAAAATTAAAATATCACAAGGAGGAAAATATGACTGATAAAAAGAATAATCCAACGAACAAAGATAATAAAATAAATCAGTCACCAGAAGAAAATAAAAATAAGCAAAAGAGTATTAGGACACCAAAGAAAGGTATTACACATAATTCGCAAGGGGAGATTATAGAAACTAAAGAGTTTATCAGACCAAATATTAATACCACATCTTCACCAACATTTGTCAGACCAGTACCTAATGATCAAAGACCAGAAACGGGAGCCTACACAAGACCAACCCCTACTCAGACAGGACCAGCTCCTACTTACACAAGACCAACTCCTACTCAGACAGGACCAGCTCCTACTTACACAAGACCAACTCCTACTCAGACAAGTCCAACTCCCCCTTATACAAGACCAACCCCTACTCAGACAAGCCCAACGCCTACTTATACAAGGCCAACGCCTAGCACAACAGTTGGTCAAGGCGACAATCAAGACAAACCGCCTCTAAATGACAATGAAGACAATTCTTTAATACCAGTTAAAGGTATTGATGTAAAGAGAAGAGGTTACTTAAATCAAATTGGTATTAAATCATCATTAGATTTATTACAAAGGGGACGTACTATTGAGCAACGTAAGAGTATTGCATTAGATATAATGAATATGGAGATTGGAATTCAAAAAGGAGATAAAAATTTTAATTTATGGAATGAAAGATATAAAAAATATGTAAGTTCCTGGGTGAAACAAATAAACCTATGGGGAATTCGTGAAATGGATTTTGATACAGCATATTTGCTAGTTGAATTAGGAGTAAGACATATTGAAGATTTGATTAAGGTTGATGGAAAAAAGGCTTTCGATATAATGACAGTTTTACACAATAGTCAGCCAGAGTTTAAGCTAATAACATTAGAGAAATTAGAAAATCTTATAAGTAATTCTAAAAAAAATTCTGGAAATTTTGAATATCAAGAAAGATTTATTGAAAAACTAGATCAATCTTTCCGAAAAAAACTTTCAACACGTAAGGTTAGAAATAGATCAAGAGAATCACTTGAGATACAAAGATTTAAAAAATTATTACTAGGAATAACTATTGATGATATTATTGGTGTAAGTTCTATAGAATGTGATGATCCCGCGCCAACATTTCTTTTTAGAGATAATATAAATGATAGTTTTTTAGAAAATACGACCGATAGTATTGAAGTAATTCAAAAAGGCTTGGGCTATTTACAAGAAATAGAGTTAACTTTACCTCTACCTAGAACCTTGAGAGGAACCATATATATGTTAAGAAGTGGTGAAACATTGCCAGATAATCTAAATGCTAGAGATGAATATGCCTTATATGATGCCTTAGTTGAAGTTATTGGAATCTCAAGTTCATCTGAGGATAAAACAGAAGATAGTAGTAATCCACAGGGATATACTGATAGTAAGGGTAATTTTATAATTATGATGCCAGATAAATATAATATGCAAGAAGCTGTTACAATTGTTATTTCAAAGGGAAGTAATAAACAAAAATTTATCCTAGGAGCATCAGATATTATCAATCATGTGGATAAACAAAAGATTTTGAAATTGTATAATAAATTAGATGTAATAGTTTCAGATATTCAAGAATCTAAAGAGAAACAAAAATTTATTGAAAGTATAAGTTATAATAATGAAATATTGATAAGAAAAGATATTAATAATAAGGAAAGGCCAGCAACTAATGAAGAAGAAATTAGATATAAACTACTTTTGCCTAAAAAACATGAAATTGATACAGAAATCACCTCTTTAGAAAAGCAAAAAGCAGAGATAGAAGAATTTATAAATGAGTCAGATGATACTACAACTGATCTAGAGCGGATATTAAGAAACTTAACTCTATGTGAGAATTTAGTTTCAGATTTTAGTGCTGAGCCATTTGTGTTAAATGAGAATATTTTTAAAGGATATAGATCAGACCATAAAAAAGTTCTTCCAAGTGTTAAACTTATGGAAAATAATAATAAGTCAATATATCTCCCTACTGATATAGCACCTTCAAGAGTTTTTAACTATTCAATGCTTCAAAGGTTGGTAGAACCTGCTATATCTCCTTTGGCTGATCCAATTAGGGGCAAGGCTAGAGTTTCCATGAATCAAGGTATAGACGTAATGGATTTTAAGGAAAAAATTTCTAAATCACCTGAAACTTGGCCACAAATGTCATCTTTAGGGATTGGTTATGTATTGAATATGCATCAAGCATGGATACCTGATGGATTTGCTTTAGGTAATTTACTATATTCTTTAGTATTAGCACCGGGCGAAGAACAGCGATTAGTTGTAAGAGAAAAATCTCAAAGCTATTCAGTTACTGATAAAATGGATGGTTCAGATTCAGTATTTCAGAATTATAGTACTTCACAATTTGACAACACTACTGCTGCCTATGAATATGCTTTAGGTCAAATGACATCAGGAGATTCTAACTATAATTATAGCAGTAAAACTTCATCTTTTGGTATGCAAGCTGGAGCAAGTTATGGAGGAGCAATGTTAGGACTCTCTGGAGGTTTCTCCAAAACTAGTGGAAAAGCTTCTTCAGCAGCATCTCAATCTAACGCTCACAATGAAGCATCAAATGCTGCTCAAGGATTTCAACATGAAATTAAAACTTCCTCTGAAAGACTTTCTAATGCTAACCGTTTAAATATAAGTATGGCGACAGCAAATGAGAGCGATTCAGTTGCAACAAGAATTATTGCAAATCATAATCACTCTCATTCTATGACAATTCAATATTGGGAAGTAATGAGACTTTATCGCTTAGAGACATGTGTTGATAGCGTTGATCTTGTTTTATTTGTTCCATTAAAACTAATCAACTTTCTTAAAAATCAAGAATACCAATTAGAATCATCTGATTTTGATAGGAGTCAATTCAATAATAGATATAGGACTATTTTAAAATTTGCGGATGCTTTGGAAGGAAGATTACCTAATAAATATAAAAATGGTTTAAGTCTCATCACAAAGTATGCTTCTTATCCAAAGTGGAAATTCGAGAGTATTGGTTCATCTCAAAGAAGAATCAAATTATCTTTTAAGGGGTTATTCTTATCCTTTGATGATATAAATGTTACTATGATCTTAAAGAATGGTAAAGGCATAATTGCTGGAGATGTTAGATATGAAAGAAAAGAATTGTACAAAAAACATGAAACCACTAGTGATATCAAGGAAGCAATTAAAAAGTTTAGAAATCAAAATACTAATTTAGTAAAATGTGAATGTGAGTTTACTCTTCCAAGCAATGTTACAGATGATGATTTATCTTATGTTGTAATTGAGCATTCTTGTGATGAATTAAAATATGTTTTACATGCTGAAAATGTTGTAGTAGAAGGACTAGATAAAGATGGTACGGTTAATAAAACAATGCTATCAGATGTTAGATTCTCTATGATGCACAAACAAAGAGACCTAGCAAAAGATAATGATAATTCTGCTGGAGATATAAAAAATATAGAATATTATAAGGCAATGTTACCAGAATCATGGTTGGCTCCTAATGTCACAATTACTTCTAGAGAATTGAAGTTATTAGGTGGACTAAGAATATCAGATATAGATTTAACGAACTCAGCTAATAATAAACTAACTGCAATGAGTTCTAGCAGTACTCTTTTACCATCTATTTATCTTACAATCTCAACTGATATGCCGACATTGAGATATTCTCAATTACAAGAAATTGAACAAACAGTTCATCACATTGTATCAAATACAATGAAGTATTCACAAGTAATTTGGGGATCCTTATCTTCAGATGAGCGTGCCTTGATGCTAGAGCAGTATACAATTGATATGGATGACAATAAAAATATCGATAACACAGAAAAAGTCGATAAGAATGACAGATCATCATTACCTTTGCTTAATTGTATTAATGTTCAAAAACTTTTAGGATTTTATGGAAATTGTATGCTATTTCCATTTACTTTTCCTAAGAAATTCTCAGAAAATGTAGATAAAACAGCTGTAGAGTTACAAGATTCTCTTTATAATTATCATACTAATTATTTCCGTGTTCCCTCTACCGTAATTTCTATGCCAACGGATGGTATGATCGGAGAAGCAGTTCTTGGAGAAACAAATGTAAGTGAAGAAATCGACCTTACTCGTTTCTGGAACTGGAAAGATTCACCTATTGATAATATGTCTTTAGATAGCACCTATCTAAGTAATACTGATTATTTAGCAGGTAAGGGGATGAAAGATAACTCAGTTAATAGTAACCAGGGCTCATCATCAGGTGCAACAGGATCTGTTACAACGGCAGATTTAGTATCAGCACTAATTGCTAAGCAAACACCAAATTTTGATAATATTACAGGACTTGATAAGATAAAGAGCTTGCTTAATGGTGATAAGGATACAGCAGCTAAGGGAAGAAATGATGTTTTAGAAGGAAGTAGGGATTTAACTAAAAAAGCTATAGAAGAAGCTGGAAAAGCTGCAAAAGCTGCAGAAGAAAGTAAAAAGGAAGAAAAATCAAATTCAGAGAAAAGTGAAAAAAATGAAAAAAATCCAGATAAAGGTAAAGCCTCTGGAGAAAGTACAGATAAAGAAGGGAAGAAAAAACCTGTAAAGGAGGGAGAATAATATGACAGATACAATTGATTATCAGACTTTATCTAAAAAATTATTAGAACAAGAGACTTCAGAAGAAATGTTGAAGATCAGACAACTTATCATGCTAAGAGTTGCTATGGCTGGAGATGTTAATGCATCTAGAATACCTGCCCCACTTAATATAACAGAAGTAGGAGGTTATTATAATTTATTAGCGAAGCAAAATGAGCACACTATGCTTAAACAATTAGTATCTTCTGCACTCGGATTTCCAAATGATTATGCTCCTGATTTAACAGAAGAGGTAATTAAGGAACTTTTACAGGATATATTAAATAAGAGCAGATAAAATAAACAAACAATTAAAACTTCAATCAAGAACAGGAATTGACTTAATATCAATTCCTGTTCTTGTGTTTATTTGATATACTAGTATTAAATAATGAGCTTATATGTCCGTGATAAACCATTGGATAGGGAATTATATAAAACTTTACTAACTTAAAAATATAGCTAAGAGAAATAAAATAAGGAGGAATAAAAGTGAAAGAAATATTTTCTGCTATAGCTGTGATAAAAGGAATAAAACTTAATAAAGGTGATCATTATGAATAAAGATATTATTATTGATATCTTAGATAAGGCTCAGTTTACAAAAGAGTTAATAGCTTATGTAGTGGTTAACTTTCCAGAAAATTATAAGAAGAAGTTCAATCAGCCCTACCACAAGGAATATTCAGATAACCCCCTACTAGAATTAGATCCTAAAGAGCGTCTAATTGAATCCTTGGCTCAGCTAATCTCTTTAAAAAAATATTATGCAGATAAGGGTATTCCATTAGCTCATCTTTATAGGAGTATCTATGATCTTAATTATAGAGTAGAGCGTTATTATGATAATCATGGTAGTTATGGACTAAGTGAGTGGGACACGCGTTGGCTTAGTTCACTCTATAGGGGCAAGATATTTGACCTTGGATCTCTTCGTTTTGAAATTTCTGGATTTTCTAGTAAAGAGATCCAAAGAAGCGATTACCAATATATGCACTTAGAGCAAAAGTGGAAGGATGAATTTCCAGAAGGAACTCCTATCATTACAATTCATATTTTAAAAGATACTGATTTAAGTCCTGGTAAGGTTGATAAGTCATTTAAGTTAGCGCGTGAATTTTTCAAGGATTACTTTCCAGAGCATGATTATAAGGCATTTGTCTGCAGAACCTGGATGCTATATAAACCAACTATGGATATCTTAAGTGAAGACAGCAATATTGCTTCTTTTTCAAAAAGATTTAAAACAATCTCCCAAAATCAAAATACCAAGCAGGCACTTGATCGTATATATGGAAGTGATGATTTAGATGAGATTAAAAAAATGGAGAAAAAATCTAGTCTACAGAAAACTGCCTATAAAAATCTAGATAAACTTGGAGTGGCAGGAGGAATAATATATAAGTAAATTATAGCGATCTATAAATTTAGAATATATTGTATCTAAAATTTATAAAAAAGACTAAAACTTATACTAACCCCTTATGGAATAGAGATTAAAATAATCTGATGCCATAAGGAGATTTTTTATCAATCCTAAAATCCCCTAGTTTGACCTTCCCAAGGAGGATCTTTTTTTGCTATAAATTCTTCAACTCCCGGACCCTTAAGATTTTTAAGTCTAAACGTTCCATATAAAAAAGTTAATATAAGAATAATTATAGTAGAGGGGGTTCCAAGCAGCGTGGATAACCAAAGGAGCGCTGATACATTTTCATCCCTATATGCAATAAATAGTATAAGTAATCTCAAGCTAAAAAGAACTCCCCAAGCAAGGGTAACTTCATTGTAGGCTGGTTTTACTTTCTTATGCCAAAACCATTCAATAGGCCAGCCTCTAGATAGATGACTAAGATAGGCTGCTATAGGCCGGCCTATCAGCAAGGATATAAAGGATAGGCCAGCTAAAAAGCCGGTACTTAAAAGCTTGGATAAAAAGTAACTTGCTGCATTTCCCATATAATAAGAATAGCCGCCGGCTAAAGCAACTCCAAGGACTCCTCCAAAAGCATAAATAGATTTTTGGCCCTTGAAGAATCTGTATAGAGCTAGGATTAAAGCAATAGAAACCGCAAATATAATAGCATTTATCAGACTGGTTTTGCTTTGAACTATGACAAAAATTATAGACGGAAATACAGTGTCCAATGTATTTCCTGAGTAAACTGTTTTAATTTCTTCTTTTATAACTTTAAAAATCTTTGGCATATGAACACCTTCTTTCAAAGTAACTTATAGAATCGATACAATAAGTTTATACCCTATAAAAGCTTATCAAATTCTTGGTTGCTTAAAAGAGTTAGGAATTTAAGAAAATTTAAAATAATTGTTATTGAAATGATTATAAATTGCATTTCTAGTTAAATATCCTTATAGGCATGTAAAACTCAAGATTTAAAATCAAAAGAAATAACAAACAGATATATTTATAAGAAGAAGGGTATATATAATATGTCTATATAATAGAGCCTGTTATAAAGAATGCTACATACAAGCTGGAGGCAAAAGCCTTATAGGCTAGATAAGTATTTACGTGACTAGCTTGATGTCAAGCTAATGTTTTAAGCTTGAGTAGAGAAATTAATTATAAGAGTTAGTGATATACAACTATATAATGGGTTTTATAAAATTATTTCTAACTAAAATATTTTAAGGAGGAAAAAATGGATAATAAGAAAGATTTAAATGAAAAAAATAAGAAGAAAAATGAAATGGATAATAAAAATCCGATGGATAAAAACAAGTTAGGCAAGCATAGTCCCAGTCGTAATCAAAATGTTGGTGACAATCCTAATATAACAACAGCTGCTGGAACTCCAGTAACAGACAATCAAGATTCAATGACATCTGGAAAAAGAGGACCTGTTTCTCTGCAAGATGTTTGGTTATTGGAAAAGCACGCTCATTTTAACAGAGAAGTTATACCAGAGCGTAGAATGCATGCAAAGGGATCGGGAGCATTTGGTACATTTACTGTAACTCATGATATTACAGAATACACTGATGCTAAAATATTTTCAGAAATAGGTAAAAAAACAGAAATGCTAGCAAGATTTTCAACCGTTGCAGGTGAGCGAGGAGCAGCAGATGCGGAAAGAGATATTCGTGGATTTGCTTTAAAATTTTATACTGAAGAAGGTAACTGGGATTTAGTTGGAAATAACACGCCAGTATTTTTCTTTAGAGATCCAATGAAGTTTATAGATTTAAACCATGCTATTAAGAGAGATCCTCGTACTAATATGAGAAGCCCAAATACAAACTGGGACTTTTGGAGTTCGCTGCCGGAAGCACTTTTGCAGGTAACTATTATAATGGGTGATAGAGGACTTCCATCATCTTATAGACATATGCACGGATTTAGCTCTCATGCCTATAGTTTCATTAGTGCTGAAAACAAAAGAACATGGGTAAAATTCCACTTTAGAAGCCAACAGGGAATAAAAAACTTAACCGATCAAGAAGCAGGTAAGGTAGTAGCTATGGATAGAGAGTCTCATCAAAGAGATCTTTACGAAGCTATAGAGCAAGAAATGTATCCTAAATGGAAGATGTATATTCAAGTTATGACTGAAGAGGAAGCCGATGCTATGGAGAACAATCCTTTTGACTTAACTAAAATGTGGCTTAAGGAAGATTATCCACTTATTCCAGTAGGAGAATTTGAATTAAATAGAAACCCAGATAACTATTTTGCACAAATCGAACAGGCTGCCTTTAGTCCTTCAAATATAGTTCCAGGAATAAGTTTTTCTCCGGACAGAATGCTTCAGGGAAGGCTATTTGCTTATTCAGATGCTCAAAGATATAGACTTGGTGTAAATCATCATCAAATACCTGTTAACTCTCCTAAGGGCGTTGAAAATCCTCATAGCTTCCACAGAGATGGGCAAATGAGAGTGGACGGAAATCTAGGAAGTGAGCTTCATTATGAGCCTAATAGTTATGGTAACTGGAAAGATAGTCCAGAGGACAATCTACCATCAGAAAAAGGTGGAGACGTTTATAGATATGACTTTAGACAAGACGACTCTGACTACTATACTCAACCAGGACTTCTGTTTAATGCTATGACAGATGAGCAAAAACAAGTTTTATTTGATAATACTGCAAGAAACATGGGTGACTCAACTCTTCAGATAAAGCATAGACATATATATAACTGCTATCAGGCAGATCCTGAGTACGGAAAAGGTGTTGCTAAAGCTATGAATATATCAATTGAAGATGTTGATTTAGATCTTCCTAAAAAAGATTCTCATGAAAACTTAAAGAAGGCTAACAATATGCATCCAGATTTAAATGTGCCTACAGAGCCAGTTGATTCTGGAGTAGAAATAGAAACAAATATAGGAGACTTTATAGAACCAGAGGATGATCCTTGGCTGCTATAAAGTATAGGAATATACTAATATAATCAAGAAGAGCAGCTTTTAAATGCTGCTCTTATTTTTGTGAAATGAATTGTCCTTGAATTATCAATATACTACAATATAATTTAATTAAAAAGATTTACAGATGGAAAATATAAATTTTATGGAGGAAGTGCATGAAAATGGAAGTAGAAGAAGTATTAGATATCTTGGCCTTGGAATATCCTAGTCCTAAGTCAGAATTAGACTATTCATCTAGCTTTAATCTTTTAATAGCAGTGGTACTATCAGCTCAAGCAACTGACGTCTCAGTTAATAAAATTACTCCAGCTCTATTTAAAGCTTATCCAGATGTATATAGCTTGGCAAAGGCAGATAGAGATGATGTTATGGAAATTTTAAGAAGTATTGGTTTATATAAAAATAAGTCAAAGTTTATAATAGAGGCATCAAAAAAGATAGTAAGTGATTTTGGGGGAGAAGTTCCAAATAGCCGAGAAGAACTAATGACTCTGCCAGGGGTGGGAAGAAAGACTGCTAATGTAGTACTAGCTGAAGCTTTTGGAATTCCGGCTATTGCAGTTGATACACATGTATCTAGAACTGCTAAGAGACTGGGCTGGGCGGATGAAGGGGATTCAGTGCTAGAGATTGAAAGCAAGCTAATGGATAAAATACCAAAGAACAGATGGGCTCAAGCTCACCACCAGTTGCTTCTTTTTGGAAGGTATAATTCTACCGCAAGGGATAAGAGAGATATATACGAGGTCTTAAATGAAATAAAAGATAAGCATAAAAAGTAAAATATGAGAAATAAAATAGGATAAAAAGAGAAAAATAGGCAAAAGTAAATAAATAAAAACACCCATAGAATAGACACTGAAAAAGTGTTGTTCTATGGGTGTTTTACTCTGTAGAAATACTAAACTATAGTTTTTTTCCTCCAAGTACCTCGTCTAAAGAATATAATAGTTACAATAGCTCCAATCGTCCATGACATTAAAAGGGAGATAAAAACTGACTCTGGTCTTCCAGTTGGATAGGCTTCACTTCTAGTAAAAAAAGCTATTCCATAGGCTATAGGAACTCTTACAATAACAGTAGTTATAAGCGAAATCCACATAGGAGTTAAGGTATCTCCCGCTCCTCTCATAACACCTGATAGACTTTGAGTTACAGCCATTGCAATATATCCAAAGGCAAGGATTCTCATCAAATGCATACTTAAATCAACTAGCTCGCTTGTATCAGTAAAAACAGCCATCAAATATTTACCAAAAATTAAAAGTAAAATAGTAAGTATGGTAGAAACTCCTAAAGCTATTAGGGTTCCTTGTTTTATACCTTTTTCTACTCTTTCCATTTTTTTAGCTCCGATATTTTGACCAGTAAAGGTTGTTAAAGCCGCGCCGAAAGAAAAATTCGGCATCATAGCAAATCCATCTACCCTCATAATTATAACATTTGCAGCTATTACCATTTCTCCAAAACTGTTAGTTAAAGACTGAACTATTATCATTGCAAGAGAGAATATAGCCTGGGTTAACCCTGATGGAAGTCCAAGCTTCATCAGTTTATAAGAATACTCTTTATTAAGTTTTAGCATTTTAAAGTTCAAATCAAAACTAGTTTTATTTTTTATCAGCTTTCTAAGGGTAAGAACTGCTGAGAAACTTTGAGCTATTATAGTTGCAAGTGCAACTCCGGGAACACCCATATTAAACTTTGCAACAAAGATTATATCTAGTACTACATTTAAAGCAGTTGAGATTAGCAAAAATACAAGTGCTGAAACTGAATCTCCAAGCCCCCTTAAAATTCCAGATAGGATATTAAAGTAGGCAAAACCGGCGCTTCCTATAAAAAATATATTTAAATAGCTAGAAGACCAATCTATAATAGATTCTGGTGTATTAAGTAGAGAAAGAAGTGGCCTTGCAAGAAGCGGTCCTATTATCATAATAAGCACCGATGCTATGGCGGTTAAGGATATACAGGTTCCAATTGTCCGAGAAAGGTTTTCTCTATCTTTGGCACCAAAGTATTGAGAGACCATTATGCTGGCTCCAACAGAGATACCTACAAATAAAACTAGCAGAAGATTGAGTATAGGAGAAGCGCTTCCAACTGCTGCTAGAGCATTATCTCCTATATACCTTCCGACAATAATTGAGTCAGCTGTATTATATAATTGCTGGGCTACATTTCCGATTAACATGGGAACGGCAAATTCTACAATTCTTTTCCAGGGTGTTCCTTCTGTAAGATCTTTTGGTGAAAACTTTGTTCTAAGACTTTCCATATTTTGCCTCCAAATTTCATATAATTATGATTAAATAATATTTTCCTAGCAATATTTAAATAGAATTGCTATAGAAATAAGATAATTCAACTTATGCATGTACATATTTATGTATATTCTTAGTATATTATAACAGAAATAAAATTATTATGTTTTATTTTATAGTTAATATTAAAACTTTGACTAGGATCAATTATTTTCTTAAAATTGTATGTTAGGATAATCTATAAGGTAAGAAATACCTTCAGTCAGATAAATTACAACTATAAAAATTAGATTTTATATTAATTAAGAACAAAATTATAGATTTATATTTAAAATTGAAATTTTGACCCAGGTCAATTCTTTTTATAGAGTTACATGTTAAAATAAGTTATAAGATAAAAATAGAGATTAAAAGGAGAGAGATTAATATGACAAAGTTTGAAGGATTTGATGAGGTATATCTTGAGAGGTTAGAATTATATGTTCCAGTTGTAGCTCGTGTTCATGGTGAGAGTCATCCGGAGTTTCATAATGTAGTTAAAGAATATGATAAAATGATAGAAAAAATAAATCAAGCAGGTTCTCAAAGACCCGAATTAGATGGTGAGTTCCAAGAACTTAGAAGGATTACAGATAACTATAGGGTTCCCGAAGATACATGTGAAACTTATGAAGCAGTATACAATATGCTGTCGGAAATGGACCAAGCGTATACTGAGTAAGATATAAAGAGAATTTAGCAAATAAGGGCGGTGAAATATTATGCAACGATATATTTTAGGTAAAAAAAATCAGATTATGGTGGCAAGTGGAATCCTAATAGCTATTGCTTTTGGAAATCATTGGTGGGGATCCGATATAAGGATTTCAGAATGGGCCTTGATAATAGCTTCTATATTAGGACTAGCTCCAATTGCTCTTCAGGCATATCAGGCTTTAAGAGTAAAGGTAGTTAGTATTGATGTTTTAGTAACCATAGCAGTTGTAGGTGCATTTATAATTAAGAACTATGAAGAATCAGCTATTGTTACATTTCTATTTCTCTTTGGTGCTTACCTCGAGATGCGTACACTAAATAAAACCAGGTCAGCTATTAAGGAATTAACCCAGATGGCACCTGAAAGCGCACTCAAGCAAATGGAAAACGGAGAGTTTGAAGAGGTAGAAGTTGACGATATAGATGTAGAAGATATATTACTTGTAAAAACAGGTGCAAAAATACCTGTAGACGGAAGAGTATTAAGCGGTGAAGGTTATATAAATGAAGCGAGTATCACAGGAGAGTCTATTCCTCAAGATAAAGAGGCTGGTTCAAAAGTATTTGCTGGCACAATACTTGAAAATGGAACAATTCAAATTATTGCAGATAGAGTTGGAGAAGACACTACTTTTGGAAGAATTATAGAGCTTGTAGAAGAAGCACAAGACTCAAAATCAGAAGCTGAAAGATTTATAGATAGATTTTCCAAATACTATACACCAGCTGTTTTAGTTCTTTCATTTATAGTATGGCTATTCTCAAGAGATATTGAGCTTGCTATAACAATCTTAGTTCTGGGTTGTCCTGGAGCCTTAGTAATAGGAGTACCAGTATCAAATGTTTCAGGTATAGGTAATGGTGCAAGTCATGGAATACTCTTAAAGGGTAGTGAAGTTATTCATGATTTTTCAAGAGTAGATACAATTATATTTGATAAAACAGGTACCCTTACTCTAGGTAATCCGTCAGTTTCAGAAACAAAATATTATAGCGAAAATACTCAAGAAGCACTGGGTTATCTAGCAAGTATAGAGAGAGAATCAGACCATCCGCTAGCCAAGGCAGTTTTAGCTGAGATAGGAGAGACAACTTTTTCTCCAGTTGAAAATACACAGGTAATTAAAGGAAAAGGTGTTACAGCTAATATTAAGGGGTATAAAGTAGCTGTAGGCAACGAGGCACTTATGGACCTGGAAGATATAAAGATTGAAGGAGAACTAAGGTCTGATATAGATAGATTACAAAAACAAGGCAATTCATTGGTCATAACTGCTATAAACGGGAAAATCGAAGTAATTATGGGTATTCGTGATCAGATCAGACCCAATGTTAAAGAGAATCTCCAGCAGTTAAGAGCCCTAGGCGTAAAGAACTTGATTATGCTATCTGGAGATAATCAGGGAACAGTAGATGTTGTAAGTGGTGAACTTGGACTTACAGAGGCCCACGGTAATATGTTGCCTGAAGACAAGGCAGAATATGTTAAAACTATTAAGGAAGAGGGTAGAATAGTTGCCTTTGTAGGAGACGGAATAAATGACAGTCCATCCCTTGCTCTTGCAGATGTTGGTATTGCAATGGGTAGCGGTACAGACGTTGCTATTGAAACATCTGATATTGTTCTTATGAATTCAGATTTTAATAGATTACCACACGCTTTAGGACTTACAAAGGCTACAGCAAGAAACATGGTTCAGAATATTGTTATAGCAGTAGGGGTTGTATTTATACTTCTTGCAGCCGTATTCTTTAGCCAGTGGATGAATATGTCTATAGGGATGCTAGTTCATGAAGGAAGCATATTAGTTGTTATACTCAATGGTATGAGACTATTGAGATACAGGCTAAAGTAAGATAGAAAATATAAACAATATAAAAAATATAACATTGAGATATAAACAATAAAAACATATAAAAAATATGAAAATTAAAAATAAAAGAGAGGAGAATAATTATGAAAAAAGCTACAATTCAACTTGAAACTCTAACATGCCCATCTTGTACACTAAAGGTGGAAGGTGCAGTAAAAAAATTAGAAGGTGTTGAAGATGATACAATCAAGGTACTATTTAATTCAAGCAAGGTAAAATTAGATTTTGATGAAGAAAAAACTTCATTAGAAGAGATAGAAGCGGCTATAACTAAAGTAGGCTATGAAGTTGAGAGTGCCAAAGCAAGATAAATAAAATAAAGTAAAAGCTAGAGCATCAATACTCCTCTTGGATATTAGATAAGAAATCTGATATTAAAGGGGAGTGTTTTTATGTCTAAAAGATGGAATTAAGAGGGAAGTATCTAAGTAATTGGCTAATAAATCATATGTCTAAGAGGATATTTGTATAATAAAAATAAATATTTATCATATATCAAAAAACATATGAAACTACCCATTGACAAAAGTTAGCATATATTATATAAATAACTATAGACCGGTGGTCTATAGAATTGAGAATTATTATAATAAAAGATTAAATATTAATATTTAGATATAAATAAAGATGAAACATGAAAAGAGGTAATACAGTGGATATGAACCGGGAATATATAGAAAAAAGAAATGAGATACTTGATGCTGCGGAGATTTTATTTACAGCAAAAGGATACGAAAAGTGTAGTGTAAATAATATTTTAGAAAAAGTAGGGATAGCAAAGGGAACATTTTACTATTATTTTAAATCCAAGGAAGAAGTATTAGATTCAATCATAGATAGAGTTACTCAGATGGTATTTAAAAGAGTTGAAGCTATTGCAGAGGATAAAAATCTTTCTTCCAAAGAAAAGCTTATAAAGGCAATTCTTTCTATGAGAGTTGAAAGTGACCGAGATAATGATTTTATGACAAGAATTCATAAGCCGGAAAATGCACTTACCCATCAAAAATCCTTAAGACTAATGCTAGTAACAATTACCCCCATACTGGATAAGATTGTCGAGGAGGGAATAAGTAGGGGCAGTTTTAAATCTGATTTTCCCAAACAATATTTACAGATTTTTTTAACTTCTACAATGACACTCTTAGATGATGGGATATTTAAAACTAGTCCACAAGAGCAACAAAAGATCATCAGGGCCTTAGTTTCTTTACTTGAAAAAATGCTTGGAGTCAGGGATAGAGAGTTTTGGGATATGGTGGAAGTATATTACTCATAAGTTTTATTTAAAAAGAAAAAAGAAATTTGAGGTGATAGCTCGTGAATGTAAAACTAAAAAGATTTAAAAATGATTTTAAGCGAAACTCAGCAGGCAATATAGCTTTGATTTTATTTATGACACTTTCAGTAACACTAGTTGTTGCAGCTAGTATAATAATAGTTCAGCTTACAAGTTCTATAGGAGAGATGTATAGTATAGCCCAGCCGCCACATTTTCTCCAGATGCACAAAGGAGAAATAGACCAAGATGAGATAGATAAATTTAATCGATCATTTGAAGGAGTAAAGGCTTGGCAAACCTCCCCTATGATTAATATCTATGGAGACGATATTAAGGTGCTTGGAGAGAAAGGGTTTAGCCTTGAAGATTCTAAGCTTGGCATAAGTTTAGTCAAACAAAATAAAGAATATGACCTGCTCTTGGATTCAGATAGAGAGATAATAGATTTAAAAAAAGGTGAAATAGCTATACCGAATATTATTTTAAATTCCTATAATATAAATATTGGGGACAAAGTTGAGTTAACAGGTAATGGAATAAAAGAGAAGTTTCAGGTGACTTCTTTTGTCTATGATGCTCAAATGAATTCTACCCTTGTTTCTTCTACTAGAATCTTATTAAGCGAGGAAGATTTTGATGAGTTATTCGGTAAAATAGGAGAGAGTGAATACCTTATTGAAAGCTATTTTACGGATAAATCTATGGCCACAAAATTTCAAACAGCCTATGAAAACTCAGGACTTCCCCAAAGTGGACCAGCTATTACCTACAATCAAATAATACTTATAAGCGCATTTGTAGATATTTTATTGGCTATAATTATAATCCTAGTAAGTGTTTTATTGATTATAGTAGCTCTTATAAGTATAAAATATACCTTAATGGCGAGCTTAGAAGAAGAGATTAGAGAAATTGGTACTATGAAAGCTATAGGAATGACCTATAAGGACATAAGAGGCTTATATCTTGGAAAATATAAAATACTTATAGGCCTAGGAGTATTTTTAGGTTATATATTAGCTCTTATCCTGTCAAATATATTTACAATTCATATTGATAAAACATTTGGAAAACAGCCCTTTTCAATTGTGACCGTAGGAGTATCCATATTATCAGCAATACTTATTTATTTGATAAGTAGCTACTATTGCAAGAAAATACTTAAGAAGATTAAATCTGTAACTGTTGTAGATGCTCTTGTTTTAGGCAAAGGCTTCCATAAAAGGAGCCTGGTTCGTGATGGACTATATAAATCTAAAAGGATGAAGATGAACTCCTTGCTAGGCATAAGGGAGATTTTATATAATTTTAAAGGATTTATCATTATATTTATTGCTATGTTTATTATCGCAAGTATTATAGTTGTGCCTATGAATCTTTTAAATACATTGGGATCCAAAGAATTTATTCCGTATATGGGAAGTCCAGTTTCGGATATATTAATACAAATTGACTCCGGAGAAAACTTAGAGACGAGCTATAGTGATCTTGTTAGATTTATAAACAGAAATAAAGATATTAAAGAACATCAAGAAATTAGAAGAGTTAGGGTTGAAACGTTTAACTCAGATGGTGGATGGATGAATCTTAAAATAGGAAGTGGAGAGGATTCTGGCAAAGGATTAAAATACACTGATGGTAAAAGGCCTTTAAAAAACGATGAACTTGCAGTTTCCAAACTCAATGCAGATGAGATGGGAGTTATGAGAGGAGATAAGGTTAAGTTAAGATTTAATGAAATAGAGGCAGATTTTATAATCTCTGGAATTTACCAAGACCTTACAAGTGGTGGCATGACTGCAAAAGCTATAAACAAGTTTGAAGCTTTAGATGCAGAAAAGTATGAGTTTATAATAGAACTTAAGGATCAGGTGGACATAGAAGAAAAAGCAGCCCAGTGGAGCCAGGAGCTAGGTAAGGGATACGATATTCAAGCTATGGATAAATTCATCGATCAAACGCTTGGAGTAGTCTCAAGACAAATAGGTCTTATGGTAATAGTAGTAGTTTTAATAGGAATAGTAATGAGCGGCTTTATAGTAGTCCTATTTATGAAATTAAGATTGGCAAAAGATCGAGGTGAAATTGCAGGAATTAAATCTATAGGCTTTACAGATTTAGATGTAAGAAAACAATACCTATATAAGATAGGAATAATTTCAAGTCTTGGAATTATTTTGGGCATACTAGTTTCAAATATTGTGGGGGAAAAGATTATAAGTTTAGTATTTAGTATTATGGGTTTAGGTATAAGTAAATTTATCTTTATTATAAATCCGGGCATAATTTTTATAGCATTACCTCTAGGACTGATTATATGTGTATTAACTATGACCTGGATTAGTACTAGAGGAATAGATGAGTATAACATAATTGCTCTAATAAATGAGTAAGGAGGAGTGTGAGATGAAAACTATTTTAAAAGTAGAGGGCTTATTTAAAGAATTTGATGAGATTAAAATTTTAAGGGGAATCAATTTGCAGGTAAAATATGGAGAATTTGTAGCTATAATGGGTCAGTCAGGTTCAGGTAAATCAACTCTCTTATATAATATAAGCGGAATGGATACTCCAAGCGAAGGTCTTGTATGTTTTGACGGAGAAGATATTTCAAAGTTTGATGATGAAAAAATGAGTAAGATAAGATTAAAGAAGATGGGATTTGTGTTTCAAAAGTCACATCTTCTTAAAACACTTTCCATAAGAGATAATATAGTTCTCCCGGCTTTTAAAGCAAAGATAAAAACTAGAAAAGATGTCAATTTATTTGCAGAAGAACTAATGCAAAGAGTGGGCATTGAAGCTATTAAAGATAGGGAGATAAGTAAAGTTTCTGGTGGACAACTTCAACGAGCGGCTATATGCCGGGCATTGATAAATAGTCCGGAGATTATTTTTGGAGATGAACCAACTGGAGCTCTTAATTCATCAGCTTCAAAAGAGATTATGGATATTATAAATGAGATCAATAAGCAGGGAACTACTGTAATCTTAGTAACTCACGATGCAAAAGTTGCCGCTAGAGCAGACCGGGTTATTTTCCTCTCTGATGGAAATATTAAGGATGAAATAAACTTAGGAAAGTACGATGGAGTAAGCTCTTTTCAAAGAGAAGACAAGATGGTTGGATGGCTTGGAGAGCAAGTGTTTTAATAGAAAAACTTAGAGTTTATGATATAATTAAAACCAGGAGGCGAAGATATGAAATTATATGAATACTGCGGCAAGCAAGTTAAAATTACCTTGGATGAAGATGAGTTTATAGTTGGTAAATGTATGGAATTTACTAAGGCTATATACAATGACCCGGAAATAGCAAGTATAGATGTAAAAGTAAAGGGAGATATTTACGAAATATACGAAAATGAAATAAAAAAGATAGAGATAGTTTAAGCTCAAATAAGATCCTAGAATCAGTAGAGATGATAATGATATATATTAAATATAGGCATAAGGATTGGGAAACCAGTCCTTGTTTCTAGTTAAAATAAAAGTTACTATCTACTTTAAATCTGCTTTTCAAAGTAGATGTGTTTTATAGGCAGGAAGAAGATATTCCTTTGTCTATTTTTCCTATGCACCTGAGATTATGATATAATTGAATATATAATAAAAGATATAAACTTTATCTTTAATATCCAAGGAGTGAGTAGAGTGATTTCTTTACAAGAAGAACTGAAAAGATTAAAAAAAGAATCTGCAAATATAAAATATAATGATGCTCTAGAACTTGTAAGGGCTAGTAATATATCTAAAGCTGTAGAAGTAATGGAAGAGAGCTTAAAGTTTGATGATAAAGATGGAGATATATTAAATCTGATAGGACTTTGTCACTACATACTTTGTAATTTTGATAAGGCATCAGCATATTGGGCTAAAAGTTTGAAACTTGAGCTTGAATCTAACCGGGCCAGATACTATCTTGAAACTTTAAATAGTGATGAATACAAGAGCTTTATAGAGTACTATAAGTTATCCCTTCTATATATTGATAAATTCCAATACAAAGATGCCATAGAACTTCTAATTCAAATTAATAAGACTCATAAAGATTTAATTGATCCTTATGCAATAATTGGGATCAGCTATAATGCATTAGGAGAAAACCAATTAGCAAAGCAATACTTAGAAAAAGCTTTAAGCCGAGATGTAGATAATATCAAGTATTTAAAATACTTAAATAAGGTTAATGGTAGTATGCCTATGGATAGCAAGTCAAGTAAAGCTAAAAGTAATAATTCAAGTCCCAAGAGCAAAGAGTTTAACTATAAAGTCTTAGCCCTCCCTCTTGCAGCACTAATACTTATTGGAGGAATATTCTTTTATCAAAAATATACTAAAGATATGAAGAATATAAGCAATGAATTAGATAAGATTAAAACTGAAAATAGTAAATTAGAGGAACAACTTAAAAACAAAGATGAAGAGGAGCCAGTTTTAGCTGTAGATGATAATAAAGAATCGGAAAAACCGGAAAAAGATGAAAAAGAAGAAGTAGAAAAAGAACCCGTAGAAAAAGAAGAAGTAGAAAAACAATCAGAAGAAAAACCAGAAGAACTAAGCTTCAGCGGTAGAGAAGAAGATGTTCTTTTAGATGCTATGAACTTTTTCCGAAAAAAAGATTACTTGGCTGCGACTAAAAGATTTAAATATTTAATAGAGAAAAGCTCTAATGATGACTTGATATCAGAATCCATGTATTTTGCAGGCCTTTCTTTTGAAATAGAAAAGAAACCTAAAGAGGCAGCTAAATATTATAAAGCCTATATAGATAACTATAGGAAAAGAAGTTATTATGACGATGCCCTATATAACTATGGACTTATGCTTCATGAAAATGGTGATATAAAGGGAGCTAAGAAAATCTTAAACAAGCTTAAAGTAGATGAACCTTCCAGCGAGTTTATAAACTCAAAGGTAAGAGCAATTTTAGCAGATTAGTTAGCATGAAGATGGAGAACCAATCTGCTAAAATAAAGTTAGAAGAAAACTGGCAAGTAAATATAAATAAACCAGTAGAAAAACAAAAATAAAATTATTAAAAAATGCAAGTAAAACTAGAAAAACCTTGGAATTATGAATAATTCCAAGGTTTTATTATTTATAAGCTAAAATTGCTGCGCTGGCAATAAATCTTTTTATCTCAAGGCCATAGCCCCATTTTCTTGCATATTCATCAGTTACTGGATCCATTACTATGGTTATATCTTTAAATCCAGTGGACTCAAGCATTGTCTTTATCTCTTCAAGAGAGATCGCACCGCCGACTCAAGTTCCGTGAACATTTGGATCTGCCTTTATTTCCTCTGGAAGTTCTTCTTTTAATACTATATCTGAAATACTTATTCTTCCACCAGGTTTTAAGCTTCTGTATATCTCTCTATAAACTTGTGACTTATCTGTAGACAGGTTGATTACACAGTTTGACATCAATAAATCTAACTGATTGTCAGCAATAGGTATATATTCTATCTCGCCTAGTCTAAACTCGGTATTGGTAAAATTCTTCTTATGAGCTATTTCTCTAGCTTTTTCAAGCATCTTATAATTATTATCAATTCCTATAACTCGGCCTGATTCTCCGACAGCTTTTGAAGCTAAAAATGAGTCCATTCCTCGTCCTGAACCTAGATCTGCTACAACTTCTCCAGGGCTCGGTTGTCCTTGTTCTTGAGGATTACCACATCCAAGACCTAACTGGGCTTCTTCTGGTATATTCTCTAAGTCTTCCTTGGAATAGCCAAGAGATTTATTTAACTTATCTATATCACCTTTAACCTTTACTTCTTCTCCAGCTACCTCATCGTAAAAGTCATTGATAGATTTTCTAATATCTTTCTTATCCATAATACTCTCCTTTCAATCTCGAGATAATTATTCATAATATAAAATTTATTATCATTTAGTCTTTATAGTTCTATTTTATCATTAATCTATCTATACTTCTAGTTTATTTACTATGACATATTAGGGATATTAGCTAAACTATAAATATATTTTTAAATATTATAGCTTGGGAAGATATTATCCTATATGGGGGTATAATATCTATAAGGAACTTAACTGCATAATGAGAGGAGTTGAAATTATGGATAATTTACGATTTACAATAGAAAAAATATTTAAAGGGGCTGGGCGATCCTTTTCTAGATTTCCAGCAGCTATTTTAAGTGCTATTATTATAAGTATAACTGCAATAGTAAGGATAAGAGTGGGGTGGGAAGCAGTAGATTCCTATAGTTTATTGCTTAATAGCCTACAAATATCCTTCCTACTAGGTGCCGTATTTTCTATGGCGGCTGTAGCCCTAGCAGAGGTTAGATATAGCAAGCAAAAGTCATCATTTTTAATAGCCAATATATCTGGCCTTGTCGTAGCTATAATAACTTTCCTACTTGTATATTTTTACGGCAGAATAGTTGGGATAGATGGAGTGTCCCAGGTATCAGATATTGCAATGGCAAGGGTGAGCTCCGGAGTGTTTATATCTATAGTAGCATTTATATATATAGTTTCAAAAGCTAAATGGGTGGATAGTTTTAGTGATGCATTTTTTATCACTCATAGAGCTTTTATAATTTCAGCTATCTATGGATTTGTAATAATGATAGGAACATCTGGAGTAGTAGGGGCATTCCAGGCCTTGGTATATAGAGCTTTAAATCCTAGTATCTATGAATATATAGGAGTAATAGTTGGATTTTTGACTTACACTATATTTTTAGGATATTTTCCAAGTTTCAAACCCATAGAAAATAAAGAAGAAGTTGAAAGAATAGAAGAACAACCTAGATTTATATATGTACTTTTTGAATATATCCTAGTACCTATATTGATGGCTCTGACAGTAGTTCTTTTGATATGGTCGCTAAGAGTGGTCTTAAAAGGAGTGGATGTTTCTTTTAATCAACTATCAGGCATAGCATCATCCTATGTAATTATAGGTATATGGATTCATATAATGGTAGCAAATCATCATAGTAAATTAGCAGAGTTTTATAAAAGAGCATATCCATTTGCGGGAATATTAATTTTGATATTTGAAGCTTGGGCCTTGTTTGAGCAGATCAATAAATTTGGTTTAAAAACTGCCGAGTATTCTTTCCTTATGATTTGGATATTTGCAATGATCTCCGTCTTGCTCTTGATAGTATTAAAGGATAAATCCTACAGGAAAATAGCAATAGCAGCAATGGTTCTAGCTGCAATATATGTACTTCCAATTGTTGGCTATAGGGATATAACTTTTAATTCTCAGGTAAACAGACTGGAGGATATACTAAACGATCAAGGTCTACTAGTAGATAATAAGATACAAGCTAAAGATGGAGAGATTGAGTATAAGAAAAGAGGAGAGATTACAAATTCTGTAGATTTTATATGGTCCTCCCAAAAGAAAAACACTCCGGCTTGGTTTAAAGGAAATTTAAATGATGAGGAAGTCTTCAGAGATACATTTGGTTTTGAAAAAACTTATGGAGTGTATGATGGTAATGAAGGAGAGTATTTTTCAACTAATCTTAATCTTAAAGAAGGTCCAATAGATATAAGTGGATATAATTTGAGCTTGAATATAAGGCCTAATGAGCAAAATGATACCGCAGACAAGTTTGAAGGAAAAGCTGGAAGCTATGAAATAAACATTACAAATGAATCAACAGGTCTTCCAACAGTCTTAGTAAAGCTTAATGGCGAGGAGATAATAGAAGAAAATCTAAGCCAATATATAGAAGAGCTCTTATTAAAATATCCTTTAGAAGAAAGAGAGCAGATTGAACTTCCATTTGAAGATATGAGTAAGGTTTTAGAAGATGAAAATATTGCCATCCTTCTTGTATTTTCTAATATAAATATCAATGATCAAAATAAAAATAAAAAAGAATACTATCTAGATTTCCAAGGAATCTATGTTAGAGAGAAGGAATAAGACAGCCTTAAGAATAAGATAAATTAGCAATAAAACACCTTATAGAGAAAGTAATTTATAGGGAACTAAGATTAACAGATAGGATATTAGATAGAGAAATAATTTAAGGAAGCATGAGTATAAAAAAACCTGATCAGCTCCTACTTGATCAGGTTTTTTATCTTAAAATAATATTCTATATTTCCAATCCAGTTATATCAAAATCTTTATTTGCAAAATCAGATGCAGATTTTGCAAGGCTTATCTCTATTAGATCATTCTTGATCACCGCATCTTTGTAGAGATAAATATTTATGCCTTCTATTTCATGCTTTCTATATTCAGTAGGAACCACTGGCTCCTTGAGATTTACAAATATCTCATGCTGGCAGCCTCAGCAACCGCTCATCATTTCACGATAGATAGTAATATTTTTACTGCCCATATTTCTAAGATAACTTTGTACATCAGAGTTAATAACAATATTCAAAAGATCACCTTCTTATTTTAGTTTAATTTAATCATTTTCCATTTGCCGGTTCGATACCTTATTGTTATACCGATCCATCTGATTATCTGGTCAGAGAGCATAGCAATCCAAGCTCCTACCAGTCCCCAGTTTAATATATTTATCAGCACATAAGCTATACCAAGCCTTATAACAAAGACCCCTATGATAGTGACTATCAAAGTAGATACCGTGTCTCCTGCCCCCCTTAGACCTCCTGAGATTGCAAATGCAGATGCCTGAAAGGGTTGAATAAGGGCTATTATCTTCATAATGTTGCCTGAAATTGCTATTACACTTGGATCGTCTGTATATAGTCCTACCAGGGTGGGCCCAAAGAAGAAAAATATAGCTGCAAAAAAGGCAGATGATATTAGGGCTAATCTATTGGTTTCTTTAATAAAAGTATCGGCTCGGTCTACTCTTTTTTGACCAAGAGATTTACCAACTAAAGTAGAGGCCGCTATACCAAAGGCTTGTCCGGGAGCAAAGGATAGACTGATTATGTTTGATGCAATTTGGTGCGTTGCGTAAGCTACAGTTCCAAGACCTGAAACTATTCTGATAAACATTACAACTCCTACTCTAAAACCTACCTGTTCAAGAGCCGCAGGGCCTCCAACTTTAAATAAGTTTTGCATGATAGGTTTGTTAAATTTAAATCCACGATTAAGGTCTAGTTTAACTAGATGTTTCTTATTTAAAAGCATCACTATCAAGATAAGAAAGGCTATTACATGGGAAAGTGAAGTAGATATACCAGCTCCTGTAACTCCAAGAGCTGGAAATCCCATCTTACCAAAGATCAAGATATAGTTTCCAATTACGTTTAAAAGGTTAACAAATATATTTATAAGCATGGGCGTTCTAGTATCTCCAGCTCCCCTCATAGATGCAAATATAGATAGGTTAAGAGATTGAAATATAAATCCAAATATTATAATTTTAAAATAATTAAGTCCTATTCTAATAGTATCTTGCTCAGCTCCGATAAACCGCATTATACTCTCGGGTATAAGCTGATTTATAGTAACAAAGGGAATGATTAATATTATAACCATTAAAACAAGAAGATGTTTTACTACATTTGGAATCTTTTCTTCTTCGCCAGCACCATAATATCTAGAAATCATAGCCGTGCCTCCAGCGCTCATAGCTTGAGCCATAGCGATACCTATAAACATCACTTGATTAGTTATACCAGTTGCAGCTATTGAAGGCGTAGCTATGCTTGGGACGCCGCTGTTACCCACCATCATCATATCTACCATTCCAAAGAGGCTGCTTATAAGAAGTTCTAGAAAGACTGGTATGGTCAGTTTTATAGTTTGACTTCTATAATAGTTTAAATTGTTTTTGTTTTCCAAGAAATCACTTCCAATTAATTAATTTTAAATTTTAAGCACCTTTAATAATAGCATATTATATTCTTTAAGTGAAATATTTAATGAGAGATAAATATTTTATTTTTATATAATCATAGTAATATGATCAATGCCAATGTTAAATAATAAAGTTAATAAAAAAATTATAAAAATAGCATATTATACGAAAATAGGATAAAATTGGAATTAAATAATATCAAAAACTATAGATGGGAGGGACAGTTATGAAACTAAGAAATTTTTATTATATGGTCTCCGATTTTGAAAAAAATGAAGTTTTTGCTTGTGGAGCTACATTTTTTGATTTTATGAAGTTCATAGTAGATAAGCCCGAGAATATACTTCTTCTAAAGGCTTTTTTTGGAGATGGCAAATGGAATAATGATATATACTTGGATTATGTAGACGCTGATAATATGAAGGAACTTATAAATGATGATGTATATGATTATGGTGATTTTTGTTGGGTGGATTATGATGATATAAAAAGGATAGAAAATATGAATAAGATGGAATTAGCTGAACTATTATATCTAGGTCATATGTTCCAACCTTTAAAAGAAGCAAATATGAAATGGCTGAATAATAAGTATGTGTATACAGCCCATGATGATGATTTTTATAGCAAAATATTTATGAAGAATATAAATGACTATAAGCCTGTAATGCATGGTAAAATCTTAGATGCCATGAGAGGCAGAAAAAAGCATATGGAAGCTTTGCCAGAAGAGATAGTAGATTATATATTTGAACATTCGAGAGATGGAATTTTATTTGATTTTGAAAGTATTGAGTTTTATGACGGAAAAACCTTTCTAGATATCTATAAATTAGGAAAAAATTATAATTATGATGCCATATATGATGTTCTTAAAAGAAAGAAATGGTTTACAAATATGAAAATCTATTTAGAGTATAATAGCAGAAATAAAAAATGGAAAATTCACGATGAGTGGAAGGAATAATAGACAGGATTAGATTTAAGGAGAAGTGGTTGGAAACTCAAAGCTCAGGGTATTATTCACTATAATAGATAAAAATACCATAGGAGGGATTAGGATGCAAAAAGGATTTATTTTTATACTTGTTTTAGCTATTATAATTGGTATATTTGCAATAAGTAATAATGCAGTTGTTCCTATTAATTTTGTATTTGCAGAAGTAGAGTTGTCTCAAGCTATAGTTATATTTATATGTGTTCTCTTGGGAGCTATTATTGCCAGTATATTTGGTGGCATACGTCAGCATTCGCTTAAAAAGAATATAAAACAAGTAGAAGCAGAGAAAGAAATTGAAAAAGAAAGTCTTCAAGCTGAAATATATCGTTTAGAAAAAGTAATAGAAGAAAAAGATGAATATATGGAAGCTAAGGAAATAAAAGATACTATGCGGATTGCTGATAAGATAGGAAAAAATGAACTTGAGCAATTCTAATTTTAAAAAAAGGGTATAGAGGAGATGAGGTGATAAAGATGAATATAAAAAGTACTATAGCTGCAGCAGCTGGTGGCTCTATTATAGGAGCTGGCATGGGCGGCAAAAAAGGTTGGGAAGTAGGATTTAAAATGGGCTTTACAATAGGAGCGGCAGTAGGAGTTTTAGTTACAGCGGGAGTTATATATGGAAAGAAGAAACTTGAAGAGCATGAAGATGAATATGAAGAATTAGATGAGTATGAAGTTTATGAAAACTTTACTCTAAGAGATCAAGAGGAAGAAGAGGAAGAAGATCTTCTTAAAGCAGAAGAAGTCTAATAAAATAATAGTTTAGTAAAAAGGATTTATGGATATTCACATGTCATAGATCCTTTTTTTGTGAAATATAAATTAGAAAAAATAATAAAAGGGTAGTAAGTAGATAGATTATTTATAAGAAGGGATGTAAGAAGATGAGATCGATGGAACTTATACTAGAGAAATATAAATTTTTAGGCCTGTTTGTTATACTTGGAATTGTAGCTCACATAGCCTCAGGCAAATCTAGATGGCAATATTATCCTATTTATTTTGTAGGACTAGTTTATCTAGTGATGATTTTATTAAATTATTTTAATATATTAAACTTAAATCCTCCTGTATCTAAGTGGATGATGGGAATTGGATTGTTGCTAATAATTATCTCAATAATTTTAATCATTATTCTTCCCATGGAAAAACTTCCTAAACCAAGCGGAAACTACAAAATAGGAACTGTAACTTATGACTTACAAGACAAAACTAGGGAAGAGAAGTATACAGCAGATAAAAATGATAAGAGAAAAATCAAGTATCAAGTCTGGTATCCAGCAGAAAAGACTAAAGGCCATAAAAGAGCCAAATGGATTTACGACGGGAAGTACCTTACAAGACAACTTGCCAGCAGTATGTATATGCCAAGCTTTATGCTGGACCATACAAGTAAGATAAACTCTAATTCCTATCTTAAAGCTCCAGTAGATACTAGCTTAGATAGATACCCTATAGTTATTATATCTCATGGTTGGAGCGGATTTAGAGAGCTGCACACTGATTACGCAGAAGAGCTAGCTTCAAATGGATTTATAGCTGCATCCATAGATCATAGCTATGGTTCCCAGGGAGTTAAGTTTGAAGATGGAACTACCATAGATATAAAAAAAGATGCTATCAAAAACTCAAATCTACTTGTAAAGACTTATGGAGAAGACGTAGTTTCAGTGCTAGATGATATAGAAAAGCTAAATAAAGATGATGAGATATTTAAAGGCAAGCTTGATTTAGACTCAATAGGAGCTCTTGCCCACTCAACTGGAGGCGGAGGAATTGTCCATGCTAGCTTAAAAGATCCTAGAATAAAAACATTGCTTGGACTGGACGCATGGGTGGAACCAATTCAAAATGAAATAAGAGATGAAAAGTTAGCTATACCTGCTCTTTTCTTAAGGAGTGAGCAGTGGAGCAAGGGACCTAACAATAAACCCTTGATAAATCTAGTAAAAAACTCAGATCGAGCTAGTTTAATACAGATGAACGATACCAACCATGTAGACTTTTCTATGTCTTACATGTATTCGCCTATAACAAAGTATATTGGATTTACAGGAAAACTAGGCGGCAGAGTTTCTTCAAAGGTGCAAAGAGAGTTTATTCTTAATTTCTTTGAGGATAATTTAAGAGCGGGTGAAGGGGAAGAAGAGGAAAAAGATTTAAAAGAAATAGCAGATAAATATGATTTTGTTGAAATTATAGAGCTTAAATGATTTTATAGACTTATATTAAAAAAAACAGTAAAATATTATTTTTTATTTATAATATTTTACTGAAAAAAACTCTGAAAAATGATGCTTTGCTTAAATATTTCTTGCATAATATTGACTTAAACATGCATATAGAGCCTAAATGGTCCAATAGTAGAAAGACAGAAAAAAACTGAATTCATAGTAGAGAAAAGTCACACAATTGGCAAGATAACAACATTAATTTCTTTCGGAAACCGTATTGATTATTAGATTAATCCATGTTATACTTCTTTACGGAAGAGAGATGAGAGGTAGATGCTCTTATTTTATTGCCAATAAGCAATAAGATCCATAAAAATAAAACTACAGTTTAACAACTACATAATATAAATTGGCATTAGCCAGAAGGAGGGTTTTAAAAATGAGTTTAAATAAAATAGTTCAAACAATAAAACAGTGGAACAATAAAAAGAATAAAACTGATATTAAATATTCAAACGATTACGAGAGTACTTTTTACTACAAGAATTCTGACGTTAATCAAGCTTTAAATGAAGTTAATACAGGAAATATTGGTAGAGGAATTCAATACTAATATAAGATTATTAATTAAGAAAATATATAACAAACCTCTTGACAGGCTTTTATCCGTTGAGAGGTTTGTTTTTGTATAGAAATATATCTCCCCAAGCAAAGCTGAATTCACTATGAAATAAAGGGGAATTAGGATACAATTAATAGTAATAATATATAGAAAAAGATAAAATGATATAATTATATAAATTTAAATTCTACAAGATTATTAATAAAATATAAGAACCTGATATATAAGGGCTTGAAAAAAGAATACAAAACAATACAAAACAATATAGGTTTAAAACAATATAAAAACAATATAAAAATAATAGAATATTCCTTAAAAATATATAAAGTGAGTGATAGATAAATGTGTACAGGTATAAAAATAGATTATGACAGAGGCTCAGTTATTGGAAGAACTATGGATTTTGAAGTTCCGGTAACTTATAATGCGCTTTATTTTCCAAGAGGATATAATTTTTGTGATGATTTAATGGGTAAGCCCCTCCATTCAAAATATAAGGCTCTAGGAGTTTGTTTTGCTAATAAAGATCCCTTAAAAGATGGAGTAAATGAGTATGGATTAGCTGGAATAACAAATACATTTACAGGCTTTAATCTCTATGACGATAAGGTTAAAGAAGGCAAGATAAATATATCTAGTTTAGATTATTTTAATTATTGCTTAACACACTACAAATCTGTAGAAGAGTTGATAGAAGATATTCCAAACATACACTTCTCAAGCAGGGACCATAGGGGTAATAAGGTTATAACGCCAGATTTCCACTTTATGTTTTCTGATTCTACCAAGAGATGTATAGTAGTAGAGCCAAAAAAAGGTGAGATTGTTTACTATGAAAATCCTTATAATGTAATGACAAACTCTCCAAGGTTTGATTCACATGTAAAAAGGCTCCATAAGTATTATGATATGGAAAAACTTGAAGACTTTAATTCTTCTAAAGACCTACCAGGGGGATATGATCCATTTTCGAGATTTATTAAATCATTTTATTTAGTTAAAAGAAATAAAGGCTCTGAAAACTCTAAAGAAGCTTTTTCACATTTTTACAATATAATGAATTCTATGGTCATGCCGGAGGGTTTTGTTCAGAATAAAAAGTACCAAGAAACTACTTTTACTCGATATACTTGTGGGTATGATACACATAAAAAACTCCTGACTGTAAAGTCTCATACCAATCCAACAGTTTATGAAATTGGTTTTGATGATATAAAAGATGAAACAAAGAGACAGGAATTTATCATAAATGAAGAATTTACTTCAGAAAAGTTAATATAGAACTTAGAAAACTTGTATCTGGACCAGATTAAGAGATAAATCGGAGGGATATTATGGATGAAATAATAGAAGCTATAAAGGTGCAGCTGCCTGAAAACTCAATTAGAATAAGTCATATATTGCAAGAACTTCTTGAAGAAATCGAGCTTATAGTTGAGCATTTTATATCAGAAGGATATCTCCCTGAAAATCTAGATCACATCTATGGAAGGATATCACATATCAAAGAAGAAATGAGTCTTGGTTTTGGGCAGTTAAATCTTTTAGAGATTAATATAGAAGAAGAAATAAAAGATGATATAAAAGCTGCACAAGATGATTACAGGGTTGACAGTAAGATACCCCACAGTCTTTTGGAAAACTTTACCTATATAAAACCACTCGGATTTAAGTTTTTAGATGAAGAACTCGTCCAAGCCAGAAGCTGGAAAGCGCTCTATATAAAAGCTTGTGAGCTATTTGTAGAATTAGATGAAGAACTATTTAGAAGCTTTGAAAATAAAACAAATATGAACGGTCAAAGGATAAACTATTTTGCTAAAACTAAGGAGGAAATAGAAATTCCAATAAAACTAAGAGATAAAATTTATATAAATACAGATTTCAACGCCAATCAGTTCAGGGACTTATTGATTAAGATCCTAAAAGAATATGGTTTTGATGCCATGGAGTTTAAAGTATTCTTCAGGGCAGACTATAATCCAAAACATGGTCAAAAAGATTATATAGATAGGATAGGAGAACTAGAAAATTAAGGATACGGAATAAAAAGGAGGAATCATCATGTATAATGAATTTATAATATTCCTAGGTACAGAGGATTTACAAGCAACAGATAAGTTTTATTCGGAAGTATTGGGTTTAAAGCTCTATAAAGACCAGAAAACATGCAGGATATACAGGGTAAATGATTCAGCCTGTCTTGGTTTTTGCGATCATATAAAACCTACACCAGAGAAAAAAAGTCCTATTATAACTCTAGTAACAGATGATGTAGATAGAGTCTATAAAGAGATTAAAGCAAAAGGAATAGATATTGAAGAGGGTCCTAAAGAAAATAAAAAGTTTAATATCTACCACTTCTTTTTAAAAGACAACAATGGCTACACGCTTGAAATACAAAAATTTCTATAAAAAAACCTCTCTAGCTTATTAAGATAGTTTAATCTTACTAGGCGGAGAGGTTTTTTGATATTAAAACATTAAGCTCTTATTTCGGCAGTACTATCTTTATATAAATCTTCAGTACGTGTTAAGTGTCGTATCTCAAACCATAACCATACACCAGTTAAGACAAAAGCTGCTACATCTGAAAGTGGACCTGACCACCATATACCCTCTAATCCCCATCTAAGAGGGAGGATAAGCAGAAGAGGTATAAATATAAATACCTGTCTGGATAAACTTAAGATGGTAGCTTGTCGAGGCTTACCCACTGCTTGGAAGTAACTAGCACTCATGATTTGAACACCTATTAGAGGCAGGAATTTAAAGAAAATTCCTATGGCGTGAGTTCCAAGTTCTACCAATTCTGGTTTTTGATTGAAGAGACCGATCAGCTGGGCTGGCCAAAACCTTGAAACCAAGTATCCTAAAGTAACTATTATAGAAGCAGCGGCCAGAGATAGTTTAAGTGTATCTTTTACCCGGCCATATCTCTTAGCGCCATAGTTATAGCCTATGATAGGCTGGGCACCTTGACTGATACCCATTGCGGGCATAACTAGGAGGGTTGATACACTCATGATTATACCGATTGCAGCTAAAGCCATATCTCCTCCATAGTGAGCCAGGCTACGATTGAGGATCAAGTGCTGTATACTGCTAGTTATCTGCATAGCAAAGGTTGGAAAACCTATAATAAGAATACTTTTAACCATCAGAGCTTTTAGCTTTAGGTTATCTCTTTTAATCTTAAGTTTACTTTTGCCAGAGATAAAGTGATAGATCACCCAAGTACTAGTAACCATATAAGACATTATAGTTGCTATTGCGGCTCCTTTTATTCCCCATTTAAATATAAAGATAAATATGTAGTCTAAAATAATATTAGTAATTGCACCTATAAGCATAGTATTCATTGCTATCTTTGGATTTCCTTCTGCTCTGATAAAGTTGTTCATACCAAGACCTATTGCCATAAAGACACTTCCCAGGAGGATTATCCTCATATAATCTACTGCAAAGGGTAGAGTAGCAGGACTTGCTCCAAAGGATCTAAGTATAGGCTTAATAAAAATTAATCCTAAAGCGGTCAGTGTAATACCAATTACTATAAATAATACCAAGGCATTGCCTACTATAACTTCAGCTTCTTCTTCTTTTTTCTGGCCCATTCGTATAGATATAAGTGAGGTTGCACCCATACCAATTAGCATAACACAGGCCATGAAAATAGTCATTAAAGGCAGTCCCACAGTAACTCCTGCAAGTGCTAAATCACCTACGCCACGACCTATAAAGATACTATCAACTACATTATATAAAGCATTTACCAACATGCCTACTATAGCAGGGAGAGAAAATTTTAATAATAATTTATAAATTTTACCGTTTTCCATTTCATTTTCTTCTATTACTTCATTTAAATCATTTTCTTTTTTTACTTGCTTCAATTAATTCACATCTCCTTATAAATTTTATGCTTTGATTATTGGATACCATATCACATTTGATAGGACTTATCTAGACGTAAATTTAGAATTGATTTGTCAAGTATGTATATGAAGGATTTCCAATCAACATGATCCTGCAATACAAAGGAGTAGGAAAATGGAAAGATTATATATATGGAGAAAAAGCATATATAGTTTTAAGTTTAGTAGCAAAATCTGTCCTAGCCTGGATAGCATTTGGTGGAGTTATGCAGCCTTAAAAAAATAAAAACACTTCTTCTGCTTGAATTTAAAATAGAAGGGGTGTTTTTTGCTTTAAATATAATTAAAACTTATAAAAGTATGCTACAATATATTTTGGAAGTTTTTATATAGATTAAGTTAAATAAGATTCATTAAAAGGAGAAAGTAATGGAAAATATTAAAGTTATAGCATGGTCACTATGCTATATAGGAATTGTACTTGCTGTTGGCACAATCATAGCACGAATAAACAAAGGCTCATCAGAAATCTCACGAAAGTTTGTACATATATTTTTAGGAAATTGGGTATTTTTTACGCCCTTTTTTACTAAACTCTGGCCTCTTATAATAGTTCCTCTGGTATTTATTCCTGTAAATATACTCAGTCTCAAACACAATATAATATCAGCTATGGAACGGGAAGATGATAGTCTGGGAACAGTTTACTATCCTATAAGCATGCTTTTCTTATCGGGGGCAGGATTTCTTCTTGGCTGGCAGACCTTGCCCTTTATAGGACTCCTCACCATGGCTTATGGAGATGGGCTTGCGGCAGTAGTTGGACAAAAATGGGGCAGGATAAAAGCCTTCTCCTTTGCTCCTGATAAAACACTAGAAGGAAGCATGATGGTTCTGCTTGTATCTTTTATAGTTACATCTGTCTGCCTATATGTTTTTCAAGGTAGTGGAACGCTTAGAGAAGTAAGTCTTCCAGCGATAATATTTATTGCCTTCTTAACTTCTATAGTTTCAACATTTATAGAACTCATAGGAGAGGGAGGTTGTGATAACTTAAGTCTACCGATAGGAAGCTCTTTGTTTGCGACGCTTGCTCTTCAATTTGGAAGCATAGGATTAGTAATCTATATGCTGGTAGCTTCAATTATATTGCTTGCAGCTTTTAAGCTCAGGTCAATAACTCCAGATGGTATGTTAGCTGCTTTTTTTACAGCTCTGACTCTTTATAGTCTAGGAGGAGTTTGGATAGCTGTAAGTTTATTGGTATTTTTTGTTTTGGGTAGTCTAATAAGTAAAATAAAAAATGATTATAAAATAAAGGCAGAATCTCTTCAAGATGATAGCGGTGCTAGAAATTGGAAACAAGTCCTGGCCAACTCTCTTCCAGCTTGCATTATAGTCTGGGCTGCCTACTTACTGCCGGATAAAAACTTTATACTTCTGCCTGCTTTTGCAGTTTTCTCAGCAGCAGCAGCGGATACTTTTTCTTCAGAAATTGGAATGATGACCAAGGGCAGAGTATTTAATATACTAAATGGAAAAACAATGCCTGGAGGTCTCTCCGGCGGTGTATCTTTTGCCGGTCTTCTTGCAGGTTTAGTTGGAAGCCTTCTACTTTCGACATTTGCCCTTCCGCAGTTTGGCAGTAGAGGATTTATTATTATAGCCGTATTAGGCTTTTTAGGTTCTATATTGGACAGCATTATAGGAGTGCTTCTTCAAAGCAAGTACTTAGGAGAAAATGGTCAACTTCAAGACAAAAAGAATATAAGAGATGATAAACCTGTAAAAGGTTTAAAGATAATGAGCAACAATGCAGTTAACTTTATAACTTTAAGTTTAATTATGATTACAGGTCAGTTGTTTATGTTCTTTATATTCAAGTAATCTTTGATTTATAGCCGGTAGATTAAGCAAATAGCTAAATCTGTCGGTTTTTTAGTACATAGGCATATGGCTTAGCGTAAAATTGTATTCTAAAAACTAGTTACTTAAGATATAATAAGATTAATATATTTATCAAGCTATATATTAAAATAAACAATTGAAATAAACAATATATAAAATAAATAATATATAAAACAAGTAAATTTAAAGATGAAAGTTTCAAAGGAGGGGATTGTTTGAATATACTTTTAGAAAAAATAAAAGAAGTACTCCTATCTGTTTTACCTATAACAATTTTAGTTGTTATCTTAAATTTCACCCTAGTTCCAATAGAAGGAGAAATGATGGCCAGGTTTTTAATAGGAGCTGTATTTGTTATACTTGGACTTGGAATATTCTTATTTGGTGCCCACATAGGTATAGGTCCTATCGGAAACTTAATGGGTCAAACAATTGCTAAAACCAACAAGTCTTATATAGTTGGTATCTTAGGGTTTATCTTAGGTTTTTTGATAACAATAGCTGAACCAGATCTTAAAATACTTGCAGATCAGGTAAATTTAGCATCAGGAGGAATTATAGGAAGCACTCTTATCTTGGTAGTTGTATCAATAGGAGTAGGACTTATGGTAGGAATAGGCCTTCTTAGAATCTTATATGGAAAACCTTTAAACAAGATTTTTGTAATAACCTATGGGATAATATTATTACTGGGAATGATAGTAAGCGAAGAGTTTTTAGCAATATCTGTAGACGCATCAGGTGCAACAACTGGAGCTATGACAACTCCCTTTATCCTAGCCTTGGGATACGGTGTTTCTCAGCTTAAGGGAGGTAAAACTTCAGAAGAAGACAGTTTTGGAATGGTAGGACTTGCATCAGCAGGACCAATTTTTGCCATTATGGTGATGAGTATAGTTTCTGGAATTACAAATATTCAAGGTGAGGTAGAAGCTTACATTCCCAATGTCGGAATAATAAGCCCTTATATAAAAATAATTCCCCAACTCTTAAAAGAGTCTATAATAACTCTCTTACCATTATTGATACTTTTTTTAATATTTGATAAAACTAGATTTCATTTAAATAAGAAAAATAAGACTACTATATTAAAAGGCCTTCTTTATACTTATCTGGGTCTGACTCTATTTTTAGTTGGGGTTAATGCTGGTTTTATGGAAGTCGGTAGAGAAATGGGACAGGGCATAGCATCGTCAGAATATACATGGATACTGCCATTGATTGGATTTTTACTAGGCATGCTGGTTGTATTAGCTGAACCGGCAGTTTATATCTTAACAGAACAAGTTGAAGAAGTTACTGCTGGAAGGATAAAGAAAAAAATAATCCTAACCACCTTATCGCTGGGAATTGCTTTTGCTGTTTCCATGTCCATGCTGAGGATCATGATACCGGCTCTTAAACTATGGCACTTCTTATTGCCAGGCTTTGGTCTTGCAGCCTTCTTAAGCTTTAGGGTACCTCCTATATTTGTTGGTATTGCATATGACTCAGGCGGGGTAGCATCGGGGCCCATGACAGCTACATTTGTTTTAGCCTTTGCTCAGGGAGCTGCTGCTGTTATTCCTACTGCAAATGTATTGATAGATGGTTTTGGAGTAATCGCAATGGTAGCTATGATGCCGCTTGTTGCTATACAATTGCTGGGACTTATATTCAAAATACAAGCAGAAAAGGAGTCGAAAACTTATGAGTCTTAATATTGATAAACTAACATTGTTTTGCTGTATTTTAGATTTTGGAAAAGGAAGCAAAGCTTTAAAGATAGCCCAAAGAGTAGGAGCATTTGGAGGAACAATCTTTTTAGGTAAAGGCAGTGTTAAAAATGAACTGTTAAATCGTTTAGGGGTATTGGATGTAAGAAAGGAAATATTTATAACTATTATTGACGATAGCTTAGAAGATGATTTATATGATGAAATATCAAAGAAATTTCACTTAAATAAATCAAATCATGGAATTGCTTTTTCTCTGCCTCTAAAGAGTGCTTTAAAAATTAATGGAGATAAATATAAATCAAACACTGCTAAGAAAGGTGTGAAAGATATGGACTATGAAGCAATATTTGTTATTGTAAACAAAGGTTTATCTGATGATGTGTTAGATGCAGCTGAAGCTGCTGGATCTAAAGGCGGAACTGTTATTCATGCACGAGGCTCCGGATCGGAAAAAAAGGAGAAATTATTTAATATAGAAATAGAACCAGAAAAAGATGTAGTACTTATCTTATCTAAGGAAGAAAATATGGATAAAATAGTAGATAAGATAGAAGAGATGTTGAAGTTAACTGAGCCCGGCGCAGGAATCTTATTTACGCTTGACGTAAATAGAACCTTAGGACTTTACAGGGCTTAGATTTAAGCAATTATGTAGCTTAAAATAGATCCTTATTCTAAGCTATATTTCAATTTATAAGGTGAGTATAATTATAGATATAAGAAATAAAATTTTAGTTTCACAATCAGCAGTTAAGATATATAATGAATAGATAGTCTATATTAGCTTTTACTTTGGAAATAAACTTTAAAAGATGATATAGTATATATTAATAAATATTGAAAATGTTGAAATGGAGAGAAGATTTATGAGCGTAAAGATAATGACAGATAGCACTAGCTATATAGATGAAAAAATTATAAAAGACTTGGATATAGGAGTTTTATCCCTATATGTTTCTTTTGAAGAGGACAGTATCAGAGAAAATGAAATAGAAAATGATCAATTTTATAATATGATGGAAGAAAAAGGCATACCCTTGTCTTCCCAGCCGACTCTTGGCGAGTTATATAAAGCCATGGTCAACATTGTTTCAAAGGGTGATGATTTACTTTGTGTATTTTTATCCTCCGAGATGAGTGGTACATATAACAGTGCTGTGGCTGTAAGTAAAAAAGTAATGGAAGAGTATCCTGACAGAAAAATCTATATAATAGATTCCCGAACCAACTCCATGCAACTAGGATTTGCTGCTATAGTAGCTGCACGTGCAGCTAAGGAAGGTAAGGATATAGAAGCTATTAAGAAAATAGTTAAAGACAATATAAAAAGAAGTAAGTTCCTATTTATTCCAGATAATTTAAAATATCTTCAAAAAGGTGGAAGAATAGGAGATGCTAGCGCATTAATAGGAAATATACTTAAACTAATACCAATTCTGACAGTGAAAAATGGAAGTGCAACAACTTTTAAGACTGTGAGAACTAAAAAAAGAGCAATCAAGGAAATGCTAGAGGTAGTCTTGGATGATGATGAAAAATATGCTATAAAAGAGATCATAGTTCATCATATAGATTGTATAGACGAAGCTGAAGAATTAGCTCAAAGATTGAAGGCTGAGCTGGGTAAAGAGGTTTCCATAGTAGATATAGGACCTGTAATTGGCCTTCATGTAGGGCCTGGAGCTATAGGAATTGCCTACTATACCAGGGAAGACATTATAGAAGAATAAGAGTA
>NZ_JARIEF010000110.1 GCF_029266915.1 Tissierella sp. | reverse complement strand
ATAGAGTGTTATAATATAGACATATAATAAATATATTAGCAATAAAAAGATGTAGATAAGATTATAAAAATTTAATATCTAAGGGGGAAAAAATGACATATAGGGAAAAGATGAAAAGAAATCTAATAATTGCACTAGGAATACTATTTATGTTTGGAATAGTCATGATCTATAACAAAAGCGATAAATTTAAAGTAACCGCAGAAGATGCTAAAAGCTATAATATAGCCGAGGCTAAGATGAAAAAGAAAGAAAAGCTTCAAGACTTTGATTATCTATATAATATATTAGAAAAGAAATATACTTTTTTTGAAGTTAACCAAAAGCTAAATAATGAAGATTGGTTAAAAAACAAGAGAAGATATAGAAAGTTGATCAAAAACACTAAATCAGATGCAGAGTTTTTTGTAGCTATGCAAAGGATACTAGGTGAGTTAAATGATCCAAACACACACATATTATCAAGTGAAGAGTTTAGTCGGAATTATAAAGCTAAATTTGAAGAACTTAAAAGAGAAGACGCTCTTGAATACTTAGCATTTTATGAAGCCTTAACCAGTTCCTACAGTATGTATAGATACCAATTTAATGGTGATATAGAAAATATAGAGTTATATGAAAAGCCTAATCTAGAAACTAAAATATTAGAAAAAGATAAAACTTCTTATATAAAAATAAATGCTATGGCTAAAGGTGAAACTCTAGAAGAGGATATGCTTAAAATAAAAGAGTTTTTAAAAGAAACTAAGATCTATGAAAAGCTTATTATAGATATAAGAGGAAATAAGGGCGGCAGTGATAATTATTGGAAAAATCTTGTAGGAACCCTAACAGACAAGCCATTAGAAGCTAGCTATTATTCTCTTTTTAAAGAAGGACATAGACAAGATAGAAACCCATATAAGGTAGAAAATGCTAGAGTCATAGGTGAGTTAGATAAAGACATTTTAGATAAGCTATCAGAAGATATAAAAGAAGAGTACGAATACTACAAAAAATATGATATAAAGTTAGAACCCTTAGAAGACGAGGGTTTTAAAGGAAAAATCTATCTGTTGGTAGATAGAGATGTAACTGCCCAAGCTGAAAACTTTGCATCCTTTGCTAAAGATACGGGATTTGCTAAGCTGGTTGGAGAATCTACTGGAGGTAACAGAATGCTTGAAGAGACTCCTCTTTTAGAACTTCCAAATACAAAGTTTGTAATTAGCTATTCAAGAGAACTTTCAATAAATAAAGATGGAAGTTTAAATATGCAAAGCAAAACGCAAGCTGATATAGAAGTAGATGCTTCTATTGATGAAGAACTTAATAAAGACAAGACTATTGAAGCAGTTATTAAAGATTGAAAACTAATTATAAAGGTATAATAATATTGAGAGGATGATTATATGACAAAGGAAAAACAATTTGCTGAAGATCTAATAGATTTTATAGATAAAAGCCCAAGTGCTTTTCATGCAGCTAAAAATGTAGAGGAAAAACTATTAGATAATGGATTTAAAAGATTAAATTTAGAAGATAAATGGTCTTTAGAAAAAGAAGGAAAATATTATACAGTTAAAAACAACTCAGCAGTAATAGCATTTAAAATAGGTAAAGGTAAAATAGAAGAAAGTGGATTTAAACTTGTAGGGGCTCATACAGATGCACCAACTTTTAAAATAAAACCTAGTTCTGAAATGCTAGTTGAAAAGAAATATTTAAAGCTTAACACTGAAGTTTACGGTGGACCCATTTTAAACACTTGGTTTGACAGACCACTTTCTATAGCAGGAAGAGTAAGTGTTAAAACAGACAATCTTCTAAAGCCTAAAGAAATGCTGATAGATATGGAAAAACCGATTATGATAATACCAAACTTAGCTATACACATGAACCGAGAGGTAAACAAGGGGATAGAAATAAATCCTCAGGTAGACACACTTCCTCTAGTAGCTAATATAAATGAAGAATTTGAAAAGGAGAACTTTCTATTAAAATTAATAGCTGATAAGCTTGGAATAGAAGCTGATTCTATATTAGACTTTGAGATGTTCTTGTACGGAGTAGAGAAAGGTTCACTTGTAGGGCTCAATGAAGAATATATATCTATTGGTAAACTAGATGACCTAGCTATGGTTCATGCAGGACTTAATGGACTAATAGATAGTGACTTAGGAGATGCTACAAATGTTTTAGTTTGCTTTGACAACGAAGAAGTAGGGAGCGGGACAAAGCAGGGTGCTGCGAGTCCTATGCTTAAAACTGTGCTTGAGAGAATAGCTTTGAGCCTTGGAAAAGATAAGGAAGACTACTACAGAGCCTTAGCTAGTTCATTTATAATATCAGCTGACCAGGCCCATGCTCTTCATCCAAACCATGCAGATAAGCAAGATCTTACTAACAAACCGGTATTAAACGGCGGACCTGTAATAAAGATGGCAGCTAACCAAGCCTATACTACAGACAGTTTTTCATCAGCTGTATATGAAGGAATATGTAAAGAGGCAGGTATAGCAGTTCAAAAGTTTGTAAACAGATCAGACAAGAGGGGCGGATCTACAATAGGACCTATATCCTCAAGTCAGCTTGACATAGCTTCAATAGACATAGGTAACCCAATACTAGCTATGCACTCAATAAGAGAGCTAGGCGGAGTAATGGACCACTATAGCGTCTATAGATCATTTAAAGAATTCTTTAAAATATAAATAGACAAAAAATAGCTAGCTCATAATGAAAAAAGAGCTAGCTATTTTTATAAATATATCAGGAGGGATTTAAATGAATAAAAAAGACTGGATTAGAATTCTAATAACCTATATCCTAGCGACACTTATTCGGGCACTCGCCGGAGTAAACTATAATCTTTTTCATGATAAATTTGATTTAATTCTTTTTCTAAAAGATTTTTCTATATGGACAGTGTCCTATATATTGGTGAGTTTGGTTATGTCTAGTGTTTCTAAAGGTAAAGATAAAAAGGCTGTAGAGAATTAAATAGATATTTCTAGATTTTAAGATATAATATAAAAATAGGGGGAGTTATAGATGGATATAGAAATAAATGCATTTCCGGGAGTACTATCAATAGTAAATGCTATAATATCATTAGTATTATTGGGGTTAGGGATATATTTGGTATTTCTGCTTATAAAAACACTTAGAATATATATAAAGAATAATTCCTAGGCAAGAAAAATTATTTTAGGAGATATCTAGATTTAAAAATAAGGTAAAGAAAGAAGGATATAACTATGTTTAAAATAAAGAACTTTGAAGACAATGATGATGTTAAAATTTTAGAACAAGAAGGAGCTTTCAAGGTAGTTGAGTATCAAAGGGATTTGAGTGTCAATCATACTACAGCTCAAGCTGCATACTACGCATCTGAAATGAATGTCAGAAGAAGACAGCTGCTTTGCGATGTAAGTATGGCAAATATTACCATTCAAGCAGGAGCTATGCAGTGGATGGTCGGGGACGTAAAAGCTACAACAGGCGTTAAAGGCGTAGGAGATTTTATTGGCAAAACCTTTAGAGGAAAAGTCACAGGAGAATCAGCAATAAAGCCTGAATACACAGGTACAGGCAAACTTGTTCTGGAGCCTACATATAAACATATATTACTTATTGATGTAGATGGCTGGAATAATTCAATAGTAATAGAAGACGGACTGTTTCTAGCGTGTGATTCAGATTTAAAGCACAAAGCAGTTATGAGATCAAACCTATCGTCCGCTGCACTTGGAGGAGAGGGCCTTTTTAATCTTGGACTTTCAGGCGGGGGAGTTGTCGCACTTGAATCTTATGTACCAAGAGAAGAACTAATAGAGATAGAGCTGGAAGATGATGAACTGAAAATAGACGGAAACATGGCAATAGCATGGTCTGGAAGCTTAACATTTACAGTAGAAAGGTCAGGCAAAACTCTTATAGGATCAGCAGCTTCAGGAGAAGGACTTGTAAATGTATACAGAGGAACGGGCAGAGTACTTATGGCACCAGTTCTTAAGTAACAAATAGACTTGAAAAATATATAGATGTAAAATAAAACAAATAATATAATTCCCTTGACCTTAGCCTTAGGCTAAGGTTTATATTATAGATAGGATAATAAAAGGGGTGCTTTGATTGGAAAAAACTTATTCAATAAAGGAAGTTGCGGAGATATTCAATACTACTACCAATAAAATAAGATTTTTAAAAAAAAAGGATTGATAAGTCCTAAAAGAGATAATGAAAATGATTATAGATCTTTTAAGGAATCGGATTTGATAAAGCTTCAGACTATTCTAATGTATAGAGAATTAAATTTGCCTATTGAAAAGATTAAAGAGATATTTAAAGACGATAGTAAAAACAATATACTTGATCACTTTTATACCCAGTGGGATGTTGTCAACAGTGAAATTCATAAAATCAAGTTGATTCAGGATTCATTAGAAAATATTATGGATACTATCTATGAAAGTGATGGGGCAAATTATCAACAAAAGATAGTGGAACATATAGAATCTATGAATAAAGTATGGAAGATTAAGAATGAATGGTGGGATAGATGGAACTTTGATAGTTGGGCCAAAACCTATGATAAGTCTGTAAAGAAAGATATCAGTGGTTTAAAGTTCTATAAGAACTATGATAATTTACTTGATCAAGTTTTTGAAAAAGCTATTAAAGATAAAGAAGATAATATGAAAATATTAGAAATAGGGGTAGGTACAGGAAACTTAGCAAAAAGATTTTTAGATAAAGATTATGATATTATAGGAATTGACCAATCGAGAGAAATGCTAAATCAAGCAAAGGAAAAGTTTCCAAGTTTAATAGTAAGATTGGGAGACTTTCTTAATATACCTTATGGAGACAATAAATTTGATGTTCTAGTATCAACCTATGCATTTCATCATTTAAATGAAGATGAAAAAGTTATAGCCATAAATGAGATGCTCAGAGTTACTAAATCTGAAGGTAAAATTATCATTGGAGATATAATGTTTGAAAGTGAAGAGAAAAAACAAGCAAGAATAAATATTTCTAATAAAGAAGAAGTTGAAGAGATCGAAGATGAATATTTTTCAAATATTGATTTGCTTAAAAAAGAGTTCCAGAAGCATAATAAACAAGTAGAAGTAACTAGAATAGATGAATTAATATTTATAGTTGAGGCTAAGTAAAATATTATATATCCTCCTTATGATATAATAATATTAAAATATCATAGTAAGGGAGATAATTTAATGTTTTATGATGTAATGCTTTTCATATTAATAGCTTCTGGGCTAGTGGTTGTAGGCATATCTACTCAGGAGTACATAAAAATAAAAAAAGATATAAAAAATAATTCTGAAACTAAATTACAAAAGCGTGATAAAACTGAAGCAATAATATATATAATATTAAATTTGATTTATCTCTTCGTATGTATATTATTATGGTTAGAAGTAGTATCTCTTTTATTCGCTGTAAGCTATATGATCTTAAGTAATATATTAGAGAGAATAGTACAGCATATGTTAAAAAACAAATATGGAAGCATATAAGAATAATCCTATAAGAGGTGGACGAGATAAAGTTAATGAATTTAACGGATTTGAATGATTATGGTCACGATGTATATGAATTTTGTTATGCGGATAAATATCCAGATCAATTTTGGAATGAGAGCTCTATTTTTATAATTATGGAAGATTTTTCATTATTATCTTCTTATCTAGATAAGGTGTTTCTAAACTTTCATTACTATGGTCCACAAAAAGTAAGTTTGGACCAATGGGAAAAAGTTAAAGATTTATACCTATCTCAGGATAAAATAGATCAAGATATGTGGAATTTTTTTGAGAAAATAGATATATGGATAAAAAGTAGAGATAGATTATTTAACTACTTCTGGATATTAGGGGTATAAATTTATTATCAGTACTCATAATAAAAAAACATTTCAGGGAAGGAGAAAACTATGGGAGATAATAAAGATGAGGTTAAACTAATAAAACTCAGAAGTACTTCAAATGAAATGGAATTAAATATGATGAAGGCAATCCTAGATGATAACCACATACCATATATTATGAAGAATCATGGTGCAGGTGGACATATGAGGATAATAGGTGGTAGTTCATTTTTTGGAACGGATCTTATGATAGAAGAAGGAGACTATGAAATAGCTAACGGCTTATTAGAGTCTATACGTATAGAATAGCAAGGTATAACCAAAAATTATAAGTAGTAGATTTCAAATAAATTAATTAAAATCTATCAAGATTATAAGAAATATAGTGGAGCCTATGTAATAGACAAATTAAAAGAAGTCTATTACATAGGCTTCTTTTAATTTGTTTATTAATAAAAATAGAAAATTTAAAACTTAATATATTAAAGTTTTATAAAACAGTTGCATATAATAGATTGCTGTTATATATTTACTATAACATACATAACACAGAAGGAGGTGGTGATATGATAATAAAAATAGAATTTGACTCTGAAATTCCAATATATGAGCAATTAAAAAGACAGATGATAATAGGAATTGCAAATGGAGAGATGAAACGTGGTGAGAGACTACCATCTATTAGACAACTTGGAGAAGACTTAGGGATCAATCTTCATACTGTAAGAAAGACATATAATATTTTAAAGGATGAAGGTTATGTGAGTATGGATAGAAGAAATGGAGCAGAAATAAGAGAAGTATTTGATGTTGGCATAGAGGATTTTGAGAAATTAATCAATTCTGATTTAGAATATTTAATCGCCAATGCTAAGAATAGAGGAATGAAAGAAAAAGATCTACTAAAGTTATTTTCAAGTTACTATGAAAGTTTTAAAGGAGGAATAGGAGATGAATAATCAAGTCTTTTATCTAGTAACCCAAGGATTTATGTTTTTAGTAATTTTATATATTCAAGTAAAGGGTCCCAAATTTACGAGTTCAAATATAATATTAGGAGTTAAAATACCTCAAGATAAAGTTAAAAATGAAGAACTAAATTCTATATATAATAAATATAAAAGGGAAGTAATACTTGTTGGTATTTCCTTAACATTTATTTTTACAATAATCATGTTTTATAAAAAACTATCTAATGCTATATTTTTATTTCAAGTTCTCTATGTAGCTGGTCTTTATTTAGTGTATTGGAGATATAATAAAAAAATTAAAGAAGTTAAGAAAAGAGAAAATTGGAAGAATTTAGTAGAAAATACTAGAGTAATGGAAACTAATTATACAAAAGAAAAACAGAAAATTAAAAGTATCTTTACCTGGTCAATTATACCAAATTTGATGGTATTAGCTAATATAGCTATATTGGTATATATGTACAATAAATTACCAAGCGATATATATGGAGCTTGGAATTACGATAATATTCTAGGAGAATATGTTTACAAATCAAAAATGTCTATATTTACTGTAGTGTTTACCCAAATTATAATTATAGTAATTGCGTATTTAGCATACTATTCAATATCTAGAGCTAGAATGTATATTGACCCAGATAATATAGAGAACTCTATAGCTAGCAATCAAGAATATGTAAATAAATGGAGCAATATGCTGATTGGAAATTTAATTGTGGTTCAACTGATACTTTCTTATATAAATATGGCTAATTTAGGATTTACTACTATAAATAGCCTTATAATAAATCTATTTAGTATCATAACATTTATTGTTATAGCAATAAATATTTATACTTTAAACAAATTTAGTAAAGAAGTAGCAATTATGAGAATTATTGAAAATCCAAGTAGTAAATATTACATTGAAGATGATAAATATTGGAAAGCGGCAAATAGTTTTTATTATAATAAGCAAGATCCAGCTATATTCGTTAAAAGCAGATTTGGTCCAGGACATACTGTAAATATAGGAACAATATTAGGAAAAATCATAGCAATATTAGGAATTACAGTAATAATTGCAGCAGCTATAATAATTGTTTATGATGTAATATAGAATATCACAAAAAGGGCTTAGAATTTAATTCTAGGCTCTTTTATAATAAGAGAATATATTATTTATAAGTTACAAGAGAAATTCAAAATTTTTAATTAATCTTACCCTGTTTAAGATGCATTTATTTGCCAGATATGATATATTCAGATTAAATAGATAATTCACCTTACTAAAGTTAAGTAAATTAAAAAAATAATTTATCGAGGGATTATTATGGATATATCTGTATCAGCATTTCAAGAGGGAATATCGATAGTAGCAACAATTCTGTCATTACTTATACTAGGAGTAAGTATATACTTAGTATTCTTGCTTATAAAAGTCTTGAAAATATATATAAAGAAAAACTCTTAAACCCTTACTCAAAATATTTAATATAATATAAATAGGAGGTTACTTATGCTTACATATATAAATAGAGAAATACTAGATATAAAAGAAAAACTGAGAGAATACCATAAACTTAAATCTTTAAGCCAAGCAAAGACAGAGGAACTTCGCAGAAGAAAACTTCAAATGGAAAATTTAAAAAATATATTAGATAAAGAAAGAAAGGATGTAGAAAAACTTGAAGGTTTAAGTATGTCTTCTATATTTTCAAATCTTTTAGGAAACAAGTATGAAAAAATTGATAAAGAAAAAGAAGAATATCTCTTAGCAAAACTTAAATTTGAAGATGCTAGAGAGGAAATAAATAAGCTAGAAAAAGAAGTAAACTCTCTTAACAGCTCATTAGAAGACTATAAAGATATAGATAGAAAATATGAGAAGCTTATAAGGGAAAAAGAAGAGTTAATAATTAAAGAAGGTGGGGTTCAAGGAATTAGATTGAAAAATTTAATTATGAATATTGAAGAACTTAAAATAGATATAAAAGAAGTAAAAGAAGCTATCGTTGCTGGAGAAAAAACTCTAAATTCTTTAAAAGGAGTAAAAGAAAAACTTCAAAGCGCAAAGAGTTGGGGAACTTGGGATATGCTTGGGGGAGGACTTATCTCCAATATAGGAAAACATTCAGCCATAGATGATGCAAATAAGATTGCTAAAGATGTCCAAGATAACTTAAGCTCTTTTAAAAAAGAACTATCTGATGTAAACGAGTTCACCGATATTCAAGTAAATTTATCTTCTTTTGCATCATTTGCAGACTTCTTTCTAGATGGAATATTTGCGGACTGGTTTGTACAAACAAAGATAAATAACTCTTTAGATAATGTAAAAGAAGCCATTAAAAAAATACAAGATATAGTCAATGACTTAAGGAAGAACTTAACAAAACTCGAAGAGGATGCTAAGGACACAGAAGCTGAATTTAAGAAATTTTTGGAAGTATAAATTAAAAATTTTAAAATTGTAAATAGGTAATGCTTATTTAAATAGTATTTTATAATACGCTCTAAAAGGGGGATATATGAAAACTCTAACAACTAAAAGACTAATATTAAGACAATGGCAAGTAACTGATCTTGATGATCTCTATGAATACGCTAAAAGTGACTTAGTTGGACCTAATGCTGGCTGGGCTATGCATAAAAGTAAAGAAGAGAGTAAAGAGATTATAGAAATGTTCATAAAAAGTGGTGAGATCTATGCTATTGTATTGAAGGAAGAAGATAAGGTGATAGGCAGCATAGGCTTGCATGATAGAAAATCAGACATAAGTATTAAAGAAATGGACCAGAGAGAAGTAGGATATGTTCTAAACCCTAATTACTGGGGCAAGGGTATTATGCCAGAAGCAGTAGATAGGGTGGTAGAGTATGGATTTAAGGAGTTGTATTTAGATTTGATTACTTGTTGTCATTATGATTTTAATAATAATTCTAAAAGAGTAATTGAAAAATGTGGATTTAAATATAAGTTTGAAAAGAAAGAAAAGTTAAAAGCTTTAGATGATAAAGAAGTTACTACCCTATGTTATATTATTTCTAAAGAAGATTATATAGAGTTATGTAAATAGTGAAGAGGTATATCATTTCTAGAACTGCTTATATAAAATTTAGTTTGAATAGTTTACTTCATATCAAAATAATAGTGATTTTTTTTAGGTAAAATTATAGGATTTTCTTCGTGTTTGTATTAAATCATTAAGCTCAATCTCATTGGATAAAACAATCTGTTAGGAGTGAAAATAAATGAGAGAATTATATAGTCAAATAGGAGCAGAATTAGGTAAAGTTAATTTTCAGGATATCTGGGCAGGATTCTCTAGAGGAGAATTTGCAATATATAATCTTGAAAAAGTATTTTTAAAGGATAAAGAAGTATCTTACGATAAAAGGTTTCTTGGCAACTCTAGTATTGATTTTGAGGGAGATCAACTGGCTATCTGGATGGTAGAGGATCCAGTAAAAGAAGACAGAAAAAATTTAGCCGCGAACATAGTTCACGAGATGTTTCACTCCCATCAATATTCAAATAAAGAATCGAGGTTTCCAAATGACTTAAAAGGATTAGACTACCCAATGGATTTAAGAAACTTTGAAATAAAATATAAAGAAAATCAATTGCTTGTAGCTTGCTTTGAAGATAAAACAAAAGAACAAAAGCTTGATTTATTAAAAGAGATAATAGCTCTTAGAAACTTCAGAAAGAAAAGATATGGAGAGGATATATCTTATGAATTTTTAGTTGAAACATTTGAAGGAAGTGCCGAATATTGTGGGACCAAATCTCTTAAATATATTTCCCAAACTCTTTATAATGAGAGAATCAATAAATATAAAAACAAACTATCAAATGATATAGAACTTTTATTTGATGTAAGAAGACTTGCTTACTTTACAGGAACCTTATTTTTATTGCTGTTAGATGATTTAAATATAAACTTTACTCAGGAGATAGAAGGACAGACTGAAAATATATTTGACCAAGTCTCTAAAGAGTTTAAAAACAATATACAAACTAGGGAAATAAAAGATAATCCTGAGATAAGAGAAAAGTATAAAGAATTTATGCTAGAAAAAGAAAATAAGTTTAAAAGTTTCTTTGATAAGGAATATGAAACAAAAAAATCAAAAGCTCTAATATGCGGATATGATCCTATGAATATGATAAAAGATAAGGAACTGATACTTTGCAGCCATTTTATTATGTTAGAAAATAAAAAGTCAGATGAAACTACTTTTCTTAAAGGACCTGTAGTTGTAAAACTAGAAAAAGATTCCTTAAATCATGTGATCGAGTATTATGAATTAGTATAAGTTGAAAAAGAGGTGGAATTATGGAAAGAGAATTTGAAATACAGGGTTGTGTATCAGGCATGCCAGATAATATGTCTTGTGATGAATTTATAGATATATTTATTGAATTTATAGAATCAAATAATTTATTATTTGGTGGCGGAATAAATGAAATAATAGATGGATATTATGTCGCTGAAGATGGAACAAAGGGTAAACATGTACTTGATTAAATTTATATGATGGAGTGATAGAATGATATTAGTTAAAACATTAAATGATAAAATAATATTTGAAAATAAAAGAGATATAATTTTATATTTTGATTCGGCTATAGAAGAAAAAGAGAATAGTTATTTTGATGAAGATAATGAATATATAGAAATAAATGGTGAAAGAATAGAAAGCTTAGAGCAGTGGAGGGAATGGAAAAGCTATGTAAGTGAAGGAGTATATAATGCTTTTCAAGAATTAGAAGATTTTTTAGAAGAGGTGATTACATTATTTGATATGGATAATAAAGTTCAGAAAATATTAGATATTGAAGGTAAAATCAGTATTTTTGATGAAGATGTTGAGGAGATATTATCAAATGGTGAATATACTTATATATATTGGGATGATGAATTTGAGGGAAGAACGAGAGAGATAAATATTGAGTTTGAAGTTATAGAAGAAAGTAACTATGTGGAAGAGACAATTATAAAGATAATTAAAGTAAATCTATTATAATCTTTAAAAGAATAGATTTAAATAAATACAAAAAATACATGGATATTAGAAAAAAATATCAGTAAATTTATATGAATAAAAGTGGATTGAATAATTTAAAAGGAGATATAGATGAGAATAAACGATATCATTGCAACAATACAAAATAATTTTTATTTTGCACTTATTATGATAGTTATATTAGCGTTATTTATGGCAGTTGGATATTTTCTTGTATATAAAAGATTCTTAAAGGGTGATAAAAACTTAGATAAGAGAAAAGTTTTTATTTGGTTTTGTTTTATGGGATATATAATTATGGTTATAGGGGTTACATTTATAGGTAGAGGGGTTAGAACATATGGGGATTCAAACCTTCATTTTTTAAGTACGTATAGAGAAGCCTGGAATTCATTTAGTACTACATCTTGGACACAGCTACTTTTAAATATTATTATGCTAGTACCATTAGGTATAATACTTCCACTTATAAATAATAGGTTTCGTAAATTTAAATGGACAATTGTAGCGTCTTTACTATTTACATTAACTATTGAAACAATACAGATTTTAACTGGATATGGAGTATTTGATTTAGATGATATATTCAATAATATGATAGGAGCTATTGTTGGTTACGGAATAGTTATGACTTTTATAACAATCGTAGAAAGAGAAAGAAAACAATATAAGAGATTGGCCTTATATCTACTTCCACTGATATCAGTTATAATTTTATCAATTACAATAATTGGAGTATATAATACAAAAGAATTTGGAAATCTTTTTATAGCTTATAAGTATAAAATAAATATGAAAAATATAGAATTAAGTTTAAATACTGAAATAGATGATAAACAATTACTCTTAAATAATAACAGCTATAATATAGAAGAAGTACCGATATACAAAACAACTACTTATGATAAAGATTATGGTGAACAGTTTTTCAGAGATTTTCTAAAAGATAAGGACATAGATGAGGAAATAGAAGTAGATCCATATGATACTATGGCAATATATTGGTATAGAAGTGAAGGATATAGTATGTCCTTTAATTATAATGGTGGAAGCTATGACTACACAGACTTCTCGAGCTTTGATGAAGGGGTAGATAGAGCTGATGCAGATAAAGAAAATATAGAGAAAGAACTAAAAAAATTGGATATTAGCATACCAGAAGCAGCAGTTTTCAGTAAGAATACTGATAGTGATGGACTTGTGTATTTCGAGTGGTCCGTAGAGAACTATGTAGATGGAGAATATATAATAAATGGTAGCTTATCTGCTAAATACTATGATGATAGTACAATAAAATCTCTAGAAAATAATATAATAAAATATAAAAAAGTAAGAGACGTAAGAATTATAAGTAAAGAAGAAGTCTATGAAAGATTTAAAGAGGGAAAATTTAATATCTATAATGGAAAAAATATAAAAAATATAGAAGTAGAAGAGATAAAATTATCATATATGATAGATTCAAAGGGCTTCTATCAGCCCATATATAAATTTGAATTAAAGATAGATGGAGTAGACCAAAATATTTATATTCCAGCATTATAAATTAGACAAACTTAAAGTTAAGTCTCAGTATTTATAAAAAGTGTCATAAAGGATATTCACATCTAGAAGACCAATTAAAATCGGAAATTCAAAAACAACCTGAATGGCTACAATTTTTTTATAAATTAAGGTTTGAGTCAGAAAAATTATTATAATAAATCTCTAAAAAAGCTATTTATATTACAGTTTAAATTATTCTTTCTCATAATATTATAAACACTTTATACTAGCACTATGGATTGCTTATATTAAAGCTATTGCTTATACTGGATGTACTTTAATGGTTAACTATTTTCACATTAATATAGTTAAAATAAAACTAGGAGGAATTAAAATGAAAAAGACTAGCCTAAGAATTATTCAGATTTTCACATTAGTATTTATAATATCAAGTTTATTTACATCGGTAGTAGGAGCTGAAACAGTAAATATTAACGCCTCAACACCTATTGTTAAAAGAATTGGTGGAGAAAATAGGGTACTTACATCAGTTGAAGTGAGTAAAGATGCATTTAGAAGTAATGCTGAAACGGTTATACTTGTAGGATCTAGAGGAGAAATCGATGCACTTGGCGGAACTCTTCTTGCAAGCAAGTTAAATGCTCCAATAATAATGACAGATAAGAATGTCTTAACAGATGCAACTAAAGGTGAAATAGAAAGATTAAAACCTAAAAATATAATTGTATTAGGTGGTAAAGGAGTAGTATCAGAAAACGTTATAAATTCTTTAAACAAATATAATGTAGAGAGGTTGGATGGAAATAATAGAGAAGAAACAGCTATAAAAGTAGCAAAAAAAGCTATTGGAGAAAAAACGGAAGAAGTATTTTTAGGGCTAGGATATGATGTATACGCAGATGCACTATCAATAGGATCAGTAACTGCTAAACTAAGTAAACCTTTACTTTTATCTAAGAAGACTGGTATGTCTGATGAAACAATTCAAGCAATTCAAGACTTCGAGGTAAAGAAAGTTACAATAGTAGGTGGTAAAGCTGCTGTTCCATTAAGCATAGAAAATAAATTAAAGTCAATGGGATTGACAGTTAATAGAATAGAAGGAAATAATAGAGAAGAAACTTCGATAAAGATAGCAGAAACATATTATAAAAATCCAAGTGAGATTATAGTAGCAAATGGATACGTATTTGCAGATTCAGTAGTAGGGGGTTACTATTCCTATAAAAAAGATGCTCCTATAATTCTTACTAGAAACAATAAATTAGTCACTAGTACTTTTAATTATGTAAAGAAAACAAAGAAAAATACAACTATACTAGGACTTTATGGTGCTATTGATAAAACTGTTGAATTAAATTTAAACAAAGCTTTAAAGGGTGAAACTATTGATGAACCTGTTATAAAGCCCCAAGAGACTGTATCTCAAAAAAACGCAGTAAAAAAAGCGAAGGATTATCTAGCTTATTCATCATTTTCACGAACAGGATTAATAGGACAACTTGAGTTTGAAGGATTTAGTACTATTGACTCAACTTACGCAGTAGATAAATTAGCTGTTAACTGGAAAGAACAAGCAGTCAAACAAGCTAAAGAATATTTAGCATACTCATCATTTTCAAGAAGTGGATTGATAGGACAACTTGAATATAGTGGATTTAGTAATGCGGAGGCAACTTACGCAGTAGATAAATTAGCTGTTAACTGGAAAGAACAAGCAGTCAAACAAGCTAAAGAGTATTTAGCCTATTCATCATTTTCAAGAAGTGGATTGATAGGACAACTTGAATATAGTGGATTTAGTAATACAGAAGCAACTTACGCAGTAGATAAATTAGCTGTTAACTGGAAAGAACAAGCAGTCAAACAAGCTAAAGAGTATTTAGCCTATTCATCATTTTCAAGAAGTGGATTGATAGG
>NZ_JARIEF010000007.1 GCF_029266915.1 Tissierella sp. | reverse complement strand
AATCTCTTTTAATTCTTGTATTTCTTGTAATATTTCATTCATTGCTATCCCTCCTATGCTGTTTCTTTGTTTTCTAGAAATTTATTAACAAAATATATCTGTCCTTTACCAGTAATCTTTGGTGTTTTTGTAACTCTCACTGATCCATCAGAATTATTTATAGTCCTTGTCTTTACTTCCATTATTTTTAGGTCCATAGATTTTTGAGTAGGTAAGTTTCTTTGCTCTCCGTTTTTGTGGATGAAGCCGTTATCTCTAAGATAATCAAATAGTCTATTCTGTCCTATATCTACTCCATTTTTCTTAATAGTTTTAGCTAACTCTCCTATTAAAATGGATTGATTAGATGTCATTAAAGCATCTGCAAATATTTCCTTAGGTCTCATTAAAGCTATTTGTTTTTCTTTTTCTTCAAGTTGTCCTGCTAGTTGATATAAGAAACTACTATCTATCTTTGGAGCTTGTGAATATGAACCGTTTTTTCTTATCTCTGGTATAACTTCTATCGCTAACCAATCTTGAAATCTTTCAGCAACTTCATTATTTGCTTTAAATGCTAATTTATAAACTAATGATTCTGGTATAAAATCCCCTTTCGCCACTTGTGGAGAATTTTCAGGAAGATAACCATTTACTCTAGCCCACCTAATTGTTTCGTTGCCACTTTTGGCAATGGTAGTAAATCCTAAACACCTAGATACATTTTCTGCATCAAATAAAACCTCTCCATTTTCCATTTGAATTGAAACTTCAAACATTTCATTTCTAAATACTTTTAACTCTGACATTCTTATTCCTCCTTATTTAATTAACCGTTAGGTAATTTTGTTGTTAAAAAAAATTGAATTGATCTCATTTAATTTTAAATCCAAAATGGATGCTATTTTTCTCATTTCTGAATTTGTAAACTCTCTGTCTCCCGTTTCCTTTAACCTATATGTTAATCGTGATACACCCAAGTTGTTTGCCATATCTTCTTGTGAAAAGCCATGTTCTGCTCTCTTCCCTCTTAATAAATCTCCATTCATTTCAAAACCTCCTTTCATGTTGTTATCCGACTGGTTAATTATATTGTATATTACCAAGTGGTTAATGTCAAGTATAAAATTAACATTTAGGTAATATTTATATATTAGTAGGTTTGTTTTGTTATAATAGTGGTAACAATACAATATAAGGAGGACTATAAAATGGATTTATTTATAAGTAGGTTAAAAGGGTTGATTGAAGAAAAGGATATTACTCAAAAAGAGCTAGCAAAGGCTATTGATGTTACTGATGTTACTATTTCAAGGTATCTAAATGGTGATAGAAGTCCTAGAATCGACATAGTCAATAGATTAGCTAAATATTTCAATGTTAGTACCGACTATTTACTTAATGAAGAAGTAGAAACTATAGCAGCACATAAAGATGGCGAAGAATTTACAGAAGATGAACTACAAGACATAGAAGAGTTTAAAGCATTTGTTAGATCTAAAAGAAATAAATAGCTATTTACTTATATAAGGAAGTGATTGAATGTATGAGAGGTTAATAATAGAAGCGGAAAAGGAAAATATAGAAGTAGTTGAGATTTCTTTTAGATCTAATGTAAAAGGATTATATTCAGATGGAGTTATAGCTACTAAGAAAAGTATGAGTAATAAAGAAAAAGCTACTATACTAGCAGAGGAACTAGGACACTACCATAAGACTTACGGAAACATACTAGACCAATCATCTATCATTAATCGTAAAGAAGAGCGTAAGGCTCGTATATGGGCTTACAAACGGTTAATCGGGCTATTAGATATAATAGATGCGTATAAAGCAGGAATTAAAAATAGATATGAATTATCTGAGTACTTAGGAGTTACGGAAGAGTTTATAATTGAAGCTATAGAATACTATAGAGATAGATATGGATTATATGTAAGGTTAGACAATTATTATATCTATTTCGAACCATTGGGGGTATTAGAATGTCTATAACTAAAGTTGATAAAACCAAGTATAGAATATTTATAAGTGATGGATTTAATGTTGATGGGTCCAGGAGAAGATATACTAAGACTATTACAACTGATCTCAAGGGAAGAGATTTAAAGAAGCTCTTAACAAAAGAAGAAATAGATTTTGAAGATTCAATAAAGAATAAGGATCCAAAGTTTTTAAACTTAGCAAATGGATATTTTGAATCATATGCAATATGGTGGCTTGATTATAAAAAGATAGCTCCTAAAACATTGGAAACTTATAGTATGTTTTTAAGAGTTTGGATATTGCCTATTATAAAAGATAAAATATTATCTAAGCTTACAACAGGAGATCTTATAGGACTAATGAATATAATTGAAACTACTCCCTCTAAGGCTACTAAGAAGCCTTTGGCTGTTAAAAGTGTTAAGCATATTCATACATTGTTAAAAACTATGTTTAACGATGCTGTTTATTTAAGAATTTTAGACGACAACCCAATGACTAGAGTTTCAGTAGATAATCCTTCTGCAAAATTAAAAGACAATTACTATAATGAACATGATTTGAATAAGCTCTTTGAAGTGCTTCCTCAAGCTCCTATAAGGTATCAGTTAGCTATATTACTTGCAATTAGTACTGGTGTAAGACTTGGAGAGTTGGGAGGCTTACAATGGAAACATATAGACTTACAAGATTATAAAATATTAGTTGAACAATCTGTATCTTATAATTCAATTTCAGGTCTTTCAATTAAATCTACTAAAACTGATAATATAAGAACTATTACTTTTCCTGACTATCTAAAGGATCTAATAGAACTTCACAGAAAAGAAGAATTAATTAAAAGAAACTTTGCTGGGGATAAATGGAAATATAAAGATTCTAAGGAAATAAATGACTTTGTATTTACTCAAGTAAATGGAGAAGTTATATATCCCAGAACTATATCTCACTATTTTGAAAAGATAATAAAAAGAAATGATTTAAAAGATATTACTTTTCATGGCCTCAGACATACAAATACAACTATTTTAGTCGCAAGCGGAATAAATATAAGAAGTATATCTAATAGGTTAGGTCATTCAAGAACTTCAACTACTACTGATTTTTATGCTCATGTTTTGGAGTCCGTAGAGAGAGAATCTGCTACTGTTTTTCAAGATATATTCAACAATGGCACGAAAAGTGGCACGAAAAAAGAAGAAATAAGAAAAGTAGAATAAAATAAAAGCCCTGTACTCATTGAGAATACAAGGTTTTACTATGGCACACCCGGAGGGGCTCGAACCCCCAACAACCTGGTTCGAAGTCATTAGGTGGTACTTTGTTATAGCACGATAGAGATATGTAGCCTTGTAAAATACAC
>NZ_JARIEF010000037.1 GCF_029266915.1 Tissierella sp. | reverse complement strand
AATATTCTGGGGCTCTATCTCCCCGCTCATTATATGATTTATAACCCTTTCTACTATTATTGTAGTCTTACCCGCTCCGGCTCCGGCCTCTAATAAATAGTTCTTGTGAAAATTCTTTACTATTTCTGCCCTTTTTTTAAATTCCGCCTCTATAAGTCCGTCCATTAATAATCACCTTCTTCGTCTTCGATTGCCTTGTTTTCAGATCTGCATATATTCTTAAATTCACAATACTTACACGTCAAAACGTCTTCTCCATCATAGATAATTCTCTTATCATTTTCAAATATATCTAGTTCTAGAAGTGATTCTATCCTAGCTTCTATCTCATCTATAAAATCTGCTGTAAACTTTAAATCTATAGTCCCATCTCTAAACTCATAGGAAAAACTTTCCACCTCATAGTCCCTATATTCTTCCTTTAGCTGGATTATATCCTCCAGAGCTCTTTTATAGATATAGTACTGGAACTTTTGTCCCTGGCTATAATCAAAAACTTTATCCTTACCTCTTCCAATTGATCTCCTCAGCCTTTTTTCAAAATTCTTTAGATTTCCTGTTTTATAGTCGATTATTTTAAGAGTTTTAGAACTTCTATCTATGTCTATTCGGTCTATAGATCCACTTATACTTAAAATGCTGGACCCAACATTTACCCGCTGTCTTTTTAAAGTACCAAACACTTTATTTTTCTTGCCACTTCCAAAAGCCAACTCATTTAAAAACACTTCCAAGCCATTTGTTCGTTCTCTTTTTATAATAGCCCTGCAAAAGTCCCTTATTTCTTCCTGCTCTTTAAGGTAAACCTCTTCTAATATATAGGGAATTTCTCTTTGAGCTTCTTTTGACCGTTCTTCTATTATGCTTAGAAGCATAGCCTCCGTTCTTTTTTCCTGGGCTAGATCAAAGAATATATTCAATATTTCATGAACTAGATTTCCTTTTTCTAAGGGATCCAGCCATCGGTCGAGATCAATCTCTATTTCTTCTTTTTCTTTTAATCCCAGTCTGTTTTTAAAGTATAATTTGCGCGAGCATTGACCCAGAGTATCAAGTGCAGAAGCTGAAGAAACCAAGTCCTTACCTCTAAGTATTTTATCACCTTCAAACTCTTCTTGATTCTCTTTTTCTTCTATAAAGCCATACTCTTCTTTTAATTCTGTATAAATTTTAGATGCTGTCTTAGCTTTTACATCCTTCATATCAAAATTTGAATAACCTATGCTTATAGATTTAAAATCAGCACTTAAGGCCTCTTTAATCTTATATTTTTTATATCTATATGATTCCTTGGAAAAAGATAGGCTTAAACTGATTTCCCGCCTTAACTTATCAAGCAGAATTGGCGACTCAACTATCTTATTAGCCAGGCTATCGCTGTCAAGTCCTATCATATAGAGATGTTCCCTTCCTGTATAGCCAGCATTTGAGAATTTACATGCAAACACCTTGCAGGGATTAGCGCCTTTTCTATATATATTTATCTCTTCTAAATAAGATAGGACTATCTGGAAATACTCATGGCTGTTTATATTAAAGGGAATTTCTTCCATCCTTCTTAAACTTTCTAATATAGCATCTCTAGAATCTTTGTCATAGGAATTATGATCATTGTTTTTAGGGTTTTTTACGTACTTCTTTATTAAAATTCCAAGTTTTCTTATATAGACTTTAAAATCTACCTCCTTCTCTGGAAGTGCATCTATTAGGTCTTTAAAAAAATCTCTTATCCACTCTCTTTTAAGCCTTGATTCTTGATCTAGATCTGATGGAATAGCATTTAACTTTCCATAGTTTTCTCTTCCATAGAAGACCTTACATCTCATCAATTCTTCATAGATGGACTGACTGGTCACACTATCTATATCAATATTTAAACTTCCATTAAAAAATATAGGTTTTATAGAATTTATATTGTAATACTCCTTGGCAAAATCAAAAATATTTTTTACAAATCTATATGTCCTGCTCGATAGGATATCAAGCCCCTCCGCAAAACTAATGCCCAGTCCCGCTTTTTGAAACTCTAAGTTTATAGGCTCTACATATTTTTTATCTGTATAGGCTACTACAACTTGGTCAAGAGGCAGCTCTTTTTTTAATATATCCGCTATAATATATCCGATCTCATTTCTAACCCCATATTCACTGAAAAATTTTATTCTTCTATCTCCTTCAAGAACATCTATCTTATCCCTGAAAAAATACTCTTTAGGAGAGTCTGCAAGATTTTTTACAGGCATTCTTATCTTAACGATCTCACTTCCCAAGGCTTGAAACAATTCTCTTTCTGCATCTTTAAACTCAATGTTTCCAGCTACTGCAATCCTCTTGTTTTTAAAGTCTTCTATAGCCTCAACTTCAAGAGCCTTCATGGTTATATCTACAGAGTCCATCGCATTTAAATCTATAAGTTTAGCTCTATAGGCCTCGTAGATAAGATCCAAATCTTTTTCACCTGGAAATTCCACTATATGTTTTGACTTTAATTCTATTATTACATTATAAATCTCTTCTGCAGTTCTATCATCTATAAGATTTTCTGTAAAAAAGAAATCTTTCTTATCCCCAGCTAAAGTTTTTAGCAGGTCTAAAATTATACTCTTTCCCAGGATATCATCTATAATTAAAATATTATTTTCTACTATATATCTTTGACATATATCTTCACTTAGTCTTTTTATAGTTATAGGATTAAGGTTTAAAGCACTGCCTCCACTTATAGCCATCTCGTTAACCATCAGCAGTCCTATCCTTCTAGTTGGAACGATAAATATTTTCTCATCTAATATGTACTCCCTTGCAAATTCTCCAATTGTCATCTCCCGCATCTCTAAAATCACCTCTCATCTACTTTATCATTTTTCAATATTTTTTTCTATAGATTTATCTTTAGCTAAAGAAATTCTTATTAAAAAAGCCTAAGTCGCTATGACTTAGGCTTTACTGTGCTTAAATTTCTTTTCTATTATCTAGTGCTGCTTTTATAAACTCTCTGAATATTGGGTGAGCGTGGGTTGGTCTTGATTTAAATTCCGGATGGAAATTTACTGCCATAAACCAAGGATGATCTTTTATCTCCACTATTTCAGTTAATCTCTCATCAGGAGAAACGCCTGAAACTATAAGTCCTGCTTGTATCAATCTATCTTTGTATTCATTATTCACTTCATATCTGTTCATATGTCTTTCATAGATAAGTTCATCATCATAAACCTTTTGCGCAAGAGTACCGTCTTTTAGCTTACAAGGAAATAATCCAAGTCTTATTTCACCATTTTTAAGATCTAGATCTGGTTGCTCAGGTCTTAAATCTATTACAGGTGCTGTTGTTTCTTCATTCCACTCGGTGCTGTCTGCATCTTTAAGTCCAAGTACATTTCTTGCATAGTCTATAACTGCAAGTTGCATCCCAAGGGAAATTCCAAGATAGGGAACTTTGTTTTCTCTAGCATGCTTTATAGCTATTAGCTTTCCTTCTACGCCTCTGTCATCAAATCCTCCCGGAATAAGTATACCGTCCATTCCTTCTAAAAGTGATTTGCAATTTTCACAGTCTAAGTCTCTTGCTTGTATCCATTTGATATTGATAGCTACTCCATTTTCAATACCTCCATGGTTAAGTGATTCTACCACTGAAATATATGCATCTCTTAGTTCAACATATTTACCGATTAGGGCAATATTAACTTCACCTTTTATATTTTTAACTTTTTCAATTAATTCATACCAATGACTTAAGTCAAGTTCTTTAGTTTTAAGTCCTAGATGGTCTATTACAAGTTTAGAAAGTCCTTGCTTTTCAAGCATCAGAGGTATTTCATAAAGTGAGTCAGCGTCCATGTTTTCTATAACTGCTGAAGGATCTAAATCAGTAAAGAGAGCTAACTTTTCTTTTACGTGGTTTTCAAGAGGTAGTTCAGTTCGACAGATCAATACATCCGGCTGAATACCTATTGCTCTGAGTTCCTTAACACTATGTTGAGTTGGCTTTGTTTTTAACTCGCCAGCTTTCTTTAGATAAGGAATTAAAGTTACATGAAGATACATTACATTCTCTTTTCCTACAACATACTTTATCTGCCTTATAGCTTCCATAAATGGTAGGGACTCTATATCTCCAACAGTTCCACCTATTTCAGTTATTACCACATCTATTTCGCCTTCTTTAGATGCTCTGATCATTCTTTCAGCTATTTCGTTAGTAATATGAGGGATTACCTGAACAGTTTTACCATCATATTCTCCATTTCTTTCCTTGTTTAAAACTGACCAATATACTTTTCCAGCAGTAACATTGCTGTTTTTATTTAGATTTACATCTATAAATCTTTCATAGTGGCCCAGGTCAAGATCCGTCTCAGCTCCATCATCAGTTATAAAGACTTCTCCATGTTGATAAGGACTCATGTTTCTAGGATCTACGTTTATATAAGGATCAAACTTTTGTATAGTTACTTTCAAACCTCTGCTTTTTAATAATTGTCCAAGACTTGCTGCTGTTATCCCTTTTCCGAGGGATGATACTACTCCTCCAGTTACAAATATATACTTAGTTGGCATCTTTTTCTCTCCCTTTCTCTAACATTAACTCTCTAATTTTATATTAATAAACTTAACTAGTCAAATATACTTTTCACCATCTTTTTTCGAATTTACTTGTATTATATCCTAAATATATTATAATTATGGTATAATACTTATATCAATAGATATCGGATAAATTAAATGAGGTGGTAGAAAATGAAACGTAAAATGGCTATTTTCCTAGCTGCAATATTCATCCTATCAGCACTTATTCCAGTGGTTACTGGAATTATGTCACTACTTTAGGAAAAAACAAATATTTTTTTAGATAAAGACCCTCAAGCTTGCTTGAGGGTCTTTGCTTAACTGTTTCTTCTCTTATCTTCGATTTCCTTATTTACTAATTTATTATCTTTATATGTTGGAACTATAGCTTTTACCTGGGATATAAATGTTTCTACATCTCCATCTTTTATTATAGCTTGTAGTTCATCTAAAGATTTTAAAAGTAGTCTATAATCTGTAAATGTAGGCTGTCCTACAAATATCTTGTCATGAGAAGTGTTTTCCAGTCCCTCTTCTTCTAATAATAATTCTTCTAATAGTTTTTCACCAGGTCTTAGTCCTGTTATCTTAATATCTATATCCACATCTGGTTCAAATCCAGAAAGTCTTATAACATCTCTTGCAAGATCAATAATTTTAACTGGCTCACCCATATCAAGTATAAATATCTCCCCGCCCTTAGCCATAGATCCCGCTTGTATTACAAGCTGAACTGCCTCGGGTATTGTCATAAAGTATCTTATGATATCTGGATGAGTAACTGTTACCGGTCCGCCTTCTTCTATCTGCTTTTGAAATAGAGGAATAACACTACCATTACTTCCCAGCACATTACCAAATCTTACTGCTACAAACTCAGTTTTAGAATGTACATTTATAGATTGAATTATCATCTCACAAAGTCTTTTGCTAGCCCCCATTATATTAGTTGGGTTTACAGCCTTATCAGTGGATATCATGACAAATCTTTCTAAACCATATTTATCTGACAGCTGAGCTAGATTAAGAGTACCAAACACATTGTTCTTAATAGCTTCTTTTGGACTAGCTTCCATAAGCGGTACATGCTTGTGGGCTGCGGCATTAAATATAACTTGAGGTTTTTCCATTACAAATATTTCTTCAAGCCTTGCCTTATCCCTGATTGAACCAATATATACTTTCAGATCCAGTTCCGGGAAGTTTCTGTTTAACTCCATCTGAACGTCATAAACACTGTTTTCATATATATCTAATAGCACCAAGGTCTTAGGGTTAAACCTTACTATCTGCCTGCAGAGTTCTGAACCAATAGACCCTCCGGCCCCCGTTACAAGAACAGTTTTATCAGTTATATAAGAGCAAATTTTATCTAGGTCTACTTTTATTTCTTCTCTTCCAAGTACATCTGAAATCTCTACATCTCTTATTTCCTTTATACTTACCTTTTCATCTATCAGTTCATAAATTCCAGGAAGTATCTTAAGCTTGCATCTGGTTTCCTTGCAAATCTCTAAGATTTCTTTTATTTCATTTTTAGAAGCTGAAGGCATGGCAACAACTATTTCATCTATACTGTATTCTTTTGAAATAGCCAGTATATCTTCCCTTCCGCCCAATACTTTTACTCCGTTTATAACGCTGCCTTTTTTTCTTAAATTATCATCTATGACTCCAACAGGCTGAGAATTAAGTTTTTCGTGGTTTCTAAACTCACGAATAAGCATAGCACCTGCATCTCCTGCTCCTATTATTAAGATTCTTTTCTTGTTTTTCGCTTGCATTCTAGTAAACATATTGTTCTTGTTAAAGGCTCTATAGCTAAATCTCATTCCTCCTATCAAAAACATTTCAAGCAGGGGAACTATAACATAAACTCCTCTTGGAAGATTATTATTAGTTATAGATGAGAAGCTTATTGCAATTGCATTTCCTAAAAACACAGCTGCTACTATGTTTCTCAGTTCCTTAATACTGGCATACTTCCATAGAGTATTGTACATATTAAAGAGATTAAACACTACTAGCTTGATAACTGTTATAAATATCGTAGTCTTAAGATAAGTATCAAAATAAAATAGAAACTTTGGTGTAGTAACCGAGTCAAGCCTTAGGTATAGGGCTAACATATAGGATAAATTTATCAGTAAAAGATCTGTTAATATAAGTTTTATTTTGTTGGCTTTGCTATTCATTTTAAATCCTTCTTTCTGTTTTATGTATTGACCATTATCTATTATACCATAATATATTTAGAATTTGGCATTATTGGGTAACTATATATTTATAGTATTATAACAATAGCTTATTGCCTTATATTTGAATATAAAATTCAGTAAAACATTATTATATATGCAGGTTTTTAAGTGATAATTATTTGTTAAATTTAAAGGAGGAATATTATGATAATAGGAATACCAACAGAAATAAAAGAACACGAAAACAGAGTTTCATTAACACCAGCGGGTGTAGATGAGTTTAAAAGAGCGGGCCATACTATCTATATACAAAATGGAGCAGGGGAGGCATCCGGCTTTCCAGACTCAATCTACGAAAGATTCGGAGCAGAAATATTAGAAACAGCTGAAGAAGTTTGGGGAAAGTCCGAAATGATTATGAAGGTAAAAGAACCCCTAGAGTCAGAGTTCAGTTTCTTCAGAGAAGATATGATTATCTTTACCTATCTTCACCTTTCAAACAAAGAAGGCCTAGTAAATGCTCTTGCTAAAGCTAAAACTACAGCTATAGCTTATGAGACTGTTGAACTACCAAGCGGATTTCTTCCCCTTCTTTCACCTATGAGTGAGATTGCAGGAAGAATGGCAATTCAGCAAGGCGCTCTACACCTTGAAAGAATCAATGGAGGAAAGGGAGTTCTTCTAGATGGAGTTCCAGGAGTTGCACCTGCCCATGTTGTTATTATAGGAGCGGGGACTGTAGGAAGCGCTGCTGTTAAGCGTGCTGCAGGTATGGGAGCTAGAGTGACACTTCTTGATAGAAATATCCACAAGCTAAAGCATATAAGTGAAGTTTATAATGACAAGGTAGAAACAGTTTTTGCAAACAACTACAATATAACAAAAGCAGTTGAATCAGCCGACCTTGTAGTTCTTGCAATACTTGTAGCAGGTGCTCAGGCTCCAAAAATTGTAACTGAAAAAATGGTAAAAAACATGGAAGACGGAAGTGTTATTATCGACGTAGCCATTGACCAAGGTGGAGCTGTTGAAACCATAACTCGTCCTACAACGCATGAAAATCCAACTTTCATCAAGCACGGAGTGGTTCACTATGCAGTAGCAAATATACCAGGAGGCGTATCTAAAACTGCAACACTTGCTCTGACTAACGTTACCTTCCCTTATGCACTTACAATAGCAAACCTCGGCTGGAAACAAGCAGCTCAAGAAGATCCTGCTATAGCTAAAGGAATAAACCTAACTGGTGGTTATGTAACTTATGAAGCAGTTGCCGATACTTTTGACCATATAGAATACAAAGATCTTGCAGATTTAATATAAAGTAAAAAGTGAAAGTATGATTTTAAAATTATAAAAAACAAAGATGACCTCTATGTGAGAAAGCTTTTTGCATAGAGGTCATCTTTGTTTTCTCTGTCTTGCTTAAAATATTTATTAAAAATATTATATATTTCTTGATGAAAATGTTTTCCTTTAGTGGTAAGATAAGAGTATGTACCTAAAAAGGGGGAAGATTAATGATAATTGGAATTCCAAAAGAAATAAAAGCTCAGGAAAGTAGAGTTTCTTTAACACCCGCAGGAGTAGATGCTTTGAAAAGAGCAGGTCATAATATATTTATAGAAAAAGATGCCGGTATGGGATCTGGTTTTTCTAATGAAGAGTATATAAAGTTTGGAGCCGAGATATTAGATAATCCCAAGGACGTGTGGGAGAAGGCCGATATGATACTCAAAGTAAAAGAACCTTTAAAAGAAGAGTATAAATATTTTAGAGAAAATCTTATTATCTTTACATTTCTTCACTTAGCAAGCGAAATAGAACTTACCCGAGCTCTTCTAGCTGCTAAAACCACCTCTATTGCCTATGAAACTGTTCAATTAGCAGACAGGTCCCTGCCCCTTTTGACTCCTATGAGTGAAGTTGCAGGAAGGATGGCAGTTCAGCAAGGCGCAATTTACCTGGAAAAAACTCGTGGAGGTAAAGGAAAGCTTATAGACGGAGTTCCCGGCGTTCCACCAGCTCACGTAGTAGTTGTAGGAGCAGGTATAGTAGGAACTGGAGCTATAAGACGAGCTATAGGTCTTGGAACTAGAGTTACAGTACTTGATATTGATATAAAAAGATTGACTTATCTTGGAGAAGTATTTATGGGTAAAATAGAAACCCTCTACTCCAATAATTATAATATGACTAAAGCCTTAGAGACTGCTGACCTTGTAGTAGGAGCTGTTTTGATACCAGGTTCTAAAGCTCCCAAGCTTATAACTGAAGAGATGGTTAAAAAGATGGAGCCAGGAAGCGTCGTAGTTGATGTGGCTATTGACCAGGGCGGATGCGTTGAAACTATAGAAGGTCCTACAACTCATGAAAATCCTACCTTCCTTAAGCACGGAGTAGTTCACTATGCAGTAGCAAATATACCAGGGGCGGTAGCACAAACTTCAACATTTGCCCTTACTAACGTTACCCTAGCCTATGCCATGAGAATAGCTAATATGGGCTGGAAAGAAGCAGTTAAAAGAGATGAAGCTCTTGCTAAGGGAGTAAATACAGTGGATGGATTTATAACATACAAGGCAGTTGCTGAAGCTTTTGATATGGACTACAAGGATTTAAAAGAGATTATGTAGTTGTAAATAAAGCAAGCTGAAAATAAATAAATAAATAATAATCAAATAATAAAATTATCATTTAAATAATTAAATCATTCAAAAGCTAGATTAAAACTAAAGTATGATTAAAGATAGTTTAGAAAAATAAAACTTATTAAAAAACAGCTTAAATTCCTATTATTACAATAGAGATTTAAGCTGTTTTAACTTTATAAATTATTTTAATTTTATAATGTATTCTATTTCCACTTAACCCTTAAGGTCTTCTTCATAAATCCGCTTAGTTCCATCTCCTGCATCTGATCTATAAAACTCTGCTTCATATCCTATTTTTTCCTTGTAGGCTTTTCCTACTTCTTCTATAAACTCTGAAGCCTTATCTTTTTCTACAATAGAGATAGCGCATCCTCCAAATCCAGCTCCTGTCATTCTAGATCCAACTGAAAACTTGCTGGCATTTGCAATCGCTACTATGGTATCAAGTTCTTTTCCTGTTACTTCATAGAGATCCTTTAAAGAAGCATGCGACTGTTTTAGAAGTTCACCAACCTCTTCTATCTTTCCTGCTTTAAGAGCGTCATAAGCCTTGTAGACTCGTGCATTTTCATAGACAACATGTTCTGTTCTTCTTCTGAGACGATTATCTTTTAGATGCTCTTTAAGCTCCTCAAATTCATCAGGCATAAGCTCACAAAGATTTTCTATAGATCTATAGCCCTTTAAGATTTCAAGGGATCTTTAGCACTCATCCCGTCTTTCATTATACTTAGAATCACTAAGTTCGCGTCTTTTATTTGTATTCATAATTACTAGAGTATAGTCTTTTAAGTCCATATCCACATAAGTATAATCAAGTGTATCAGTATCAAGAAGTATGGCCTTATCTTTCTTGCCCATCCCAATTACAAACT
>NZ_JARIEF010000029.1 GCF_029266915.1 Tissierella sp. | reverse complement strand
TGCAGCTATTACAGCAATAGGGAATCCTTCTAAAACTTCTGGAACATCAGCTATTTCAAGTTTTTCCCTTACTCCTGCTAAAAGAATTAATGCTAAGAAAAATCCTAATGAAGCTCCAATTCCTGTTACTAGAGTTTCTATAAGAGTATTTCCTTGTTTTACGTTAAGAATAGCAACTCCAAGTACTATACAGTTTGTAGTTATAAGTGGTAAGAAAACACCCATTGCGCTATAAAGCGTAGGAGATATTTTTCTTATAACAAGCTCTACAAATTGTACAAGAGAAGCTATTACTAATATGAAGACTATAGTTTGTAAGTACTGTATTTTAAATGGTGTTAATATAAATTTATCAATCGCCCAAGTAAGTATAGAAGATATTGTAATTACAAAGGTTACTGCAACTCCCATACCAGTAGCTGTTTCCATTTTGCTAGAAACACCAAAGAAAGGACAGATTCCTAGAAATCTTGCAAATACATAGTTGTTAACAAATATTGTAGAAATAAGTATTGTAAATAAATTCATCGTTTTCCCTCCTTTATTTTATGCTTCAAGAGCTTGCTTTGCTTTTTCTTTCGCTTCCATCTTTTTAGTTATACTTTGAAATACAGCAACTAAGATACCAAGAACTATAAAAGCTCCTGCTGGACCTACGAAAACTGCTGCCGGTTGATAGTTCTTTCCAAAAACATCTATTACAAAATCAGTTCCTGCAAAAAGAGTTCCAGCTCCTATAGTCTCTCTAATAAAAGCCAGTATAACAACTGCTACAGTGTAGCCAAGTCCCGTTGCCAAACCGTCTAGTGCAGAAGCAAACACCTTGTTTTTATAAGCAAAAGCCTCAGCCCTAGCTAAAATTGCACAGTTTACAACTATTAAGGGAATAAATATACCAAGAGATTGATATATCGGCTGAGCATAAGCCTGCATAAGCATCTCTACTATAGTTACAAAAGTTGCTATTACTACTATAAAAGCAGGTATTCTTATCTTTTTTGGAATAACTTTTCTAAGCATTGATATAACAACATTTGAACAAATCACAACTGCAGTAACAGCAACTGACATAGAAAAAGCATTCACAACTGTATTTGTTACAGCTAGTACTGAACAAAGTCCTACAAGTTGAATAAGTACTGGATTATCTTTTATTATCCCTTTTTTAAATATTTCAGATATTTTCACCTTTACACCTCCTGGTTATTTATTGTTAAAGTTCTCTCTATAAACTGCTCTGGCAGCATTTACTCCACTTAATATTCCATCAGTGGATATTGTAGATCCTGTTATAAGCAATATTTCATTCTCAGCAGATGGTTCATCTACTGGTATAAGATCTGATTCAGTAGATTTTCCTTTAAATGTATCCTGGAAAAAAGGCTCTTCTATTGCTTTACCAAATCCCGGTGTCTCACTATTGGTTACAACATTAATACCTGCTATAGTTCCATCACTATTTATTCCAGTAATAGCAACTATAGGATTGTCTCCATATCCTGATGATTCGGTTTTAAAAGAATATCCAATTGCTTCTGCATTCTTATAAACTATTTGTCCATCTACTATAGGAGCAAATTTCCCTTTTATGTTTGTAAGAAGAACTTCATCTATCTCTTCAAAATCATCTGCTTCGGGAAACAGTTTCATTACAGCTTCAAAACTTGCCTCCTCTTCAATTTCAGCAATGATAGGAGCCGTAAAGTTATTAGTTAGAGCTAATATTCCTCCAGCTATAGCTGTAAATATAAATAGGATAAATCCTAATTTTAGTGTTTCTTTCATTTATTTCACCCTCCCAAACATTTTTGGTTTTACAATTTTTCCAAATACTTTTGGCTTTGTAAATTTCTCAATTACAGGGCTTGCTACGTTCATAAGAAGTATTGCATAAGATACACCCTCTGGCATACCACCTTTAACTCTTATGAGGGCTGTTAAAAGGCCTGCGCCTATAGCAAATATAATCTTACCCTTTGGTGTAACTGGTGAAGATGAATAATCTGTAGCCATGAAAAACGCTCCTAGAATAAGTCCACCACCAAATATATGGTAAGGCATTAATTCAGGCTTTACTCCAAGAACAAGCAACATTATAGCAGTTGTTGCTATATAAAATACTGGTATTTTCCAATCGATAACTTTTCTAATAAGTAAGTACGCCCCTCCTATAAGTAAAAGAAGTGCCGAGGTTTCACCAAGTGAACCTCCTATGTTTCCTATAAACATCTTAGCAATTGAAGGAAGTTCTGTACTTCCGCTTTTCATAAGTGCTAAAGGTGTTGCGCCTGTTATTCCATCGGGTCCTATGTAGCTTCCCATTATAACTGGCCAAGATGATACTAGTGCCGCTCTTGCAGCAAGTGCCGGGTTCATAAAGTTAGAACCAATACCTCCAAAAAATTCTTTAACTATTATAATTGCAAAAGCTGAACCAAAAACTGGTATCCACCATGGTGCGTCTGCAGGCAAGTTAAAGGCTATTAAAAGACCTGTAACAATGGCACTTAAATCACCAATTAATATATCTTTCTTAAAAAACTTTTGCGCAGCCGCTTCAAATGCTACAGCTGATACTACTGATAAAACAATTAACATCAATGCATTAAGTCCAAAAAAGTAAACAGCACCTATCATAGCTGGTATTAAAGCAATAATAACATCAAGCATTATTTTTCTTGTTGTTTCAGTTGATTTAATGTGAGGTGCTAGGGACATTGTTAAATGTTTATCCAGAGCTAACGGCTCATCTCCTGGAATTACAACTTTCTCTCCCATTATCTTTCCTCCCTATATTAAGATTTTTTTCTTCTCATATTTATTTCATTCTTAGCGTGAACTATTGACTCAGTTAATGGCCTTTTAGAAGGACATATATAAGTACAACTTCCACACGCTATACATGACATTGCGCTTAGTTCCTCTGCTTCTTCAAACCTATCTTTAAGAGAATTTGCAGATATATATAGTGGCTCTAAAAAAACAGGACAGATGTCCACACATTTACCACACTTTATACAAGGTGTAGTCTTTTGCATCTTTGCTTCTTCTTCATTTAAGATTAAAATACCACAAGTACCTTTTGTAATAGGTGCATCCAGCGTAAACTGAGTAATACCAGTCATAGGTCCTCCAGAGATAATCTTTCCAGGAGTTCCTTTAAATCCTCCACACTGTTCTATAACGTCTCCAATAGTTGTACCTATTCTAACCAATAAATTTTTAGGCAGATTTATTCCACTTCCTGTTATAGTTATTACTCTCTCATACAAAGGCTTTCCTTCATATACAGCTTCTGCAATAGCCATAGCAGTACCAACGTTATTTACTATTGAATTAACATCCTTACCTCTTCCACCCTGAGGAACTTTTCTATCAAGTATAGAATCTATAATTCTATAAGAGTCTCCCTGAGGGAATTTAGTTTTTAAGCTGATTACTTCTATGTTTGGATGTCCCTTAGCTGCTTCCGTAAGCACTTCTATAACATCCGGCTTATTATCTTCAATTCCTATGTATCCCTTAGCCGTTTGGAAATAATCAAGCATAATTTCTAAACCGCTTATCACTTTATCAGCCTTTTCAAGCATTACTCTATGGTCGCATGTAAGATAGGGCTCACACTCTGCACCGTTTAAAATAACAGCATCTATGCTTCCCTTTGATGTTCTAAGTTTTGTTCCACTAGGAAACGCCGCTCCACCCATTCCTACGATTCCAGCTTCTCTAACAATGTTTTCTATATCTTCATCGCTAAGCGTACCGCTTTTTTTGTAAGATAAGTATGCATCATCAAAAGCTTCCTCTCCATCTGATTCAATAACTATACAGTCAGTTTGACTTCCTCCTGTACTATACATCTGCTCAATACCCTTTACTACTCCAGAAATACTTGCGTGAACCGGCGCCGATACAGAAGCCTCTGAGTCTCCTATTTTTTGACCAATTTTTACAATATCTCCTTTTTTTACAAGTGCTTTACATGGTGCTCCAACGTGCTGGTGTAGTGGTATGTATACTATATTTGGAGTCTCTGCCTTTTCTACACTTTTGTCTTTTGTATAAGACTTACTGTCAGGTACATGTATCCCACCTTTAAAAGTAAAATTAAGTGCCATTATATTTCCACCTCTTTATAAGATTATTTTGTTATATATTAAACAATAAAATGCATACCTGTTCTGCCATTAACAAGTATAACACTTATTTTCGAGAAAAGATATATGGTGCAGAAGAAGGGAGTCGAACCCTCACACCTGTTATAGGCAATAGCCCCTCAAGCTATCGTGTCTACCAATTCCACCACCCCTGCATTTATCTTTCCTATTTACATTATAAGCTTTTTTAAATATTTTTCAAGTTTATTTAGACTTAATTTTATTCTAAAGCCTCTTCTATCTCATATTTTTCTATATTTCTATATAAGTTGAAAAACTGAGGACTCATTTTTCCCTTTATATAGTCTTTCACCAAGAGTGCATCATTTTTAAAATAAAGGCTTGAATAAGGAATCTCTTCTATGATATAAGATTGCAGATCTTTGTATTTTTCTTGCTTATCTCTTCTTCTTGCTCTATAAGATTCCTCAAGAATACTATCCATCATCTCATCCTTATAAGCAATAATATTTGTTTCTCTAAACTTAGGATCACTATGAAACATAAATGTCAGGTCTGGAATAATAGATAAATCCCATCCTAAAAGCGCTATATCATAATCACCGCTCTCTAGTGTATTGACTAAACTCCTCCATTCTTCATCAAGCTGCTCCTCTCCTGAAAGATCAGGATTTACCTCCGGGTACTCAAGTATGATTTCAACACCTATCTCCTTAAGATTATCCTTTATTATTTGGGCCGCTTCCATCCTTTGAATGTTACTTGAATTAGTAATTAATCTGAAAGAAAGTCTGCTACCCCTGCTGTCTTTTAAAATCCCATCTGAATCTGACTGCTCAAATCCATTTTCACTTAAAATAGCCTTTGCTCGATTTGCATAATGTCCATAAAGATTTATCCCTTCATCACTTAGGTAAGAGTTTGGATGCAGTGGAATATCGACTTGTGTAGCATGACCTAGAAAAACCTTCTCTACTATCTCTTGTCTGTCTATACCATAATATATGGCCTTTCTTACTTCTCTTCCCCTGTCTCCCTTTAATAAGTTGTTTTTAAAGTTATAGCCTAAGAACTCATACTCTCCATTTGTATATTCTAAGGCTCTATAATCAGTGTTCTTTCTATATTCTTCTAAAGCTACTCCCGTAATAAATGCAAAGTCTGACCTTCCATCTTCAAAAGCTTTAAGTATCTCTTCTTCGTCTTGAAATATTCTTCCCACAATTTTATTTATAATTGGCTCACTTCTCCAGTAGCTTTCATTCTTTAGCAGATCTATAGATGTAGAGCTCTTATAGGACTGAAACTTATAAGGACCTGTTCCTATGGGAATGAATTCTTTCCCTACTTCGCTATAAGATTCTTTATTTACCAAAGGAAAAGTAAGAGCTTCTAAATTATTTGAATAAATTTCATCAAAATATATTTTAACTGTTTTTTCATCAACTATATGAGTATTTATTCTATTTTTTATGTAAGAAGATTTAAAAACTTCCAGGGCTGATTCGAACATCCCCCTATAAATACTTGCATCATCAAGCTCTTTAATCATTTCTATAGTGTAAACTATATCCTCACTTGTAAGCTTATCTCCGTTATGCCAATATATGTCATCTTTCAGCCTTACAACTATGGTCTTGCCTTCATCTTCTATAGTATAACTCTCTGCTAAGAGTGGAGAAATCTCTAGATTTTCATCAAATTCAAACAAACCCTCATAGATAAGTTTGCTAAAATTGTAATAAGTTATATTATTATTTTTAAGGGGGTCAATAGTATTCAGTTTGGTTAGAGGAATTATTATCTTATCCTTAACTCCTACAGCCTCCTCACCCTCAACCTTATCTATTTCAAGTACAGGAGGGGTCTGTAAAGTGCTACAAGCGGCAAAAGTCAGGCTAATTGTCATCAATATAAAAATATATATTATTTTTTTTAACACTTTACTCCCCCCTTCTGATTAAACTCTCTTTACAAGATCCAATATTCTATAAATATAATTTACAAATATGGAATCCCATTCTTCTTTTTCAAAGTTTATATCTCCATACATTTTTTTATATTTTTCGTATCTTGTGTTTACTTTTTTGACATAGTTTTCTGTTTCCTTAAAAGGAATTTTATCTAGAGTTTTACCGTCACTCGAGTATTCCTTATCCTTAAGCCATTTAGTTACATTGCCACTTCCACCATTGTAAGCTGCAAGAACTAAATCCATGTCACCATTAAACTCCTGTTTTAGTCTTTGAAGATACCATGTTCCAATTTCTATATTCACCTCGGGAATAAAAAGTTTCTCATTATCATAATCATCCATTTTCAGCTGTTCAAATCCCCATTTTCCCGTTTGCTCAGTTATTTGCATAAGACCTCTTGCATCTTTTGCTGAGACTGCCTCTTTATTAAATCCACTTTCAACATCTATTATAGCCGTTACTAGATAGGGATCTATATCATGCTTACTGCTTGATTTTCCTATGTGATCCTTATAGTACAAGGGATATCTCCCATAGACTACTACTCCTATTACGGAGGATAGAATAAAAAATATGACTAAAAAAGCCAAAAATCTTTTTATAATATTTTTTAAAAACATGTACTTTCCTCCAATTTATAATTTTTCTAAGCTTCTTTTTATTTTTGCCTCTAATTCTTCTATGGTTCCTTCATTAGAGATAATCAAACTGGCTCGGCTCTTCTTTAAATCTAGACTCATCTGAGAATCTATCCTCTTAAGAGCTTCCCGCTTACTTAACTTGTTTCTCTTTTGAAGTCTTTCCAACTGGGTTTCTCTGGAGGTATATATAAGCCATATCTCATCAAAATATATGCCCCAGGCCTCAATAGCCTCATATTCCTCAAAAAGTAGAGGAATATCTACAAATATCACATCTTCTTCTCTGTATTCATCTATCTGCTTCTTTATAGCTTGAAATATAAAAGGGTGGGTTATAGAGTTGAGCATCTCTAGCTTCTCTTTATCTGAAAATACTAGAGCTCCAAGCCTTCCTCTGGCAATTTCTCTATCTTCATCTAGTATGTCTTCCCCAAAACATTCTAAGGTTTTAAGATAGCTTGGGCTCCCTTTTTCCATTGAGCCCCGAGCGATCTTATCCGCATCTATAAGCTTGTAGCCTGCATTTTTTATAAAATTTGCTGCGGTAGACTTCCCGCTGGCTATTCCGCCGGTTAATCCTATTACCATGGGTTTAGTGTGTGTCATACCAGCTGTCCCCTACTTCTATATCAACCTTTAAAGGAATCTCTAAGCTTATAGCACTCTCCATAAGCTCTTTCATCAGAGTTTTAACCTCATCAAGTTCTTCTTTAACAGTCTCTATGATAAGCTCATCGTGAACCTGAAGAATAAGTTTCGATTTTAATCCTCTTGCTTTTAGCTCTCTATATACCCTTACCATGGCAACTTTTATAATGTCTGCTGCAGTTCCTTGTATAGGAGTATTCATAGCTATCCTCTCTCCAAAGCTTCTGACATTGAAGTTTTTAGCCTGAAGCTCTGGGATGTATCTTCTTCTGTGGAGAAGGGTCTCAACAAATCCATTCTCTTTTCCCTCAGATACGATGTCTACCATAAATCTTTTTATATCTTTATAAGTGTTAAGGTAGTTGTCTATATACTCTCCTGCTTCTTTTCTAGAAATATTTAAGTCTCTAGAAAGTCCATAATCAGATATTCCATAAACAATCCCAAAGTTTACAGCTTTTGCATTATTACGAATCCCCGGTGTAACTTCATCCAGAGGCACATGGAAAACTTCCGAAGCAGTTTTGGTGTGTATATCTACCCCTTCTATAAAAGCCTGCTTCATCTTATCATCACCTGATATATGAGCCAAAACTCTCAACTCTATCTGTGAGTAGTCCGCATCAACTAGTGTGTGTCCATCATCGCCAGCTATAAAGGCCTTTCTAATTTGTTTGCCATCTTCTGTTTTTATAGGAATATTTTGAAGATTGGGTTCGGTACTAGATATCCTTCCAGTAGTTGTAATAGTTTGATTAAAACTGGAATGTATTCTCCCGTTTTCTGGATTTATTAAGTTTATATATCCGTCTATATAGGTTGATTTTAATTTTACAATCTGTCTATATCTCAAAACCTTATCTATTATAGGATGTTTACCTTGAAGTTTTTCAAGAACTTCAGCATTTGTAGAATATCCTGTCTTAGTCTTCTTTATAACCGGAAGATCCAAGTGATCAAATAAAACCTCTCCCATCTGCTTAGGTGAGTTTATATTAAACTCTACACCCGCCATTTCATAAATTTCAGCTGTTAGGCTTGCTATCTCCTTTTGATATCGCTCACCCAGCATTTCAAGTTCTTCTTTATCTATCTTAAAACCTATATATTCCATATGGGCTAGCACTTCCATAAGAGGATTTTCTACCTCTATATAAAGGTCCCTCATATTTTGCTCTTCCAACAACTCCATCATTATGGGTTGCAGTTTAAAGCTTACCTGCATCATATATGCCAGATAGTCTCTACGTTCATCTTCACTTATATCATTAAAGCTCTTCTTTTTCTTACCCTTGCCCAGAAGTGCTTCTTCATCTATTCCATAATAGTTAATATACTCTTGACTAAGATTGTTTATAGAATACTCTGTCTGGCTTGGATTTATTAAATACTGAGCTATCTTAGGATCAAAACTAAAGTTCTCTATCTTAATTCCCAGTCTAAAGAGAATTATAAGATCATCTTTTAAACTATAGCCTAGCTTTTCAATATCTTTAGACTCAAATACCTCTTTAAATTCCCCAACAAATTCATCCAGGCAATCTTTTAAATCTATATAAAAGGTCTTCTCATCTGCTACTTTTATAGCCACAGCCAGCACATCATCTAAAACATAGTTCCAGTCATCTATCAAGAACTTAAAGGCAAACTTCTTCTTAGTTTTGATTAAATCTACTAATTTCTTAAACTCCGCCTGTGATAGGTCCTCATGTTCTATATCAAAATCTAAAACTTCCTCAACCTTGGAATACTCTGAAGGAATCTTGGCTACAAGACTTTTAAACTCAAATCCTTCATAGATTTTAAGGAGTTCTTCATAGTCCGGTTCTGCTGTTTTTAACTCTTTTATGGTGGCTTCAACTGGAACATTAGTTATGATAGTTCCAAGTCTTCTGCTTAGATAAGCAATAGTTTCATTTTCTATTAAGTTTTCCTTTAGTTTTTTACCGCCGAGCTTGTCTATGTTTTCATAAACCGTCTCTATGTTTTGGTACTCTTTAATAAGTTTAAGTCCAGTTTTCTCTCCAATACCTGGAACTCCTGGTATATTGTCAGACTTATCTCCCATAAGACCTTTAAGATCTATAAGTTGGCTAGGAGTTATCTCATAAACTTGCTCAATCTTTTCTCTGTCAAAAATATCCATCTCAGATATACCCTTTACAGTTATAAGAACCTTTGTTATATCTGTCGCAAGCTGGAGATAGTCCTTGTCTCCTGTAACTAGTATCGGTTCAAGGCCTTCTGCTTCACCCATTTTTGCAAGAGTACCTGCTATATCATCTGCTTCATATTCATCCATCTCAAGCACCACAACATTCATAGCCTTTAAAACATCTCTGATTATAGGAAACTGCTGGGCAAGTTCTGAAGGACTCTTGCTCCTTGTTCCCTTATATTCCTTATACTCTTTATGTCTGAAAGTAGGTCCCTTTTTATCAAAAGCAACACATATATATCCAGGATCATATTCTTCTGTTATCTTATAGAACATAGTTAAAAATCCATAAACTCCATTTGTATATACTCCCTCTTTTGTAGTTAAAAGAGGAAGAGCATAAAAAGCTCTATGAAGAAGCGAACTGCCGTCTATTATCATAAGTTTATTATTATCCATCCATTCCACTCCAATCTTTATTCATCCCTAATAGTATATCTTAAAACAGTCCATAGGTAAACTCTATAGCAGAAAAAAAGCTCTAAAAGTATAACTAAGATTATACCTTTAGAACTTTTATTAAATTACAATGCCTCCGTTAGGACTTATTACCTGGCCGGTTACAAAATCTGAATAGCCCGACGCCAGAAAAAGCGCACAGCCGGCTATATCACTCGGACTTCCAATTCTCATCAAAGGTGTACTCTCTTGAAGAACACTCATTTCAGCATCAGTATGCATAGCCGTCATATCAGTTTGTATAACTCCTGGAGCTATACAGTTAACCTGAATATTTGATGGGCCTAGCTCTTTCGATAGAGCTTTTGTAAAGCCAATTATAGCTGCTTTAGAAGCAGAATAATGAACTTCGCAAGATGCACCTACAAGTCCCCATATAGAAGATATATTAATAATTTTTCCCCTCTTCTTTGGAAGTATATACTTAAGTGCCTCCTGGCAGCATATAAATACACTCTTTATATTTCCATCCATCATATTATCAAAGTCTTCATCAGTTATATCTGTAAACAATTTCTCCTGGCCTACCCCCGCATTGTTTATAAGTATATCTATAGATCCAAACTGTTCCTTGCAGTAAGCCATCATAGACTTGACTTCACTCCTTACAGTCACATCAGCTTTAAATATCCTCACCTGTCTGCCCTCATCTTTTAACTTATTATATAAATCAAAAGCTATGACTTCTGAATGGTTGTAATTTATCAATATATTATATCCATTGTTAGCCAAAAGCTCTACAATAGATTTACCTATTCCTCTTGCAGCACCTGTAACAATAACAGTCTTTAATCCTTGCATTTATTATAATCTCCCTATTATATTTTTTACTTTTTCTTAAAAGCATATAGAGATTATATCATATTTTATTATTAACCTATCATTTTACATGCAAGATATAAAAGTCATAAGTAAGATTATTTTTAATAAAAAATATACTCTCGATACCATTAATCTTCTATAACTGCCATAGCTCTAACGGGAGATCCGTCTCCTTCTTTTATCTTTAAGGGGAGCCCATAAAACATAAAAGTTTTACCAGGCGCTATAAGGTCTAAATTTACAAGTCCGGTATAGGTAATTATTTCTTTATCCAAAAGCGCCCGCTCTAATCTTTCTGTTATATTTCCACCTACAAATCTTGGATTTGCCTTTAGTATCTTATCTAGCCATTTTTCTCCTATTTCTTCTATAAAAAATAAGCCTATCCCCTTAGGAAAATTCTCATCTAGTTTTAAAACTTGTGCTTGTCCAAAAAACCTTTCAAGTGTTAAATCATCAAGACAATCTTTTCCCCTGTGCATATGAGAGGGAGTATCTACATGAGTTCCAGTGTGAGAACCCATCTCTATTTTTCTTAATTGCCAGTTATTTTTTTCATAAGTATGGACAAGTTGAATTTTTACCTCTGGATCTCCTTCAAAAACTTCCACACCGCTATATAATGAAGTTGATAAGTCTATTACTTTCATAAAACCCTCCATATTACTTCTTAATAAGTTTTATTTTCTTAAAAGATGCTTTTATTGATTTAAATATCCAAAGTACTTTTCTTGAAGTTTTTCTAAGTGATCAAAAATATGTGCTAACTCCTTACCAAAACTAAGCAAAGAATAATAAATATTTTCTGAGTCTTCTTGTTTTGATATTGCTTTTTTTCTTATTAATATTATTAATTTTCTATTTAATTCTGTATGACTAATCCCATCTATGCTTCTTCTAATTTCACTGTAGCGTCGATTTCCAGAATTTATAGATTCTAAAATTTCAGGAACCCATCTTAACTTAATCAAGTCTTCTACAATCTCAAATCCATCTGATATTTTTGTTTTCATTATTTCACTCCCACTAACATATTTGTTCCTTTTTATTACTACATTTATAACATATAATATGTATATAGACAAATAAAAAAATTATATGGAGGAATGTAAATGAAGCACTTAGAATTATTACAGAAATATTTAGCTAACTCTGCTGTACTGAATATCAAGATGCATAATATTCACTGGAATGTGGTGGGTTTAGAATTTATTAAAATCCATGAATTTACAGAAGAATTTTATGACGAATTATTTGACCATTTAGATGAAGTAGCAGAATTATTAAAAATGAAAAATGAAATGCCACTATCAACAATGGCTGAATATCTAGAAAAATCCGAGATCAAGGAAGTTGAAGCTAAAGACTTTTCTATAAAAGAATCTCTTGAAATTGTTGAAAAAGATATGGAATCCATGAAAACATTAGCAGTTGATATCAGGAACCTAGCAGATGAGGAAGGCGACTTTGAAACTGTTGCTATGTTTGAAGATTATGTTGCATATTATAGTAAAAACTTATGGTTTGTAAAATCTATGAGAAAATAAAAATTTATAAAAAACCTAGGCTGGATATGATTTTCCAGCCTAGGTTTTTTATCTTTTAACTTTTATTCATATATTATTCTCTCAATTTTTAAAGGATAATACTACAAGAGTATTATTTACCTATTGAAGATTCATTTTCCTTACCTAACTTTAGAAGTCCGGCAATTTTTACAGTTCTTTGTGCTTGATGCTTTACAGCCGCTTCTACATCTTCTACCATGCCGTCTCTTCCTGCTGTTACAGAAGCACCATATGGATTTCCTCCTGCTGCATATATACTGTCATCTGTGTATCCTGCAGGAACTATTATAGCGCCCCAGTGCATCATAGTAGTGTATATAGCCTGTATTGTCTGTTCTTGTCCTCCGTGAGGATTTTGAGCTGAACTCATAGCTGAAACTACCTTATCAACTAATTTTCCCTCTGCCCATATACCGCCTTGCATGTCCATAAATTGTTTTATTTGTGCCGCAACATTTCCAAAACGTGTTGGAGATGAGAATATTATAGCATCTGCCCACACTAAGTCTTCTGAAGTAGCTTCCTTAATATCTTTTTCTCTTTCTGCCTGAGCTAACCAAGCAGGATTATTTTGCATAGCTTCTTTAGGTAAAATCTCTTGAGCCTTAACCATTCTTACCTCTGCTCCATTTGCTTCTGCTGCCTCTTTAGCCCAAGATGCAAGCTGGAAGTTTGTACCCGTCATACTGTAATACACTATAGTTAATTTAACATTTTTCATTTTCTTCCTCCTTATAATATTGTGAATACATTTATTAAACTTATATATTCACACACAGTTTCTTATTTTTTTATTCTTTCTTAATTTCTGCAAGTAATAGATACGATCAATATAGCTTGTTATTGAATACTCGATTACTTATAGTTACTTGCTATATTTACATTATTACATATACATATTTATAAGTCAAGCATTAAGTTAAAAATTATTAAATAAAATACACCTCTACTTATAAATAGAGGTGTATCCTTAATCTTCATGCCCTTTGTTCTCTTTAGAATTCTTTTCCAAATTTATCGAAAGGAAATATTCTAAAAACTGCTTTTCCTTTTATAGATTTAATAGGTATACTAGCAAATCTCCTGCTGTCATTGCTGGCTCCTGGAAGCCGGTTGTCTCCAAGTACAAAGATTGAGTTTTCAGGAACTATATACTCTTCTCCATATAAAAGAGACTCTGTAACTATGCCACTTTCTATATAATCCTCTTCCATATAATTATCATTTACAAATAGCCTTCCCTCTAAAATATTAATCTTATCTCCCGCAAGTCCAATCACTCTTTTAATAAAAGTTCTTTTATCATCTTTTAAGGGAGATTTAAACAGTACTACATCTCCTCTTTTATAATCTTCAGTTTTTAAAACTGCTTCATACTTTTTAACCAAAAGTCTGTCTTTATTTTCTAGTGTTGGACTCATAGAATCTCCACTTACAATTGTAATATTAAAAATAAATGCTCTGATAAGAATTGCAACAAGTATTACAAGCCCGATCTGTTTTATAAATCCCTTCTTATCTTCTTCAAGTTTTTCAGCCTTTTCATCTAAGTTCCCCTTCATGTTTATCACCTTCTTTGATCCGTATTAGCAGCTTTAATCATTAAGAGCTACAAGTATTATCTCTCCGTCTACAAATTTAGCTATATGAGGGTTCACCTTGCTATAAGCTGTATCTGTATTTATATCCTCACCATCTTTTAAAATCCTGCCGCTTGAAAATATAGTCAGAAGTCTCTCTTTAAAGAATTTTCGATATCCCTGGGTCTCAACCTGATGTCCCCTGATAAAATAATCAAATCCCAAAAGATCTTTAAACTCTTCAAACTGAGCCTGGGTAAATTTAAATCTAGCTCTTTCTTCTTTAAGATCTTCGTTAACATCTGTAGGATCGCTCCATATTATGTTTTCAACTATACTTCTATCTATATGATCTTTTATAGTTTCATTTGTCAGGTCTGACAAACTCTCAATATGATCAAATAAATTTCCTTCCTTGCCTTTAGGCCTTGGAATACCAGCATGAGCCACCAGAAGGGTGGTTTCTTTTACACTTATAAAGGAAGCTATAGCCAAACTATTAAAGAATTTTAAATAGCTATATATCATATTATCTGGAAAAGTAGTGTTAGCCTTTGTAAGATTATATAGATAAAGCAAGAACCAGTCATCTTCCGAGTCTTTCTCTGGCTTTTTAACACCCATCTTAACCACTCCATCTGTATAAGTTCCCAGGTCATGGTTTCCCTTTTGAAGAAATATATGCTCTGGAAACAAATATTTAAGCGTCAAAATGCCTTGCAGCAGTTTTAAATGAGAAGCACCTCTGTCTACATAGTCACCTATAAATATAAGTTTCAACCCTTTATCTTTTACCATTTTCTCAAAGAAGTCAGTTTTTTCAAGTATTCTATCAACACTTATAAGGTCTGAGTGAATATCTCCTATCAAGAAATATTCACTCATCTGATCATTGAATGCATATATATCAAAAGCTCTTTTGGAATCTTCCAATCTATTATTTATCATTTTTATATCAATATTAGTTTTCATAAGTTTTTTATTGACTAGGTTGTTTTCTCTCTGATGAAGATTTGTAACTTCTTCTATTAAAAAGTTATTAAGTTTAACAAAATCAGTCATATCGTCCTCATCTAGATGATTTAACTCACCCCAAACCTCTTCCAGGGAAGCTTTGAAATCAAACTCCAAGTCTTCACCTTTTATATAGCTTCCCTCATCTATCCTCAGCTTAACTTCTTTTATAGAATTGATTAACGCCTTATCCTTTTCAAGTTCTTTAATTCTCATCAGCTCCGATTAATATTTTTTTATATAATTTGAAAATGATATCTTCTGATTTATATTGTCTTCATATTCATCCATATTATCCGCAAATCTTCTGTGCAGGCTGCCATTTATATCTACCCTAAGCTCTTTTAAAGTCTGATCCAGCGCCTTTAAAGTTATATAAATATATTCTTCCTTGGCATTTTCTCCCATGTTTCCTATCCTAAAAACTTTATCCTTTAGAACATCAAAAGCTCCCGCTATCATAATGTTATGTTCATCTAACATAATTCTATTTATTCTTTCAAAACTAGTTCCTTTTGGAACAAGAATAGATGTAACTGTATCAGCATAACAGTCTTTCGTATATAACTCCAATCCCCCGTCAACCAGAGCCTTTCTTAAAGAAGTTCCTATTTTTTTATGTCTTTTTACATAATCATCACCATTTAATATTCTATCTAAAGCAGTTTCTAATCCATATATATCACTTATTGGCTGAGTATATGGAAAGGCCTTGTCTTTATACCAATCTTTCCAAACTTTTAAATTACAGTAAAAAGAAGCTATCGGTGTTTTTCTGTTGAGGATCTTACTCCAAGCTCTATGACTTACAGATAGGATAGAAAGTCCTGGAGCTGCGGAGATACACTTTTGACTTGCTCCAAGCGATATATCTATCTTCCACTTATCTACTTCTACCTCTACTCCTGCTGCGCTTGAAACCGTATCAACTATAGAAAGTATTCCAAATTTATTTAAGAGAGGTCCTATTTCTTCAACCGGATTTAATAGTCCTGAAGGAGTTTCACAGTGAACCAGAGTTGCAACCTTAAATTTTGAATCATTCTTTAAAAATTCCTCTAGTTCCCTTGGATCTATTCCTTTTCTAGGGTCAGAATTAAAAAATACCACATCCCCTCCATAGAGCTTAGCAAAGTCAGCAAGGCCTTTTCCAAATATACCGTTGTCTATACACAAAACCCTATCCCCCGGCTCTATAAGAGACGCACAAGCGGCCTCAAGCCCAAGCATACCTTCTCCTGCTAATATAAGTACATCCTCTCTGGTTCTTAAGAGTTTTTGAAGCTTTTCACATATTTCTTTATATTTTTCAAAAAAATTTAAATCTAAATCCGGATTTGTTATTTGCTGAGCCATTGCAAATCTAACATCCTCATGAATTTGAGTAGGCCCTGGAGTCATAATTAATGGACGATTCATCTAATCTCTCCCTATTCTTATTATTCTTGTTCTTGTTCTTGTTATTATTGTTGTTGTTCTTGTTATTATTGTTGTTGTTATAATTATTATATCCAAATAACAAGATTCTGTCTAATGAATATATTATCAGAGTAAGCATTTTATGGAGCTTTAATCTTTTCATAGCTTGTAAATAAAAATAAAAATAAAAAGACTCGCTTTACGAGTCTTTTAACAATCTAATCTTCTTTAAATTTTTCTTCAATACTATAAATAGTAACATCATCTTTAATACAGTTTTCTATAGCCTCATTCATAGTCTTTCCCTTAGCCATATACTCTATCTGTCTATCATATTTTTCCGGATCTAATTTTGAAGCTA
>NZ_JARIEF010000023.1 GCF_029266915.1 Tissierella sp. | reverse complement strand
AGCCTACTTGAAGCGTCTATGCACAAAGATCTGCATCCAGAAGCAAAAAGCGTATATTATTATACAAAGGGTCTGGTAACTCAAGGCGATGAGAGTCTGGAATGTTTTAATAAAGCATTTAGGATTGCAAATAAAATAGGAAATAAACTTCTTGAAGCCAATATTAAAATGGAAATAGGAAATTATTACTACGATAAAAATAAAGCCTACAAGGCTTTAAATAGTTATATATCCTCTGCAGAGATAATCAGAACTATAATATATGATATTCCAGATGAGTATAAATTAAGTTTTGTAAACGGCTATAACTATGGAAGCTTGTTTAAGAGAATAGAAGATTTAGAGAAGATTTTACTGGAGAATGAATTTGATGAAAAGGTCATAAGTAAAAGAGAGGAAAACTTTAAAGTAAAATCTTTAGAAGATCTGCAGCAACTACTATCTCAGAATTATGATTTACTTGCTGAAGATAAAGATTTTATGAAGAGATATAAAGCGAATCATCTACTAGAGACTGAGCGCAAGATTTCTGATGAAAGAAGTGTTATAGACAATCTGGATAATCATATTGTAAGAAATTTGGAACTGATTTTAAATTATATGAAAAATCTTTCCCTGGCTACTAATGTTGCAATTGTTTTAGGCGAAGAGAACCACAATCTTTCAGTGGTAGCTTCAGTTGGCGAAAGTGATAATATTGAAGGAAACAGATATATTTTTGAACGTTTAAGAAGTTCTATGAATCCAATCTTGGCCAGCAGCAAAAAAAGTTTAAATGAATATGAAGTGAATTTCCTCAGAGAGGATTTAAAAGCCAGTGTGTATATACCTATTGCAGGGGGATACTCCCAGTATTATTTAAAGAATTCAAACAGTGATATAAAGAGGCATGTTCCAAAGATACAGGGGTACCTATATCTTGAAACTTCAAATACCTTAAATAATTTTAATAAAGAGGCTTTTAGGGAAAACTTAGGTCTTATGAACCTTATAGCTATATTATGCGAAAAATATGTTTTAAGAAAACTAGCTACTATAGATAAGTTAACTGGGGCGCTTACAAGAAAATATCTGGAAGATGAACTAGAAGACCTGGTAAAATCTACAAAGCTAAGCCAGGGTAAATCTAGTATTATAATGTATGACCTGGATAGATTTAAGCGAGTTAATGATACCTTTGGGCATCAGACTGGAGATGAAGTTCTTCAAAAGGTTTCAAAGCTGGTAATGGATGATATTGATAAATTCAGCTCTCTTGGAAGGTATGGAGGGGAGGAATTTGTAGTTGTACTTCCTGATACTGATACACCTGAAGCCCTGAAAATCGCAGATTATTTGAGAGAGAAAATATATAGAGCCGATATATTGGGAGAACTTGCATCTGTTAGTGTAAGCTGCGGAATTGCAACATATCCAGTTCATGGAACTACAGCTCATCAATTGATAGAACGAGCTGATCAAGCGCTCTATAGTGCCAAGGAAAATGGAAGAAACAGATGTGAAGTTTGGACTAGAAATATAGTAAGTAAAACTAAACCTATCAGCAAATTAGATGGAATAATAACTGGAGATGATGTAAGAGATTCTAGAAATATATTGGCTATAGTTGAGACTATAGAACTTATAAACAGCAATTTAGAAGAAGAGGAAATAATAGATGCTTATCTTGCAAGGTTACTGGAAACTTTAGAAGGAGAGTATGGATATTTAATCTTAATTGAAGATGGAAAGCCTGGGAAAAGATATGAAAAAAAAGCAAGACAAGAAAAAGGGTCAGAACATTTTAATCTAAATGAAGAAGTTGCAGAGGAAGTTATAAAAACCAGGCAGGCAATTTACATGATAGATTGGGATTATGTGCGAAGGGATTCTCTTAAATCAGGTTTGCCGGTCTGGAATTCTATTCTTGTTGTTCCTATTATTAAAAAAGATCTGGTTATAGGTTTAATATATCTTCTAGTTTCAACCAAGTCCAAAGAGTTTGGAATAAACGATCTGAACTTTGCAATGATATACGGAAATCTACTGCAAGTATAAAATTGATTATAAAAGAGGTATGGAAGCTTAAAAGTTCCATACCGTTTTTATATATATTTATAAACTTTTATATATATTGTTATTCTAGATAACTAACTGCCTTACTAACTTACAATGTGCTATAATTGAATTTCATATACATATAGAGGATATTGATGAAGTGGAAATACTGTTTTCAAGGGGAAAACATACAATTAAATAATTAAGGGGATATAATAAATGAAGGATTTAAAATTATTATCTAGAGCTGCATTATCATTTCAAGATTTAGAATATTTTGATAAAGACATGAATAAGATATTGAAAGACATAGGTCAACTTATTGATATAAGCAGAATATATATAATTTTACATAAATATAAAAATCCAGAAAATACCGAAGTGGAATGGACCAATAAATTTGAATGGTGTAGTGAAGGTGTTAGTTCTCAGATTGAAAATCTAAAAACAATAAAATATGAAGATGTGCCTTCATGGAAAGATCAGTTTAAACATGGTTTTTTATATGTTGACTATACTATGAATCTGCCCAAAGACATCAGTAAGATTCTTTATGAGCAGGATATAAAATCTTTGGCAGCCTATCCTCTTAAAATTGAAAATGAAATTATAGGATATATAGGGTTTGACGAGTGCAGAGAGATTCGTATATGGACTGAGGAGGAGCTTGTTTTACTATCTACTCTAGCTGGGATACTATCAAAATCTTACGAAAGAAAAAGAAACCACCAAGAGGTGGTTGATTCTGAGAGTAACTTTCGGAGTATATTTGAATCTAACCCTATACCTATGAGCATTAATGATATAAGTGACAGAAGATTTATCAATCTAAATCCTGCACTTTTAGAAAAGACCGGTTATGAAGAGTCAGATCTTATAGGAAAGACGGTTTACGAATCCAATATATTTCTTGAAACAGAAAAATTAAATATTATAGGACAAAGGATTAAAAATGGAGAAACCATAAAAAATGAAGAACTGATATTTATAAGCAAAAGTGGAAAACTCCTAACTGGATTGTTTTCTATAGAAACGATCAAATCTGGAGGAAGGTCCTTCTTTTTAGCTGTAGCTATAGATATAACTCAAATAAAAGAACTTACTAAAGAATTAGAATATAAGTGTCAAAAACTAAACCAAATAATAGAAGCCAGTAATCTTGGAACATGGGAGTGGAATATTGAAAATGGTGATGGCGTTTTCAACACTAACTTACCGGAGATGTTGGGCTATACTTTAGAAGAATTGGGGCCTATAAATATAGATATATGGAACCAGATGCTTTTTAAAGAAGATGCTAAAAAGGCCCAGGAAGAACTGGATAAACATTTAAAAGGTGAGATAGATTATTATGATTGTGAAATCAGACTTATAAACAAAGCTGGGGAATTAGTTTGGATTAGAGACAGAGGAAAAGTAATAGAGTGGGATAGTTCGG
>NZ_JARIEF010000003.1 GCF_029266915.1 Tissierella sp. | reverse complement strand
ACATAGATTGCTATTTTCAGGATTTGATCATCTATCGCTTCAAAGTCATGTATAATTTTAAATTGCTTATAGTATTTTTCTATCTCTTCTATCATATCTATTTTATGGGTGTAAAAGTAAGCTTCCTTTTTACCAGATAAGACTATTCTACTTCCATTAAGATCTCTAACTCCCTTTATTACCTTATCAACATCTCCGTCTTTCATAGTTTGGGAGAATATCTCTTTATCTCTATACATAACTATAGATCCATTATCCCCTATAAATACTATATCTTCAGCATATTCTTTAAAATCTTCTCTAAGCCTCATATACTGTCTTCCACTTGCTACGGCAAACTTTATATCTTTTTCTAGCAATTTCTTAAATACTTCATCGAATTCTGGATTTATCTTACTGTTAGCATCAAGCAAGGTTCCATCCATATCTGTTGCTATTAGTTTTATCATCCTATCTTCCTTTACATTTTTTCTCAAACTCTTATTACAAAAGTTTCAAATTTTTTTCAATTTACAAAACCACTTATCTATTCTTATTATAACATTATTGATCTATATTTAGATACTATAAAACACCTAGCAAGATATAGATCACTAGGTGTTTTATAGTATTTTTATAAGATCTAGTCTTATAGTTAGGAAATTTTATCTTATAGAATCAATCTTAAAATCCATAAATAGACTTTCTTAATCCTCTTTTGCTACATATGAATTGGTTTATCAATTGCTCCAAAAGCTGCTTCCATAAATATTTCTGAAGTTGTCGGGTGAGGAAGTATAGTCTTTGCCATATCATAGACTGTTCCTTCAAGCTGCATTATTGAAACTGCACTTGATATCATATTGTCTGCGCTGTCTGACATTATATGAGTTCCCACAAGCTCTCCGTATTTATTGTCGGAAATAACTTTTATAAATCCTACTGTGTCTCCCTCGCTCATGGCCTTACCGTTAGCTGCTAGAGGGAATTTACTTACTGTTACATCCATTCCTCGCTCTTTAGCTGTCTCTTCCGTAATTCCAACACTTGCAAGTTCAGGACTTGTATAGATTAAAAGAGGCACTAGATTATAATTCATCTTGCTGTCTTTTCCCGCAATATTTTCAGCTGCTACTATTCCTTCAGCTGAGGCAACATGGGCTAGTCTATACTTACCATTTACATCCCCTATTGCATATACGCCTTCTCTGTTTGTGTGCATAGTTTCATCAGTTTCTATAAAACCATTTTTATCTCTCTTAAGGCTTAAGGCTTCAAGTCCTTTGACATTGGGCTTGCTTCCCCAAGATACCAAGTACTTGTCTGCTTTAAATGTTTTTTCCTTGCCCTTTTGCTCAACAACTATTCCATCTTCGCTGATGGATTTGAAAACAGCACCTGATACAAACTTTACCCCATCTTTTTTAAGCTGTCTCTCTAGTGTTTTAGCCATTTCTTTTTCCACGTGGGGGAGAATACTTTCTTCCTTATAAACCATAGTTACGTTAGAACCCAGTAGGTTAAATAGGTTTGCAAACTCTATACTGTACTGGTTTCCCGCTATAATAACTATATTTTCAGGTATTTCTTGGAGTTCAAATGTACTCTTGCTGTATATAATTTTTCCTTTATTATCCATTTCTTTCAGACCTGCTATTTCAGGATAATCTTCACTTGCACCTGTTGCTATTACAATATTTTTAGTCTTTAGAGTTTTTCCATTAACTTCTACTGTTGTTTTATCTTTAACAGTTGCAAAACCGTCTATTAATTCTACCTTATTTTTCTTAAACAACATTCTAATACCATTTATAAGTTTGTCTACTACTTTTTGCTTTCTCTCTACTAGAGCTGTCCAGTTTACCTTTAGCTTGTCAGGATCTATACCCTCTATTGCAAACTCTTCTGCCCCTAGTATGTTTTTATAGTGCTTAGCAGTTGTAAGCATAGTTTTAGTAGGTATACAACCCCAGTTTAAACATACGCCTCCAAGGTTTCCGTCTTCTATAACTGCTACTTTTTTACCAAGCTGCGCCGCTTTTATAGCGGAGACGTACCCGCCGGGTCCGCCTCCTATTACTATTACATCATAATTATCCATATTTTTTATAGCTCCCTTTTAAGATTCAAAATTTAAGATTTTAAAAATAGCATATCAGGGTCCATTAACAATTCTTTTAATATATTAACAAATCTAGAACCGCTAGATCCATCTATAATTCTGTGGTCATATGATAGAGATATAGGAAGTACTTTTCCTACAACTATTTCATCATTTTTATCTACTACTGGTTTTTTAACTATTCTTCCAAGTCCAAGTATTGCAGACTCCGGATGATTTATTATAGGTATACCGAAGTGTCCACCGATAGATCCATAATTTGTTACTGTAAATGTTCCGCCTTGAAGTTCACTTAAGTCTACCTTGTTTTCCTTAGCTCTAGAACCTAAGTCTTCAATAGCTCTTGCTATATCAACTATGCTCATCTTATCAGCATCTTTTATAACCGGAACCATAAGTCCTCTTTCAGTATCTGTAGCCATACCTATATTGTAGAAGTTCTTGTAAACTACTTCTTCATTTACTTCGTCAAGTGAAGCATTAAACTCTCTAAGTTGCTTGATAGCTGTTATGCTTGCCTTAATTATAAATGGAAGGTAAGTTAAGCTTACGCCTTCTTCTCTTAGTTTTTCCTTGTATTTCTTTCTAAATTTATCTAGTTCTGTTACATCTATTTCATCCATAACTGTTGTATGAGGAATTGTAAATCTTGACTCTGTCATCTTCTCAGATATGGTCTTTCTGATTCTAGTTAATGGAACTCTTTCATATCTTCCGTCATCTTCGCTTGATTCATCAAGCTTAAGAGCTTTTGCTTCCCTCTTTTGTGATGGAGCTGCTTTGGATGCTTCAGATTTTTCCTCTGCTTTAGAAGCTTGCGCCCCTGCTGCCTGGATGTCTTCTTTCATAACTCTTCCAGCAGGGCCTGATCCAGTAACTGTGTTTATATCTACTCCCATATCTTTTGCCATTGCTCTAGCAACTGGTGTTGCCAGAACTTTTTTACCAGTTTTTTCTTCTGGAGCTTTTTTACTGCTTCTACCTTCGTCACTTGAAGGAATTTCTGTAGAAGAAACTTCTACTTCTCCAACAACTCCGGCTGTTTCTTCTTCAACTTCTTCTTGTTTTTCATCTAACTCTGTTTCCTTATCCGCTTCATCTCCTGCATCTCCAGTTCCTCCACCTGCTGCTGATAGGTTTTCTTCATCTGCCAGTTGAGAACCGTCTCCTGCTATATCTAAAACTGCAAACACATTTCCTACGTGAAGGGTATCTCCTTCTTCTCCCTTAAGTTCTAAAACTTTTCCAGTTCTAGGAGATGGAATGTCTGTAGTTACCTTATCTGTTTCAACTTCGATGATAGAATCTCCTTCTTTGATTTCCTCACCTTGTTCTACTAACCATTTTACTATTGTCCCTTCGTGAATACCCTCTCCTACGTCGGGAAATTTAAATTCAAATTTCATAATGCATCCTCCTTGGATTTAATATTTAACTACGTTTTCTATTGTTTGAGCTATTCTCTCTGGAGTTGGTATATAGTGTTTTTCTCCTTTTGGAAGAGGGAATATTGTATCAAAACCAGTTACCCTTGTTGGAGGAGCTTCTAAATATAGAAAGGCTTTTTCATTAATAATAGCCATAATCTCTGCACCAAGTCCAAGTGTTTTTGGAGCTTCATGAACAATTATAATTCTTCCTGTCTTTTTAACTGACTCTACAATAGTTTCTCTGTCTATTGGAGAAATAGTTCTAAGATCTATTAATTCTGCGCTTATTCCTTTTTCTTTTGCTAGGGCCATTGCTGCTTGTGTGTCTCTTACCATAGCTCCCCAAGCTACTATAGTTACATCAGTTCCTTCTTCAACAATCTTAGCTTTTCCAATTGGAAGTTCATAGCTCTCCTCCGGCACATCTTGTCTAAAGGCTCTGTTTATTCTCTTTGGTTCTAAAAATAGAACTGGGTCTGGATCTCTTATAGCTGCTATTAAAAGTCCCTTAGCGTCATAAGGAGTGGACGGAATTACAACTTTTAGTCCTGGTATCTGAGCGTACATAGCTTCTGTACTTTCAGAGTGATGCTCAAGCGCTCTGATTCCACCACCGTAAGGCGCTCTAATTACCATAGGAAGAGTGTATCTTCCACGTGATCTGTTTCTCATTCTAGAAACATGGGTTACTATCTGGTTAAATGCCGGATAAGAGAATCCCATAAACTGCATTTCAACTACTGGCTTCATACCATTTATAGCCATACCTATTGCAGTTCCTACAATTCCTGACTCAGCTAGTGGTGCGTCAAATACTCTTGCTTCACCATATTTTTCCTGAAGTCCCTGGGTTGCTCGGAAAACTCCACCTTCAACTCCAACGTCTTCACCATAAATAACAACTGTTTTATCTTCATTTAACTCGTTATCAAGAGCCTGAGTAATTGCTCCTATTAGGTTTAATTTATTTGACATTTTTACTTACCCCCTTCTAAAAATTCTAGATAGTCGTTCATCTGCTCTTCTAATTGAGGAGGCATTGTCTCGTAGTGGTACTTGAATATATCTTCAACTTCTGTATCTGATTTATCTTCAATTGATTCAAATGTATCTCCTACTTCTTTTTCAAGTTCTTCTCTAGTTTCTTCTAACCATTTATCATCAATTAATTTAAGTTTTCTTAAATAATTCTCAAATCGTATCAATGGATCTTTTGCAAGCCACGGTTCAACCTCTTCATCAGTTCTATATTTACTAGGATCGTCAGATGTTGTATGAGCTCCAAGTCTATAGGTATATGCTTCTATAAGAGTTGGTCCTCCACCGTCTCTAGCCTTATCTATAGCTTTTTTTGTAGCATTATACATAGCAAAAATATCGTTTCCGTCAACTTGTATTCCTTCCATACCATATGCTATAGCTTTTTGAGCTAAAGTTTTACTTGCGGTCTGCTTGCTTCTTGGAACTGAAATTGCAAATTGGTTGTTTTGTATAATAAATACAACAGGTGCATTAAAAACTGCTGCAAAGTTTAGTCCTTCATGGAAATCTCCGTGCGAAGTTCCTCCGTCACCAACATAGGCAACAGACACTACTTTTTCACCCTTTATATTGTTAGCCATTCCAATTCCTGCAGCGTGTGAATACTGTGAAGCTATCGGAACTGATACTGGCAGTACATTTACACCTTCAGGCATATGACTTCCCCACTCATTTCCATACCAATACAGGTAGATATTCTTAAGCGGAACACCTTTTACAAGAAATGCTCCCAGTTCTCTAAAAGCTGGAACAAGATAATCTTCTTTATTCATTGCAAAAGCACTACCGACCTGAGTTGCCTCTTGTCCTGTGTTTGGTGCGTAAGTTAACATTCTTCCTTGTCTTTGATAAGAAACTGCTTTTTCATCTATAACTCTTGTAAAAAGCATAGTTTTATATAAATAAAGCAGGTCTTCATCTGATAAGTCCGGTACTTCATTCTTTTGTACTATTTTTCCATCTTGGTCCATAACCTGGTACATCTTTCCTTCTAACGGATTATAATCTTTAAACTCCATTAATCAATACCTCCTTAAATTTGTGGTACTTTGCATATATTTTTTGAATCTTTTATGATTTTGATGAATATATTGTTCTTGCTTATTGATATTCGTTATCATTATATATATATACATCTTTAACCTTATTCAAACACTATAATTGAAAACTTTTTTATCTATTTTTATAATTATCATATATTAGCTTAAAAAATATTTTCAACTCGCAAAACTTGGGTATTATATAGTTAAGGAGTGGATAAAGATGGATAAAAAATATACAAAGCCAAGCGCGGAAGAAATAAAAAAGAAGCTTACTCCTATGGAATATAAGGTAACTCAAGAGTCAGGAACTGAAAGGCCCTTTACTCATGAGTATAATGATGTGGAAGAAGATGGAATCTATGTAGATATAGTTTCAGGCGAGCCGCTTTTTTCTTCACAGGATAAGTACGATGCAGGATGCGGATGGCCTTCTTTTACAAGACCAATCGCTGAAAATATAAAGGAACTGACCGATAAAACTCTGGGCATGAGAAGAACCGAAGTCAGAAGTAAGGCCGGTGATTCCCACCTGGGTCACATTTTCCCTGATGGTCCAAAAGATGAAGGTGGTATGAGATATTGTATAAACGGAGCATCCTTGAGATTTGTTAAGCGTGAAGATCTCGAAAAAGAAGGCTATGAAGAGTATGTAGAATTATTTAAATAGATATTTTAAAAAACAAACCATAAATTGATGGTTTGTTTTTTTGCTCAATATTAAGTTATATTAACTTATCTTTTTCTTCTTCGCTTTTCTTTTCCTCTTTTATGGAAATATCCAAAGAAAGCAGAATCTATAAATAACACAAGAATAACATATTTTAAACATATTATTTTGACAATTAGTCTGTATTATATATTTATAGGGTAATAGGACAATAAATATAAGAGTTTTATAAGACCAAGATATTAGTTAATAAAAATTTATTTAGAGTTTGTTTAAAAGAAAAAGAATATATAATCTTTAAGGAGGAAATTTTTATGAATTACGATGATAAAAACAAAAACAATGACACTAACAGCAATGATGATATGTATCTTGATGAGGACCATTTTGATGATCATGATTTAAATAATCCTGATAATGATCCACTTAATACCGAAGAAAATTCAGATTTTGATGCTACTGTTAATTTTGTAATCAAGGAGGACCCATCAACCGAGGCAGGCCATGAAAGTATGGGTGAGAATGATTTTAAGACATCCTATGAAGAAGAACCGGTGAGTCAATATAGAAAGTCTTACGCTAGTATACCCGAGGATATCTATATAGAGAGAAAAGCTCAGCCTAAGGAAAAGAAAAGAGGCTTTAGAGGAAGCATGGCTTCTTATATAATCCTGGCACTTGTTGCTTCTATTATAGGAGGATTTTCTTCTAGTTTCTTGGCACCTTTAGTTCTTAAAAATACAGACCTAGCAAAGGATAATCCCAAAGCTGACGCTATAACAATAAATACCAATGACTCTATAAGCACAGTTTCAGCAGTAGTTAAAAAGAGCATGCCTTCAGTTGTAGGAATTACAACTCTAGAAACTCGAGATAACTTCTTTATGGAAAAAGAGTTGGTTGAAGGAATAGGATCAGGAGTTATAATCGATAGTGATGGATACATCCTTACAAATTCACATGTAATTGCCAATGGAAATGCTAAAGAAATAAAAGTACTTTTAAATAATGCTGATGAAGTAAAAGCTCAACTTCTTTGGTTTGATCAAGGGCTTGATCTAGCTGTTATAAAGGTTGATGTAAAAGGACTTACCGCTATGGAACTTGGAGATTCTGATAGTTTAGAAGTTGGAGAAATAGCTATTGCAATAGGAAACCCTCTAGGACTGGAACTTCAAAGAACAGTTACCTCAGGTATAATCTCAGGACTCAACAGAACCATTGCTATAGACAGAAGTTCTGTTATAGAAAACTTGATTCAAACTGATGCTTCAATAAATCCAGGAAACAGCGGAGGACCACTTTTAAACTCTAAAGGTCAAGTAATTGGAATAAATACTGCTAAAACTCAAGGCGGTCAGGGACTTGGCTTTGCTATTCCAATAAATTCTACCAAGGCTATTATAAAAGAAGTTATAGCCAAGGGAACTTTTGAAACAGTTCAGCTGGGAATACACGGTAGAGATGTGCTGGAATATCAGGCTATAAATGGAATAGACCTGGGACTTAAAGAAGGCGTTATAGTTGTTCAAGTATTAGAAGAAAGCGTGGCTGCAAAAAGCGGCCTTTTAACCAGCGACATTATTTTAAAATTAGACGATAAAAAAGTAGAATCTATGCAAACACTTAAAAAGATGCTCTATGATTATACTAAAGGAGATAAGGCTACACTTACGGTTCTCCGAAACAATAAAGAAGAAAAGATAAATATAAGCTTTTAAATGACTGTTCACTAGACTGCAGGATAAATATTTGAAAACTCCTAAGAAATTATTATGTTGGGTTCCCCCTTTCTTAATCCTTTCTTAGGAGTTTTTTCTTTTTTTTGCTATAATTAAGATAATAAGATTTAAGGAGGAAATTATGAAGACGATTTACTTAGTAGAAGATGATGAAAATTTAAACTTAGTGCTTGCTTCCTATTTAGAAAGAGAAGGATACCTTGTAAAATCTTTTTTAAATGGAATGGATGCTAAAATGAATATACCCAATCCTCCAAACCTTTGGATCTTGGATATAATGCTTCCTGATGTAGACGGATATAGACTTATAAAAGAAATAAAAGCAACTACTCCTGGTATTCCTATTATATTTATCTCCGCAAGAGATGCTGATATTGATAGGGTACTTGGGCTAGAACTAGGCTGTGATGATTATCTGCCCAAGCCATTTTTGCCTAGGGAGCTAGTGATCAGAGTCAAGAACCTACTGGATAGATATGCTCCATCTTCTCCGCTAGAAAGCCTAGAAGAAGATTTTGAAACTGCTTCTCAAGAAGATAAGCTTGGAGTCTATAAGATAGATAGAGCTAGCAGGATAGTAAGTGATGGAGAAAGAGAGATAAAACTTACTGCAAAAGAGTACAATCTTTTACTCTATTTTTTAGAAAATACAGGCCTGGCCCTTTCTAGGGAACAAATACTCCAGTCTATCTGGGAGGATGATTTCTTTGGCAATGATAGGGTTGTAGATGATCTGGTCAGAAGGCTGCGTAAAAAAATGGACCAGCTAGATGTAGAAACCCTTTACGGCTTTGGATATAGGATGAATAGCCATGAAGAATAAATCTCTCTCCATGCAGATTTGGATAGTCTTTGCCGCTATTACACTTTCCATAGCCCTCCTGCTTTCTATAGTAATACCTAGAACTCTGCGGGGGTTTTTTACCCAGGAAATATATGCAACACTGGAGTCTGCACAAAATATAATCTTAAACGGTTATTCTATGGAAGATATGAATGATGCTTTTTTAAAGCCGTCTGCACTTGAGGATATAAGAATGGTAAAACATATGATAGTAGAAGTTGACAATAAAATAGTACTACAAAATCCCTTATCCACTGAATTTTTGGACCAGATAAAACTAGATATAAGCGATCAGACTGTGAAAACCAAGAAATATAAATTTTCCCAGGGAAAAGAAGATATTTTCTATATAATAAATAAGGCCAACCCTTCTGATAATTATAACTACCTGATTTCTTTTATAGGCGATTCTTATAGGAACGACTTGGTCCTTACCCTCTTTAAAAAGCTTTTTTCTGTTATGGTGGTAATAGTAGTCTTAAGCTGGATTCCGGCCTTTCTCCTAGCTAAGTATCTTTCTAAGCCAATAGTAGACTTGGAGAGAAAGGTTGAAAAGTTATCAAATAGGGACTGGAAAGAATCTATGTATATAGATAGAAAAGATGAAATAGGGCAACTTGGAAATTCACTTGAGAACCTCCGAACTCAGCTTATAAAGCAGGATAAATTGGAAAGGGACTTTCTTCAAAACATTTCCCACGATTTAAAAACACCAGTTATGGTGGTAAGAAGTTACCTGCAAGCTATTAAAGACGTAATATTTCCCAAGGGCGACCTAGAATCTTCACTAGATCTTATAGATGAAGAAGCGAGATCACTTGAAAAAAGAATTAAAGAATTGCTCTACTTTTCCAAACTGGATTATCTCAGCTACGAAAAAAATAAGTTTGCAGATTTTGCTCTAAATGAGCTGATAGTAGAAGCTGTTGAAAAGTTCAGCTTTAGCACCCCAGCTATAGATTTTAAACTGGAGCTGACAGATTCATCTATCAAGGGTGATCGTGATAAGTGGTTAGTTGTAATAGAAAATATATTGGATAATGCCACTAGGTATGCTAGAAGTTCTATAAGCATTCGTTTAAAAGATCTTGAGCAAGGCGTCAGACTGGAGATAGAAAATGACGGCCCTCCCATAGAAGATACTACATTTGATAATCTATTTAAAAGACATAATAAGGGAGTTAAGGGAGAATTTGGCTTAGGTCTTGCGATAGCACAAAAGATACTTCTGCTCCATAATTATAAAATCACTGCAAAGAACAAGGAAAATGGGGTAATATTTAAGATAGAAATAAATGAGGAGTGAAATAAATGGAAAAGTTAAATGTAAAGGTAGAATATATTTTTCACAGTGGATTTACTGTTGAAACTGAGAATCACTTCCTAGTCTTTGACTACTATAAGGGTGATCTGGAATTAAAGGATAAGAAAACCTATGTATTTTCAACCCACAGTCATGAAGATCACTTTGTTCCTGAAATATTAGACCTA
>NZ_JARIEF010000002.1 GCF_029266915.1 Tissierella sp. | reverse complement strand
TAAAATATATTATATGGATACCTTGGATTATATCTATTATTGCAATGGCTATTTATTCAGGTGGAATTACTAAAATAGATTTTTTCTTTCAAACTGACAATGGAATCTCTGTTTCAAGACCCTCTGGATACATTATATATTATGCCGTTATATTTTTAATTGTTATTTTATCCCTCTTTGGTGGGAGAAGATCATTTTGTCATTCTGCATGCTGGATGGCACCATTTATGCAAATTGGAATATCTATTCGTAAACTTTTGAAACTTCCAGGATTAAAATTGAATACTGAACCAGATAAATGTATTAAATGCAATCAATGCACCAATAAGTGTATAATGAGTTTGGATGTAATGGAACTTGTAAAGACAGGAAAAATTATAGATTTAGACTGTTCTTTATGTGGTGAATGTGTAGATATTTGTCCAAAAGATGTAATTAAATATTCCATAAAATAAAATATGTCTAAAAACTTCTATATTCAAATTAAAGATTATTCTAAATTAATACTCTTTCAATATGTTTTATTCCTATATTTTCATAAGCCAAAGCAAAAAAACTAAATCACAAAACCCTGATTCAAAATTAAATTGAATCAGGGTTTCTTTCTGTGTTTATTATTTTTTATATTCTCTTATTCTAACAATAACTCCATTATTAGAAGCAAACTAGAAGCAAAAATTATTCAGGAACTCTGTAGCCCTTGATTTCGTTATATAGTCACATACAAGCACCTTATTCCCACTCAATCGTAGCTGGTGGTTTATTTGTTATATCATATACTACTCTGTTTACTTGCTTTACTTCATCTGTTATTCTCTTTGATATCTTTCCAAGCAGGCTCATTGGTATCTCTACCCAGTCTGCTGTCATTCCGTCTACTGAGTTTACAGCTCTTAGGGCTATGGTGTGGCAGTAGGTTCTTTGTCCGTCTACTACTCCTACTGACTGAAGGTTAGGTAGAACTGCAAAGTATTGCCAGATATCAAGGCCTGCTTTATCTATCTCATCTCGGTAGATAAAGTCTGCGTCTTTTAAGATAGCTAGCTTTTCTTTTGTAAGTTCACCCAGGCACCTTACTCCAAGACCAGGTCCAGGGAAGGGTTGTCTATCTACTATGTGGCTTGATATGCCAAGTTCTCTTCCAAGGTCTCTTACTTCTTGTTTGTAGAGGGTTTTTAGAGGTTCTACCAGTTCAAATCCTACATCTTCTGGAAGTCCTCCTACATTGTGGTGGCTTTTTACAGCTACGCTTCCGTCTTTATTTAGACTTTCAACTATATCTGGATAGATGGTTCCTTGAACTAAGAATCCTATATCATGGAGTTTTTCTTTTTCTTCTTCAAATACTCTTATAAACTCTTCGCCTATGATTTTTCTTTTCTTTTCAGGATCTGTTACCCCTTTAAGTTTATCAAGGAATCTATCTTCGGCATCTACTGTTATAAGGTTCATGTGGTACTCTTCCTTAAATACTTCTTCTACCTCAATGCGTTCATTTTTACGAAGAAGTCCGTGATCTACAAAGATGCATGTAAGGTTCTCGCCTATGGCTTTATGAACAAGTACCGCTGCAACTGATGAATCTACTCCTCCCGAAAGAGCACATATAGCTTTTCTGTCTCCAATGGTTTTTTTTATTTCTGCTATGCTTTTTTCTGCAAAATCTTTCACTGGTCTTCCTCCTTATCTGCTGTAGTTTGGCGCTTCGTTTGTAATTTGTATGTCGTGCGGATGGTTCTCTACCAGGGATGCTGATGTTATCTTTATAAATTGTGACTTTTCCTGTAGAGCTGGTATATCTTTTGCTCCGACATAGCCCATACCTGACTTAAGTCCTCCTATTAGCTGGTAAACTACTTCTCCAAGAGATCCCTTAAAGTGGATTCTTCCTTCTACGCCTTCTGGAACATATTTTTTAGCATCATCTTGGAAGTATCTGTCCTTGCTTCCGGCGTCCATAGCCCCAAGTGATCCCATACCCCTATATTCCTTGTATCTTCTTCCTTCATAGAGAACCTCTTCTCCGGGACTTTCTTCAGTTCCTGCAAAAAGTGAACCTGCCATTACAATGTTTGCTCCGGCCGCTATGGCTTTAGTTATGTCTCCTGAATACTTTATTCCACCGTCTGCTATAACTGGCACGTCAAACTCTCTTGCTGCTTCTGCGCAGTTTATTATTGCAGTTATTTGCGGTACTCCTATGCCTGTTACTACTCTTGTAGTACATATAGATCCTGGCCCTATTCCTACCTTTACGGCGTCTGCTCCGGCTTTTATAAGGTCCCTGGTTGCTTCTCCCGTTGCTACATTTCCTGCTATAACTTGAAGTTCTGGATATTCCGTTTTTATTCTACTGACTGCTTCTAAAACACCTTTTGAGTGGCCATGAGCTGTGTCTAATACAATTACATCTACCTTGGATTTAACAAGCGCTTCAACTCTCTCAAGCATGTCTCCTGTTACTCCTACAGCTGCTCCTGCAAGAAGTCTTCCTTCAGCATCTTTAGCTGAATGAGGATACTCTATAGATTTTTCTATATCCTTTATGGTTATTAGTCCTACTAGTTTGTAGTCATCATCTACTAGAGGAAGTTTTTCTATTTTGTATTCCTTCATAATCTCCAGTGCGTCGTCCATCTCTATACCGCGTGTTGCAGTTATAAGATTGGCTTTTGTCATGACATCGTCTATTTTTTTCTCGACCTCAGTTTCAAATCTTATATCTCTGTTTGTTATTATTCCAATTAATTTTCTTGTAGCATCAACTATAGGAACTCCTGATATTTTATATCTTTCCATAAGTTCTAATGCATCTGATACTGCGTGGTCTTTAGAAAGATAAAAGGGATCTGTTATAACTCCGTGTTCTGATCTCTTTACTCTGTCAACTTCAAGAGCCTGGGCTGCTATAGACATATTCTTATGAATTACACCCATACCACCTTCACGAGCTATAGCTATGGCCATCTTGCTCTCCGTTACAGTATCCATACCTGCTGTCATAAGTGGTATATTTAATTTTATAGTTCGAGTTAATTGTGTATTTATATTAGTCTCCCTAGGAAGTACCTCTGACTTTCCTGGCACCAATAATACATCATCAAAAGTCAAACCTTCACCGACAAATTTCATTATTCTTCCTCCTATTAGTTTTTTAATAGTATATCACAAATAGATTATTTTTACATTAAAGAGGCTGAGAAAATATATGAAAAAAGATAGATAATTTTCACTTTCTCCTTATCTATCTTTTTCTATATAGGCTTATATATATCTTCTATTATATTTTTAATATCTTGTATTTCTACTTTACTCTAAAGGTTTTTGGAGCCTTTTTGTAGACCAGTACTATAGCTAAGCTTATATATACTACTGCAAATCCAGCAATATAGGGAAGAACCTTCATAGCTGAAACTCCAAGACCTATAAAGCCATAACATATTCCATAGACTCCAAAGCTTATGGCATTGTAGAGGGGACTTTTAATCTGAAGGTCTGTGCTAAATGGCTGAAGCAGGTAGTAGATAAACATATAGTGTACTGAAAAAGTAACACTTAAGAGCAGCGTTGAAACTACCATGGGTAGAGTTTGAATCATTCTTCCCGGCAAATAGATGTATACCATTGCTACAAGTCCGATACAGAGAACTATTGCCGGAATAATATTTGAAAGAAGAATCTGCCTAAGCCTTAGGAAAAACATCTTAAGTAGGGCGTCTCCCTCTTTATAAAATCCATAACGAAGCAGACTTCGGTCACAGTTGTGAAAGAGTGACTTTATTATGGAAGTCGAGTTACTTAGCGCATACATAATAAATATAAGAACTGTGTAGCCTTCTATAAATTCCTGGGTTATATCTTTACCAACCCCGGATATAAAAAATTTATCTACTATAAATAAAATAATAAAAATGGCTGCTATAAGAGCTGATTTTATGAGCATGGGTTTATATACGACTCTCTTATGTCTTTTAAAAAAGATATAGTTTAAATAGTCATATCCTTCTTTGCTAGAGTGTTCATTTTCTTTTAAATCCTTATCATCAAAATCTTTTTCCTGTAATCTAACTTGCTGAAAATCTATATCCTTAACAGCTTCTTTAATTTCCATAAATGTTTCAAGTTTGTTGGCCTCATTTATAATGTCCCAATATCTGTCATATTTATAGAGATATATAAAGGCTACTATTCCAAGTATTATAAATCCTATAGTTACAAATAGATTGCTTAATATAGAAAACAAATTTAAGATTCTTGGAATTTCTGTAAGTATTACAAGAGCGTATGTTAGAGCGCCTCCTAGGAGTATCACAGCAACTCTGGTTTTATTGAGTCGATTTATAGAAAATCCGGTCTTTTTATAGAGATAAAGATGAGCTGCTTCCATAATGATTGAAAACATGGTTATAGCTAGAGCTATCTGAACTCCTGATATCCATTCTTTCTTCAATAAAAGGCTAAATATCAAGGCTAAGACAATGCTTCTGCTAAATAGCTCTCTTGTCCTCTTCCATATGGTCTGGCTTATGGAATATACTCTTGGATTCATCTTGAGCTGTTTTACAACTATAAATGTTTCCTCATCTGGGTCCATAAGCTCCGATCCTGTAAATTTAAAGAGGAAGAAAAACATAAAGATAAAAAACATTACAGAATTTAATCTATCTCCCTTTACCCAGTCGATACTTGAGGGAAAATAAATCGCTGCATAAAAGAAAACACCAAATAAGATAGGCCCCCATATCATGCTGGATAGTACTCCTGTGATACTTAAAAATTTCTTAAATCCTATAAAGGAATAGTTTACATTTTTAAACAATCTTTTTACTAGCGGTATATTTTTAAGAAAATATAAAAATCCATTTATCTTTTTTGATGTATTTATATTTATTATGGTTAGTATAGCTCTAAACATTGTCTTCATCCTTAAGTATATCCATTATTCTATCTTCAAAGTCCTGGTCTCCTAGTAGCTGTTTATCTACCAGTTCTAGTTTTCCTCTATGGAGAACTACTATTTCGTCGCAGAGATCCTTTGCCAATTGAAGTATGTGGGTTGAGAATATGATGATGTGACGGCTCCTGATCTCCCTTAAGAGTCTTTTAATCTCAAGAGCAACTACTACGTCAAGGGAAGTTAGCGGCTCGTCTAGGAGGATTATATCGGGTCTTGCGATAATAAACATCAGCATTTGAAGCTTGTTTTTCATTCCATGAGAATAGGTCTTTATAAGCTTGTGTCTATCTATTTCATCAAACTTTATAGTTTCAAAATACTCTTCTATCCTTATGCTCTCATCTATCTTTTCCTTGTTGATATCCATAAAGAATTTTATAAATTCATAGCCTGTTAAAAACTCTGGCAAGATGGGATCTGAGTATACATAGGAAATATCTGTTGATTCTAGTTTTTTTATCTTTCCTTCTTTTTCAAGGAAAACTTCTCCTTCTTCTTTTTTAAGTTCTTCTGCCATTATATTAAAAAGTGTAGTTTTACCGGCTCCGTTTCTTCCAAGCAGGGCATAGATTTTTCCTTGTTCAAAGGTAAAGTCTACACCCTTTAATACTTCTTTATCATCAAATGATTTTTTGATGCCTTTTAATCTCAGTTCCATAATTTCCTCCTCTTCTTTTGTAACTACTCTTTTACATCTTTTGCTACTTGAAATATAAAATCTGTAAAGGCAGTGATAGCTCCTCCCATTATCCAACTTAGTTTATCGTCGAATCTTAGATATGCTTTAGCAAGAGCTACTATTAATATTAAAACTGACCATACAGACCATCTGATATACCATTTGCCCTTCATAGAGTTTGGAATTTTATCCTTAAAGCTTAAAATCTTAGGAGTTGTTCGATTTAAGATTCCGATCAATAGTCTAATTATAGTTGCACTTATAAGAAAAATTACTATCCCATTTAAATCGAATATTTCCTTGTAATCTAAAGATCTATCTAACTCTTTCATAGAAAATCTCTCCTTTTTAGTAGATTATCCAGCCGTAAGGAGACAAATAACTCTTTATCTCCAGCTTATATTTATCTATTTTCTCTTATCCCTATTTATATAGTTCCATGCCTTCTGCTAATTTTATTATATCATCTAATGTCATTTCTTCGTCATAGGCTATAAGGATATAGTAGTTTCCTTCTTCTTCAAAGGTTAACATCTTTAGAATGTCGTCTATTACCTCACCTTTATGGCCTCTTATATCTATTTCCTCAAGTCCGATTTCACTTAAGTCTTCCATTCCATCTTCTGGCATTTTCATGACATTTACATCTAAAACTTCTCCTGCATTTTTAGTGTATTTAAGGTTGAATTGCTCTGTATCTTCTTCTGTCTCTATTTTCATAGACTCAATTCTGTCCAAGATAAAGTCTTCATCCTTTATTACTAAGAGATTATTATCTAAATATTCATTGGCCTCGTTTAAAGTTACTGTCTTATTCTCCGCATCTAGTTCTGGATTTAGTTCTTTTGCGTCACTGGGAATATCAAGTTTAAATATTGAAGGATCTATTTTAGGGGCTATATCTACTTTAATATTTTCACTTATAACTTTAATGTCTCCGCTGATAGCCACGCTCTTCATTACTATCCAATTCTCTTTATCTATCCACATTTCGTAGTCTCCTAGAAGAGCTGATTTCTTTTTAGGACTACCCTTTATATGGTAGGTTTTAGCTCCATTTATTGTCTCCTCTCCTATAGTTTCCATGTCATAGAGAGTATTCATAGCATCAAGCTCGCCTTTGGTTCTATCTCTTAAATTCTTATTTAATTCTGGGTTTACATCTTCAACATTTCCAAAATTATAAAATTCATTTTCTTCTTCCATATAGATTATAAGCTCATTGTTATCTATGCTTGAAATTATTTTCCCGCCTTCTTCAGAAGAAGCTTCTGTTCTTCTTTTTTTCTGTCCATCAATTTTTGCGTTCCATTCCTTTGTAGTTGATTCTTCGGTCAGTTTATCTCCTTCATAGATCTTCATAGTTGTTTCTATATAGTAGTCTTCTATATCTTGATTGGTATCTATTGCAGCTTCTACTATTTCTTCTGGAATAATGGTCTTAACTAGTAGATTCTCGCATCCGGTCAATATAAAGCTGGCACATAGTAAAGCTATTAATATTTTTTTCATCCTAATCATCCTCTCTTTTTATGGTGCATATAACCGTTGTAGTATTATTTTCTGATATGATTTTTAACCTGCCCTTATGTTTTTCTATTATTTTTTTTACAATACTAAGTCCTAGACCTGTTCCGCTTTTTTTATTGCTTCTAGAGTTGTCTGCCTTATAAAAAGGTTCTAGTATATCTTTTAATTCTTCTTGAGATATAGTTTTTCCAGTATTTTGTACTATGATACAGCTTTCTTCTTTTTTAAAATCTTCAATCAGCTTACTGGTTTTACTATCTAAAATAGTTGATAGGGAAAATTCTTTAGAATATATTCCTAGAAAAACGCGTCCTCTATCTTCACTGTATTTGAGTGCATTTGTAATTAGGTTGTCCATAAGCCTTATCATCGACTTTACATCTACTAGGTAATTGCCTTTTATATTGATCTCCTCTTGATAGTCCAGTTTGTTTTGAGAGAATATTTCACTATAGCCTGAAGTAATCATCTGGAAGAGCTCTTCGCCCTCAACTTCTGCAAACTCACCTTTGTAGTCCGAGGTTAAAAGAGTATAAAGATGAAGATCTTCTAACATGTCTTTCATATAATCACATTTTTGAAGGATTATATCTTCATACTTTTTTGTATGCTCATTACCTGCTTCATCTTTGATTATCTCTGTATAGGCTCTTATTGAAGTTAATGGAGTCTTTAGATCGTGTGATATGGCTGATATCATGTACTCTTTGGAGTTTTTTTCTATTTCTAGCTTATAGTTATTTTCTTCTATTTGATCTTTCATGCTATCAAACTTAAGTATAAGTTCTCCTATTTCATCCTTGGAACTATAATCTATTTCTATATTTTCTCCCTTTGCAAAACGCTTCATGGAATGGATCAAAAGTTTTAGAGGATTGTTTATCTTCTTATCTATCATCTTTATAGCTACAAAGAGAACTATAATAAAGTTTAAAGCAAATAGTCCAACAGCTAGAAGCGTTCTTTTGTTTACTTCTTTTACAAAATCATTTTTATTTAAGGTTATTTCGTAGATACCAATTATCTGATTATCTAAAAAAACTGGTTTTCTTAGACTATCCGCCTTGTATCCAACTTTTATATCATAGAAGTTTTTATAAAGATTTTCCTTATTTACTATATAGTTCATGCTCTTAGATCCGCTTGAATATATGCTGTAGCCGTATTTATTGTAGAGTCTTATTTCGGCGTAGTTTTTATCATCTTCACTTAGAAAATCATAGTCTCCACTGTAGTCTAAGTAAATCTTTGGATCTTTAAGTTTTTCTTCATATTTTGAAAACCGGCTAGTGTTTTCTAAGTAGTTTTCCAATTTTATATCCTTATCATAATTGCTAATCCAGGTAAAAAGTATAGTTCCGGTAACTATAGGGCTTAGGATAACTAATATGTAGGAGATAATAAGCCATCTTTTTATCTTCATCTTACTCTTTCTCCTATAAACCTATAGCCTTTTCCCCAAACAGTTTCTATAAACTTTGGATTTCTTATATCTTCTTGAAGCTTTTCTCTAAGGGTCTTTATATGAACTGTAACTGTGTTATTGTCCATATCTAAATCTTTCCATATGTTTTGATAGATTAGTCCTTTAGATAGGATTTTATTTTTATTTTTTATAAATAAATTCAGTATATCAAATTCTTTCAGGGTTAAATTTATCTTTTTATCATTTAAGTAGACCATATTGTTTTCTAAGTCTATTTCAAGTCCATCTAAAAACTTTTCTATCTTAGACTCTGTTTTATACTTTTCTTCTGAGCTTTGGTATCTTTTTAGGTGTCTCTTAACTCTTGCATGGAGTTCCATAAGGCTAAAGGGTTTTGTCATATAATCATCTGCTCCGATATTTAATCCTTCTACCTTGTCCATTTCCTTATCCCTTGCGCTTAGGATTATAAGGGGTATATTGCTGGTAAGTCTTATATTTTTGCAAAGCGTAAATCCATCCATCTCGGGCATCATTATATCTATTATAGCCAGATCAAAGTTTGATAGATAGAATTCTTCCAAAGCTTCAAGACCGTTGGAAGCCCAGTTTATTGAGTATCCTTTTTGACCTAGGTATTCCTTTATGGCCATAGCTATCTCTGGATCATCTTCTGCTACAAGTATTTTCTTTTTCACACTTCCACCTCCTGCTGATTCTATTATACAATAGATGGATAAAATTTAAATAAACTTTATAGATTCTTTATAATTGCTGATCTAGAGTTTATAAAAAAAGCAGTTCTAAGTAGATGTCTACTTAAAACTGCTTTTAACTTATGGCTTGTTGATCAAGCATACTTTATTTTTAGATTATATCCTTATATATATCTCTATTTATATCCTTAGGCTTTTCCAGTATAAACTCAGTAAAAGCTATGATAAATCCCCCTATAACTGATGCCAGGTTTTCATTTAAATTAAAATAAACTAGGGGAATTGTAAACATGAACAAGAGTATGATCAATGCAAGCCACCTGACAGACCATTTCCCCTTCCAAGAATCTGGTATCTTTTTTCTGAAATTAAATATATTGGGATTTTTGCTGTTGAGTGACAATAATATTATCCTAAATAATGTTGCACTTACTACTAGTATTGCTATACTTTTTAAGTCTAATACTTTAAGTACCTCATTCATCCTAAGACCTCCTCGGTTTTAGTTTATAAACTCTTTAATTAGATCTTGTCTTGTTCTATTTTCCCGTATCTGATATGTCTAGGAGTTCATCTGGAAATGGCTCCCATATAGTTTGGTCTACTAGATTTTTATCTTTGAATCTAAGTACATAACTCTTTAAAAGATTTACGGGAACGCTTAAATGTATCTTGTCTTCTCTAAATTTATCAAAACTCTCTAGGATAAATTGTCGCTCCTCAGGCGAGAGATCCTGAGAAAAGTATCCAAATATGTGCATAAGACTGTTTATATAGTTGCTATGCTTTGGAGCTTCTTCCAAGGTTTCGCTTAAAACCAGCTTGTAAGTTTGAACTACTTCTTCAAGAGTCAGCTTATCGTGGTTAGCAACTATCTGCCCCAGCTTTCTACTTTGGTTTTGATCATAGGCTATAAATAAGTACTTATTATCTGCATGAAACTTTACCAGGTCTTTCATGAGCCCTTCTTTTTCTATCCTTTTAAAACGCTTCATAGTATATAGCTTTGTCAGGAAGTGCTCTCTTATCTTGAGATTGGTAAGTCTTCCCTCTTCTTCTACAGGCAGATGGGGGAATTTCTCTAGAACTGCTCCACCAAAAATTCCCGCATCTTTTCCAAGAACCGGAGCCTTGCCTCGGCCGTTATATACCTTAACATCTTTTATACCGCATGATGGTGAGCGTCCCTTTAAGATAAACCCATCAATGTCTTCAAGGCTGCCCAAAACTCTTTCATTGTAGTCTTGCATCTCCTTGGTAAAGAGTTTTTCCGTATCAGGTTGATAGAGTTCCAACTGGTCATTTTCTTTTATAAGTCTTATTGGCTTTCTAGGTATACCAAGACCTATTTCAACTTCTGGACAAACTGTAATATACTCTACAAAGGGAGTTAAGTTTTCAACAAAATCATCCCTTATAACGTCTCCGTTATATCTGCAGTGGGCAAAGCCCAGGCATCTACTTACTACAATCCTTGGTTTACTCATCTCAATCTTGTTCGCTTGCATGCATCTCATCTCCTTATTTATTTATATCAGCGCTTACTCTTCCATCTGTTAATTCTATAATCCTATCTCCCTTTTCAGCCACTTTTTTATCATGGGTTATGATTATAAAGGTAGAGTTAAATTCTTCATTGATCTTTCTTAGGAGCTCATAAACTTTTTCTGTAGTTTCCGAGTCCAGGTTTCCAGTAGGCTCATCTCCAAGAATTATATCAGGATTGTTTATAAGGGCCCTTGCTATGGCCGCTCTTTGCTGCTGGCCTCCGGATATATCAGTTGAGAGATTGTCTTTAACTTTGCTAATTCCTACCATATCTATAAGGTACTTTGCTCTTTCCATGGTTTCTTTGTCTACTCTACCATGCTTTATTCTGTAGGGCATTAAAACATTCTCCAGCACACTAAATTCAGGCAAGAGATAATGGAACTGAAATATAAAGCCTACTGTTTCATTTCTAAGTTCTGCAAGCTTGTCTCGATTAAGGCTTGAAATATCTACTCCATTTACAAAGACCTCTCCGTCCGTTGGTCGGTCAAGTGTACCCATAATATTCATAAGAGTAGACTTGCCGCTTCCCGAAGCTCCTATTATAGAGTTAAAACTAGACTTTTGAAAGTTGAGGTCTATATCAAAAAGTACTTGGGTCTTTATTTTTTCACCATAAACTTTATTTATCTTTTTTAGTTCTAATACATTATCCATTTTTAATCACCTCTATGGGGTCTAGTTTTGAAGATTTTCTTGCCGGAATCAAGGCTGATAGGGTTGATGCCACTATAGCTATTATAATAGATATTCCTACAAAAGTATAATCCAAATAAAACGGTACTAGAGGCGTTCCGTCTGGATTTTTTACAAAGTTTGAGAATATATAGGTTAAGCTAAGCCCCAGAGCTGTTCCAAGCAAGCTGCCTAAGCTTCCAAGTATAAGTCCTTGAAAGAGAAAGATCAGGCTTGCGTCTTTGTTTTTTATTCCCATAGCCTTTAAGATACCAATTTGTCTGGACTTTTGTACTACAGATATAGCAAGAACTGAAGCTATACCAAGGAGTACTGCCAGCAGTACAAATACTTGTATAAGGTAGCTTGAAGCGGATTGCCCAGCTAAGCCTGAAAGAAGCTGTTCATTTTCTACCTTCCAGTTTTGTGTAGTTAAGTTCTCATCCAATTCTTTTTCTATATTCTCTGCTATAATATCTGCATTAAATACATCTTCTACTTGAGTTTCAATTGCAGATAAACTTCCCTCTTTATCAAATATAATCGCTGCTGTTTCAAGACTTGCAATTGCCCAAGAGTTGTTTATTGCCTTTACTTTTAAATCGTATACTCCCGCGAGTTCTACCTTTTCAAGAGTTCCTTCAGGCGTTACCATCTCAAGAGTGTCTCCGAGTTTTAATTCCAGATCTTCTACCAACTCTTTTCCCAGCATTACTTCTCGTGCATTTGAAGGTATGCTTCCTTCTACTAGTTTTTCTTCAAATTTATAGATCTTTTCAGCGTCATCAAACTCCATTCCTCTAAAAAGCAGGGGATAGCTTTCTCCCTCAAGTGTCAGAAATGCTGAAGAGTCAAGCGATCTTGATACAACATTTAAATCTTCATTCTTATCGAGCTCATCTATAAGTGCATCATCGTCTTTAAAATAGTTTTCCTTGTCCCGGGGAACTATGGTTATATGGGATGAACTTCCTATAGTAGTATCAACTAGGCTTACCTGTAGCCCATCTATCAAGGAACCAATAAAGATTTGTACTGATACTCCTATGGCTATTCCAACTACTATAAGTAGGGTTTGAGCCTTACTTGATTTTAAAAACCTTAAAGCTATATTCCATGCCAATCTCATTGCACTTTCACTTCCTCTTTTAATAGTTCCTCAACAGCAAATATATCTCCCAGATATTGAATATGAAGATCGCCTCCTACTTCTTTATATAAATCTTTTTCCTTGCTAAAAGCATAGCCTCCAAGCACAAATTTTATTTCATAACCCGCAAACTCTTTGATCATCTCTATTGTTCTCTTAGCTTCTATGGTGTTGTAAAAGTTTGTAACACTTATGGATATAATTTCAGGCTTTATAACTTCTATAGCCTTTAAAATTGTTCTCCAAGGAGTATTTGCTCCTATAAATGTTGAATCATATCCTGAAAGAGTAAATATATCCTGCACCATTCTGGCTCCTATTAGATGTTCTTCATACTGGGGGCAAAGGACTATTACCCGCTCTTTTTTCTTTAAGCCTTGTAGCCTGCTTTCTTCTAATATATAGCTGTAGCAGTTTTCTATGATGCTAAGTATTATAGAACTTCTTACATGTTCCTGCCAAATCAGCATCTCTTCTTCTTCAAATTCTTCTATTATAGCGTTTAATGCCCTAGTAAGTATACTTTCATAGAGGGTAATCAGATCTATGGTCTTGTTTTCAAGTGAATCTAGACAGATTGACATAGCTCTTTCTTTATCATGTTCCTGAAGGGCTTTTAGAAAAGGTTTATATATTGATCCCATGCTTGACCTCCTTTATTTATCATTATTATAAGGAATTAAATAGACTCCTTACTAGCTTGGCGCTTAATAAAGCATATTTAAATTCAAAATCTAAATCCTCCCCTTAAGGTCCGGATGGCAAAATGTTTTAATATTAGGAGTTAGTAGAATAATATAGATTCTAATTGCTAGATTTATCTAGCAATCTCCCAATAATCTTATCTTACTTTTAAAAATGAAAATAGTAACTCTCTAAGAGATAGTTAATCCTATACTTAGCCGCATACTTGAGCAATAAGCCCTTAACTGCATTGATTGAATAACTGCCTCTCATAAATGAGTTTATATAGGATTCATATTTGTTTTTTTCTTTTTCACTGGCCAGGTCTTTAAAATATCCCCAGACATGTGAAGCTGAGTTTATCATGCTTCCTTGACTTGGCTCTTTTTCAAGTGCCCCATCTATTAGTCTATAGAATTCTATAACAGGATAGGCAGTTTTATCTTTTAGAAGGCTTCTAATCTCCTGATAGGCCTTTTGGTCGTGTTCCAGTATATTGTACTTATATCTGGACCATTCATCTTCTAAGTGTTTTATATCTTTTCTTGCATCTATTAGATTGTTAACTTTTACAGCGGATATATTTTTATCCTTGACTTCCAGCATAATGTCTACATCTGTTATGCCTTTTAAGTATCTATTAAAGATTTCTAAGTCTATAGTTTTAGAATGGCTTCCCAATCTTTTTCCAGGAGCCGACTGGGAGTAGTGAACCTTTTGAACTCCATCGTCTTGTTTCCAGGTTTTTCCTGCTGCTCTTATAAAGTAGCCGTCATCAAGAGATAGATCAAAAGGCAAGCATTGGTTATGAAGGTTGTCGTAGACTACAGGAATATTGTTAGCCTTTGCTATCCTTAAAACATCTCCTATATGGTAGGACTTATCGTCATTTTCTATTATTAGTCTTCCTTTTATCTCTGGGCTCAATGTTTGATAAACCTTGCCAAATCTCTCTATAGCAGCTTCCTTATCTCCATAGACTCCACCTATATGAAGGATTATCTTGCTGGTTTTATCCATTCCAAGAGCGTTTAAGAATCTGTTGTGGTATTCCAGATCTTCTATGGCTCTTTCTACTACATCTTCCCTAGGTGAGTTTAAAACAGTATACTGGCCAGGATGCATGGAAACCCTTATTTTATGGAGTTTTATCTTTTGAGATATAGCTTGAAACTTCTCGCTGAATATCTCATCCCAGGCAAGTCCATTTACAGGGCTAGATCCAAAAGGTATCATATCAGAACTTATCCTGAAGAACTTTATTTCGCTTTTTATATTGTAATCCATTATTCTATCTAGTGTATCTAGGTTGTGGTCTATTATCTTAAGTAGATTTTCCTCTGTTGCAGTTTTTAGAGTACAGGTTTTAAAGTTTGTATTATATACTCCAAGTGTTAGACATGCGTAACCAATTTTCATAAGCAGCTCCTTTTTGTTAATAGTATACCATTTATACCCAAAGTTTTGCTTATTACTTTTTATAGATAAATTTAAAATTACCAAGGATTCAAAAGAGAGATTACTCGACTGAGCTCGTAATGACGGTAGAATCTAGTCATGTCGACTTTGCGCAGACATCTCTGTTCCTTGTCCTGTCGACCTTATGAAGACATCTCAGTTTAGCTCTTCCAAGGAGTCAAAAGAGAGATTACTCGACTGAGCTCGTAATGACGGTAGAATCAGTTATGTCGACCTTTCGCAGACATCTCTGTTCCTTGTCATGTCGACCTTGTGGAGACATCTCTGTTTAGCTCTTTTTGAAAAAAACATAGAAAAAAACCTCTTATCTTAAGAGGTTTTTAAATTATACTGATTTAATTGTCCTTCATAGATAATTTCAAGATCCTTGCATTCTAAGAAGTCTACTGGGCATGTCAGTCCGGGAGTTTTTTCTATTATGTTTATTCCGCTGTTTGCCAGAACTTCTGAAACAAACTGGGAGCAAAAGTAGTTATATTCTCTATGTACTGGTCTGTTGACCATAATTCCAACAAGACCTATAAGATTATATTTATACTTTTCCTGGTCTTTTTTAAACTTTTCTATTTCTCTTTCTAGTCTAGCATATTGATCTTCGCTTACAGTTAAAAGATATAGGGCGCATTTTGTATTTGGAAACCTAGTATAGGTTCCATTAAGAATATCTTCTTGTATAAATCCGCCAAGAACTGGGTTATAGGGCCTTAATCTTCCAAAACTATATAGTTGGTCAAGATCCTTATCAAGCCCTAGAGAAACATGTGTATAGCTTTTTTTAGTGTAAATATTTATCAGCTTAGATAGGATAGAACCGCTATGCGATAATAATATATATATTTGTTTTTCCATTTCATTCGCACCCTTATAATCATATTTATAATATCTTTACCATTATATATCTTTTTTTCTCAATTAGATAGCCCTATATTTTCTATCGGTTGTAATAGTCCATCTCCCGCTCTACATTAAGCTTGATAAGGTCCATAACACCAGTTTCCATAAGACCATAGATACTTATATTTACCAAAAGGATAAATATTACTATAAATATAGAAAACACATCATATTTTATCTTTACTTGTTCTTCTGAGTTTCTGTAAACATAGTAAAGAACTTCAGAACCTAACACAATTAAAATCAAAGGCCAGAACTTTATAAATAACTCTACTGCTGAAACCATCATAAACTGTGACAAAAGAAGAAGGATTCCAAAGAGGATTAAAACAAGTGCCATTGAAACTGTTCCAACTCTTTTAGTTTTCATAGTCTTCACCTCTTAAGATTTCTTTTTTTGTCCTCAACATTCTTATTCCTATTATTATAAGGATTATAGCTACTATACTTGTCTGCAGATAGTTTAAAAATCTATAGTCTAGATAGGTTGCAATAAGGGGATAGAATACATTGTTAAAGATTATAATAATCCCTATACCTATAAAAACCTTTCCAATAAGAGAATTGCTTACCTTGGGGAGAAAACTTACTATATCAAATTCTTCTGTTTCTTGACCATTTATCAGATGAAAGGCATCAAAAAATACATAAAACCAAATTACCGGAAGAAGGAATATTAAAAAGTTAAGTCTAAGCCATCCCATAAAAAATATGGTGGAAAAAAATATACTCATAAAGGCTAGACCTTTCTTTTGCTGGCCCAAATACATATGTCCCGCACCTGGAACTATTGATAGTGCTAAAGTTGTCAGCTTCTTATTTAGAAAGTTAGTCTCCTGCATTTTTATTCCTCCTTGTCTTAAATTTTCATGTGGATCCATGTTGAAATTTACTTCGTTTGTGTTTGTCGCTTGTACATTTATAATTGAAAAACTATCTATTAAAGCTATAAGCCAAATAATAGGATAGGCTATGACAAAGAGCAGCAAAACTGCGTCTCCTCCAAATAAAAAAGCCAGTACTAAAGTTCCAATCAGAGTTGCTCCTGTCATCAATAAATATATCAGTCCCCTCTCTAGATATCCCAGATAAAAATGAGATAAACCTGGTATAAATGACAAGATAAACGTTAAAAACTTACTCTTTTGTTTCATATTATTTTCCTCCTTCTTTTTCTATAAACTTTTTCTTGAATATTTCCTTATTTTTTTTGTTTCCCTTATTCTGCTTATTTTTAATATCTTTTTTATTTTCTTTTTTAATTTCCATACTTCCCAAATTGTTTATAAAGCTATTTGTACCCTGAGTTATCTTCTGGGAAAAACTATATACTTTTCCAAGTCCCTGGTTTGTTCTTTCAGTATCAGCTGCTATACTTGCTATTGGAAACTCTGTCATCTTTGTAAAAGCTCCTCCAGCTGTCAAAACCAAGACAACTGATGCGGCTGCTACGTAATACATAAATATGTTTTCTATCATCTTTTTCTTTCTTACTGACTTATTATTGGAAGGATCAGATTTTTTACTTGTCTTTTTTGTAATTGGAGTAATAGAGTCTATCTGCTTCATTATATCTTCTGTAAAACTACTTGAAAGGGCAGACTCTGCTAGAGACTCTTCTTCATTATCAATAAGCGATAAAAATATATTCATACAAGCATCACAAGTGTATAGATGGTCTTCCATCTCTAGGTTTTCTTCTTGTGAAAGTAAATTATTTTTATAAAGAATCCATCTTTCCTTTTCATAGTGAGTCATCTCGATCCCTCCAATTCTTTTTAAGTAAGAGCCTTGCTCTGTATAGTCTTGATTCTACAGTTTTTTTAGATACTCCAGAGTCTCTTGCTATTTCTTCATAGGTTTTTTCTTGAAAGTAGAACTCCCTTACCGCTAGCTTATATATCTCTGGCAAAGCTTCTACTTGATCTTTTACATCTTCTCTAGCTTCTTTATCCATGAGAAGAGTTTCAGGGTTATCGGTATTGGCCTTTCCAAGAGATGATGAAGCTATTTTAAAGTTTTCCAGCTTATCAAGCTCGGTTTCCTCTACCCTGCTTCTTTTTTTCCTTAAAAGATCAATGGCCTTGTTTGTAGTTATACGACTTAGCCAGGCTTTAAAGTTATCTTCTTTAAATGTTGGAAGGGAGATGTAAACTTGTAAAAATACTTCTTGAGAGATGTTTTGAGCTTCTTCATTGTCTTTTATAAAGTTTAGAATAATTGCAAAGACATAATTTTTATAGTGGTTTATAATCTTTTCAAAACTCTCCTTATCTCCACTAGCTGCTAGTTCTATAATTCTCTTTTCGTCATTCATCTCTCCCCTCCTTCTCTTCATTAATTATAACGCATGGAAAAAGAAAAACACTGCAGGAAATTAAAAGTATTTTATTTATTTTCTAAACTTCCAGATTCTAGTCTTTCTATTATATTCTATTGACCGACTCTATCATATTTGTTAGTATTAACCTTATAGATAAATGGGTATGCTATCCATATTATACTCTCAAATAAAGGATGATCGACTTGATAGAAGAAAAATTTCAAAGAATAATAAAAGAAGAAGAAGCCAAGATAAAAAAAGAAACTAAAACATTTAATGTATTAGGAAGCTTAAGGATAATCTCTTTTATAGCAATAGTATATTTTGCCTATAGCTATGTTAAGGAGCCTCTAGTCTTATTTTCCTATCTCCTGTTAGCTGCTATAATAATGTTTATAGTTTTAGTTATCTACCATATAAAGGTTAAGGATAGATTGCTCTACTCTAAAAATATAATAGCTATTAACAAGAAATACTTACAAAGAATAAATGGAGAATGGATTGATTTTGAAGATACAGGCGAAGAGCTTGTAGACAAAACTCATAGATATGCATCGGACCTTGATATAGTTGGTGCTAGATCACTTTTTCAGCTTATTAACTTAACTCATACCTTCCACGGAAGAAGGGCCCTGGGGAAGGATCTTTTAGAAGCTGAATATAAAAAAGAAGAGATCCTAGAAAGACAAGGAGCAGTTTTAGAGCTATCAGGCAAATTAGAATTTTGCCAGCAGCTAGAACTAAGTGCTTCAAGTGAGAGTATAAAGGATCCGCAAAAAATGCTAGAGTATTTTAACACTAGCAAGGAGATTTACTCTAAGCTTATCATCTCAATCTTAAGACTACTTCCAGTCTTTGTAATCCTAGTTACAGGAGCTGTAGTTTTATTGAAAGTTGAGAGTCTCTATAAGCCAGTGTTTTTCCTAGTAACCCTCCAGATTTTAATATGGCTAGCTGGAATGGCTAAAAACAATGCAGTGCTTGGAAATGTAGAGTACCTTAGCAGCAGTCTGGAAAACTATGTGGATATTTTAAAGCTTATAGAAGGTGAGGAGTTTGAATCCGATCTTTTAAAATCTATAAAAACAAGCTTATTTTCAGACGATGCCTCTATAGATGGTATTAAAAAATTACAGTCTATAACCCAAAGGATAAGCATTAGAAGCAATGGTCTTCTTTATATAGTATTTAATGTTCTTTTCTTATGGGACTATCAAAATGCTTTTTCCCTTGAACTTTGGAAACAGAAATTTGGCGGAGAAGTTGAAAACTGGCTCCTATCTATAGGAGCTATAGAATCGCTTATGAGTTTAGCCGTTCCTCTTCAGATAGAAGAAGCTCTTAGATTTCCAACTATTGACCAAGAAAACTTTAAGATAGATGCTAGGGCAATAGGCCATCCTCTTATAAATAAAGAAGAAAGAATTTATAATGATATATCCATAGATGATCAGATCTTGATTATTACCGGATCTAATATGTCTGGTAAGACAACTTTTCTAAGAACAATCGGAATAAATATAGTTCTTACAAATGCAGGTAGCGTAAGCTTTGCCCAGTCTCTTTCTCTTCCGATTATGGATATCTTTACTTCTATGAGAATAACAGATGATCTTAAAAACAAGATTTCTACATTTTATGGGGAACTGCTTAGAATTAAAGATATATTAGACTATGCCAAGGCTAATAGAAATACCTTTTTCCTTATAGATGAGATTTTCCGGGGAACCAATTCAAAAGATAGAATCTATGGAGCTAAAAATGTATTAAGAAACTTAAATAATCAAGGCCTTATGGGAGCTATAACAACTCATGACCTGGAGCTATGCGCCCTTGATACCGATCCTAGAATCATAAACTATAACTTTAGCGAAGACTATATAGATGGACTTATAAACTTTGACTACAAGATAAAAAAAGGTCGATCAACATCCACTAATGCAAAACAT
>NZ_JARIEF010000109.1 GCF_029266915.1 Tissierella sp. | reverse complement strand
AAAATTATATGATTTTGTTTAAGCTGTCAAGGAGGTGTTTTTAAATGGCAAGAAGTTGTGATGTATGTGGAAAAGGTAAAACATTTGGTCATAATGTTACCTTCTCAAATAAAAAGAATCTTAGAAGCTGGTCCCCTAATCTTAGAAAAGTAAGAGCCATTGTAAATGGATCTGTTAAAAAAATTAACGTATGTACAAGATGTTTAAGATCAGGCTACGTAGAAAGAGCACTATAATTTACATAAAAAAAGCTATCCCTTTGGATAGCTTTTTTTTATATAGATTATTATATAGCAACTAATATTCCAAATCTTTTAGTTAAAATTAAATACTTTACAAATTTTAATTTCAATCTCTGGACTCTATGATAATAGCCTGACCTTTATGAATCTTTATCCTTCCGAAATTATCAATTATTTTATTGCTTATTCCTCTCGTGCTCGAAAATTCTATTAACTCACTCTCTAGAGGATATAGGAATCCACTTAGGCTTACAACAGCACCTTTTTCAGTTAAGGGTATTATTGAAATATAATAACCATCTCTTCTCTTTAAATCAAGCTCTCCTTCTAAATAGTATATCCTATTATTTTCATTGATTACAGAAGCTTTTGCACCTTTGATGTAAATCTTCTTTAATAAATATATATTAGCAATAGTATGGTCCATTCTACTTCCTGTAACTCCCATAAGTGTTATATCTCTAATTCCTTTCTGAATTAGATGCTCTACACAAAGTTCTGTATCAGTTTCATCTTTCATCTGGGGAAATTCATTAATTTTTATATTTTTCTTTTTTATAATACTAAGTTCATCTTCTCCAATAGAGTCCAAATCACCTATCACCATATCTGGAACCATACCTACCTTTAAGAGATGATTTACGCCTCCGTCGGCACAAACTATATAATCACTCTCTGATGATGTTTGTTTCAACAATTTATAATCTTTTATTTCACCACTAGATATTATTAATCCCTTCATATTTAATCCTTTCTATAAACTAACATTTCTACTAATCGGCTTCCATATAAATAATAATATTAAAACAGAAATTATAAGCTCTGGTACTAAATAAGTTGCATTATAACCTATTGAATAAATCCAGGCATTTTGATCACCTGCATATTCCGAAAAAAATACTGCGCCTGAAATAACATGAGCCATCATTCTGCCTCCTATAGCTAATATAATTCCAAGTATAAGATTGAAATATCCTTTTGTATCTTTGTTTTTTCCTATATATCCAAGTCCCGCCAGGCCTAAAAGCCCAAAAGCCAGTGGATAGTCAAGTATAAATTGTACCGGATGGTAAAATTGAGGTTTTAGTAAAAAATCAAGCATCCCATAGGTTGCTCCAACAAAAACTCCAGGAACTATTCCCCATCTTATTGCAAAAAGCATTATAGGAATCATACTTCCAGCAGTTACACTTCCGCCATTTGGGGCTGTATAGACTCTTATATAACTTAGTATAACAGATAAGGCTATTAATACTCCCCCTTCCGTTAACATTCTTATGCTCCATCTTTTATTCATCAATAATCCTCCTCATTTTAAATAGAAAAATACCCATTACAAAAAGGGCAATGGGTATTTTTTCTATACGCACTTCCCTCCGCTAGTATTACCTAGTTCAGGTCTTAAGGGTCGGGATTAATCCACTCTCAGCAATTTGCTCCCCTAGTGTTGTGTTTGATTATTAAATTGTATGATTAGAGCCTAACACAGAAAAATTTATTTTGCAATTAAATCTTTAAATTCTTTAACTCTAGATTCTAAATCTCTTGCCTTAAAGATGTCTGAACCAACAACTATCAAATCAGCTCCTAACTCTACAATTTCTTCTATATTATCTGTTTTTATTCCTCCATCAACTTGTAGGATTATATCTAAAGATTCACTATCTATTAGTTTTCTAGTTTCTTTTATTTTATTTTTAATTGCAGGAATAAATGATTGTCCGCCAAAACCTGGATTTACACTCATTATAAGAATCAAATCCAAATCAGAAATTAGATATTCTAAGCTCTCTAAGCTTGTAGCTGGATTTAAAGACAGTCCCGCCTTTACTCCCGAAGATTTTATCATTTGAATAACTCTATGAATATGAGTCGTCGACTCTCCATGAACAGTTATTATATCTGCTCCTGCATCAACAAAATCTTGTATATATCTTTCAGGCTTATCTATCATTAAATGAACATCTAAAGGCAGTTTTGTAACTTTCTTTATACTCTTTATAACCGGTGCTCCAAAAGATATATTTGGAACATAATTTCCGTCCATTACATCTAGGTGAAGATAATCTGCTCCGCCGTTTTCTAGTTTTTCTATTTCATTCTTTAATTCAGCAAAATTTGCTGAAAGCAAAGAAGGTGATAATTTTGCCATCCTAATACCTCCTTATATTCTTTACTTCTTCTAATAATAAGAGATAATTTGCATATCGATTATTATCTATATCATCATTTTCTACTGCAGATTTTACCGCACAACCTGGTTCTTTATTATGCAAGCAACTTTGGAATTTACAATTTCTTCCGTATTCATGTATTTCTCTAAAGTAATTTCTAACCTCAGATTCATCATCTATAAAATCTAAATTCAAAGAAGAAAAACCGGGAGAATCCAGTACAAATGAATTTTCGTCAAGATCTAATAGTTCAATATGTCTTGTTGTATGCTTTCCCCTTTTACTCTTAGAGCTTATATCCCCAGTTTCTAACTTTAGTCTTGCATCAATCATATTTAGCAAGGAAGATTTGCCAACTCCTGAGGGCCCAGCAAATACACTTATATTATTTTGCAAATGCTTTCTAACTTCATCTATTCCCTTATTTAGTGTAGTACTTGTTATTATAACCTCATAGCCTGCTTTTTCATAAATCTCTTTTAACTTTCCTGATCTTTCAGAATCTAAATCAGATTTATTAAAAACTATCAAAGTATGGAGATTTTCGTATTCAGCCATTAGCAAAAATTTATCTAACAGCCAAGTATTTATATCTGGATCTTTAACACTCATAACTACTATAGCTTTAGTTATATTTGCTACTGGAGGTCTTAATAATTCAGTTTTTCTTTCCTTTATATCTATTATATATCCCATATTATCTTCTTCACTAATTCGGATAGTAACAAGATCTCCAATTAACGGCGTACGATTTTCTATTCTAAATACTCCTCTGGCTCTACTTTTTATTATTCCCTGAGATGTTTTTATGAAATATAATCCTCCTACACCTTTTACTATTCTACCTTCTAGCATATTTCACCCCTAATCTTTCTTAATATGTGTTTGTGCAAGTACTCCATCAAAATATATTTCAAATTTAGCGCCCTTTTTACCCTTAGATACTACCTCTACGGTTTCTCCATTTGCAATTTGATCTTGTTTATATACTTCCTTTTCACTTCCGTCTTGCACTCTTTTAATAATAACTTCCACATCATCATATTCTTCTCCGTCTTCAATAGTCGGAAGTTTGATGATAAATCGAATATCTCCTTCTTCAGGTTCTGGAGTTGGTTCTGGAATTGGTTCTGGCTCAGGCTCAGGTTCGGGCTCCGGCTCTGGCTTTTTACCTCTACTTACATATAAATCAATCGCTGTATTTGGCTGAAGATCTCTACCTTCATTATAAGATTGGAAATACACAACATCTTCTGGATATTCGCTATTATATTCTTTTTTTACATTCCCTATAGAAAGGTTTAAACTTAAAATCTTTTCCCGAGCCTTATCAATGTTTTGTCCTATCACACTTGGCATAGAAATAGTTTTCACTTCTTCACCCTTACTTATAACCAGCATAACCTTTTCTCCCTTAGCTAGATAAGTATAAGGAGCAGGTCTTTGTTCTATTATAGCTTCTGATGGAACGGTATCATTATACTCATATTTATTTTCTCCAACTTCAAGACCTAATGATTCAATTGCAAGTATAGCATCATCTAAAGATTGATTTAAAAAGCTTGGAACTCTTATAAGTTTTCCACCATCACTTAAAGTAACATCTATCGAATATCCCTTCTTAACTTTAGAGTCCGGTTCCTGACTTTGTTTAATTATCTTTCCTTCTTCAAATTCATCACTTTCTATCCTATCTTTTATAACAAGTTTTAAGCCTAAATCTTTAGCTTTGATTTCAGCTTCTTCTATTTGCATTCCTGTAAAGTCTGGTACTATTACTTCGGATGATTTCATTGAATTTCTTATAGAGAAATATCCTAAAAACATTGCTCCTACTACTAACAATGCTAGAAGTACTGCTAATAATGTAGTTTTTTTATTATTTTTAGGATCCTCCTCGTCTACTTGTACTTCTCGCTGATTTAAATCTTTAGCCTGACTTGGAATCTCTTTATCATTAATTATAGGAATAACCATAGTTGGTGAGTCTTCAATTACTTTGTTTTCATTTAAAATTGGTACTTTAGGAGTATCAACATTTTCTAAGTCTTTAATAAGTCCTGACATTTTTTGATATCTATCACTTTGGTTTTTAGATACACATTTTAAAATAATAGTTTCTATTTCTTGGGGAACACTTGCCTCTAATTTCTTTGGAGAGATTATCTGCTCTTGTATATGTTTTAAAGCAACAGCTACTGGCGTTTCTGCATTAAATGGAAGTTTTCCAGTTATCATCTCGTACATAACTATTCCCAAAGAGTATATATCTGATTTTTCATCTGTATATCCTCCCCTGGCCTGTTCTGGAGAAATATAATGAACAGATCCCAGAGTATCTGAAGCAATCGTAACAGTAGAAGATGTAACAGCTCTTGCAATACCAAAGTCTGTTACTTTAACCCTATTTTTATCATCTATCATAATATTATGAGGTTTTATATCTCTATGTACAATATAATTTGAATGTGCACTTTCAAGAGCTTCAGCTATTTGCAAACTATAAAATATAGTCTCTGAGGAATTAAGTTTTCCTTTTTCGATTATTATTTGTTTTAGAGTTTTCCCATTAATATACTCCATAACTATATAAGGTATTTTTCTATCTGAATCTTCCATATATCCTACATCGTATACATTTACAATATTAGGATGTGATAAACTAGCGGCCGCCTGGGCTTCTCTTTTAAATTTTTCTGCAAATGTTTCGTCATTTATAAATTCCTGTTTTAATACTTTTACAGCAACAAATCGGTTCAAAACTTTGCATCTAGCTTTATATACTTCGGCCATTCCGCCCTCGCCAATTTTTTCTAGTATTTCATATCTATTATTTAAGATTTTACCTATCATGTATTCACCTCTTTTCTTATCTTTTTCTTAAAATTTAACTAGTATTAAGCTAATGTTATCTAAGCCGCCATTTAACTTGGCTTTATTTATAAGCATTTCACCAGATTCAAAAATAGAAGAGCCCTCATTTATAGTGTTTAGTATTTCTATCTCATCCACCATATTAAATAAACCATCAGTACAAAGAATTAGTTTATCTCCTTCTCTGTACTTTTTATCCAATATATCAACTTCAATTGAACTACTTGTTCCAACAGCTCTAGTTATCATATTTCTTTTAGGATGATGTTTAGCTTCATCTAGGGTTATTTCACCTTTTTTAACAAGCTCATATACTAAAGAATGATCTTCTGTTAATTGAAATATCTCTTTATCTTGTATTAAATAGATCCTGCTGTCACCTACATGCCCTATTAATATACAGTTTTCATAAATGTAACATAGGCTAATAGTAGTACCCATGCCGCTACATTCTGGTGATTCTAAAGATTCTTTATATATGATTTCATTTGATTTTTTAATTGATTCTTCTATAATACTTTTTATTATTTTTTTATCATTTAATCCTTCTTTATTTTCTAAAAATACTTCTTTTATTATTTTTACTGCATCAGAACTAGCTACTTCTCCACTTTTATGACCACCCATGCCGTCAGCAATAACAAACAAGGGAATATTATACTCGGTTAAATCTAAAAATGAATCTTGGTTTTTTTCTCTTACATTGCCAATATCGCTTAGTGAAATTTTTTCCATATAATCACCTCAGTTAAAGTATTTAAAAAAACTTTTTTTGTATTATTCTAGATAATCTCTTCTTAACTGCCCGCAAGAAGCTGAAATATCTGAACCTTTTTCTTTTCTAATAGTAGCATTTATATATTTCTTTTCTAATCTATTTCTAAATCTCTCAATACTGCTTGTCTCAGGTCTTTCCTTATCATATTCCTTGATAGGATTGAGCGGAATAAGATTTACGTGAGCATTTATATCTCTTAATAGTCGTCCTAATTCATTTATATCTTCTGTTCTATCATTAACTCCCTCTATTAAAGTATACTCAAATGTTATTCTTCTATTATTGGTTTCCTCATAGTATTTACTTGCTTTTAAAAGCTCTTCAACACTATACTTTTTAGCTATAGGCATCATTTTAGCTCTTTCTTCATCAAAAGGAGAATGAAGTGATATTGATAGTGTTATGGGCAAGTTTTCATCAGCTAATTCATAGATTTTAGGAACTATTCCACATGTTGATAGAGTAATATTTCTATAACTAGTATTATGACCTTTGGGATCATGAATAATCTTTAAAAACTTCAAAGTTTCTTCATAATTATCCAATGGCTCACCGCTGCCCATCAAAACAATGTTATCTATATCCTCATCTATATCTTTTTCAATTAAATATATCTGATTTAGCATTTCACTTGATGACAAGTCCCTAATTCTTCCTTCTTTTGTAGATGCACAGAATTCGCATCCCATTCTGCAGCCTACTTGAGTTGATATGCAAACTGATTTTCCGTGAGCATGAATCATCAAAACACTTTCAATTATATTGCCATCTTCCAATCTATAAAGATATTTCTTTGTATCATCTAGTTTTGATGTAAACTTTTCTAAGATGGATATCTTATTTACATAGGCTCTCTCATCAAGCTTGTCTCTCAACTTTTTAGGTAAAAGATTCATCTCTTCTAAATCTATTAATTTACTCCTATTAAATGAAGAAAAAAGTTGCTCTCCACGATATCCTTTTTCTCCTATTTCTAGCATAAATTTCTTAGTTTCTTCTAATGTTAAACTATTTAATTCTATTTTATTCAATAAATCACCTCTCCTATCATAATATTATATATAATAAAACCTTTTAAATCTATCTTTCTTTAATCATTTTGGCAATAAAGAATCCATCAGTTCCATGTATATGGGGGAATAGCTCAATATAGCCATCTTTTAAAGTAGAAAACTCTTCTTCATTTTTAATTCTTCCTTCTATACTTACCAGTTTAAATTCAGGATTTTCTTCTAGGAATTTTTCAATTAAATCTAAGTTTTCGGATCTTTCAATAGTACAAGTACTATAAACTAAAACTCCTCCAGTTTTAATATAGTCCTTGATAGTATTAATTATATTATATTGTAAAGTACTTAAGGAATCTATATCTTCTGCCTTTCGATTTAACTTTATCTCTGGTTTTCTTCGAATTAAACCAAGTCCTGAACATGGCGCATCTAAAAGACAATAGTCAAATTTCCCTATAAGATTTTCATCTAAATCCAATGCATCAGCTACTTCAGTTTCTACTATACTTATCCCTAGTCTATTTACATTGTCTTCTATTAAGTTTATCTTATGAGGATGTATATCTCTGCTTAAAATATATCCCTTATTATTCATAATTTGTGCTATATGGGTTGATTTCCCTCCTGGCGCACTACAAACATCTAAAACTTTTGATCCTTCTTTTGGATCCATTATCTGACCTACTAACATACTACTTTCATCTTGAATAGTAAATAATCCCTGCTTAAACTCTTGTGTTTGCGTAATTGCAAAGGGATTTTTAACAAGGAGTGCATTTTCTGCGTATTTTCCTTCCAAGGTTTTAATCCCTTGTTCATTTAAACTCAATCTAAGAGAGTCCTTATCAGTTTTTAAGCTATTAACCCTGATATTTAGCTCAGGCCTAGTATTGTTAGCACTACATAACTTCTCCGTAAAATCCATTCCAAATTGATCTACCCATCTTTTAACTAATTCTTGTGGATGCGAATATTTTATTGAAATATATTCTATTTTATCTTTTGCATTTATCTTCATGAAACCTTCTCTATCTCTTGATATAGATCTAAGTACTCCATTGGTATAACCAATGGTACCCTTATGACCATATTTTTTTGCAAGTTTTACCGATTCATTTACCGCTGCACTCTCAGGTATCTTATCCATAAAAACCAATTGATAGATCCCTATTCTAAGTATTTCTAGAATATTAGGATGGATTTTTTTAATTTTTACCTTGGATGCTTTAGATATAATATAATCTATATAGATAAGGTTTTCTAAAACTCCATATATAATTTCTCTGATCAAGTTTTCATCCTTTTTCTCTGTAACATCTTTTAAATATTTATTCAAAGTTAAATTTGAATAAGCTTTGTTTAGGTTTATATCTAGTAATATTTTCATTGCCAATTCTCTAGCATTTGTATTCATAAAACACCTCTTCTTATTTTAGATAAAAAAATAAAAGGGATTTCTCCCCTCTATCTTCTTCTATTTGACATAGATAATAGTCTTAATAGTTGAGCTACCGCTACTAATGTGGCTGCTACATAAGTAAAAGCTGCAGCGTTTAGCATGCTCTTTGCAGGCGAAATAGACTCTCTAGGTGCTATTCCATCCTCTAGTTCAAGCAAGGCTCTCTTGCTAGCATTAAACTCAACTGGAAGCGTAACAACTTGAAAGGCTACTATAGATAAGAACATAATTATTCCAATATCTATAAAATATGAACTCACAATAATACCTAGAAATATAAATATCCATACAAACCTAGTAGCAAAGCTTACTAGAGGAGCTATGTTATTTCTTAGAATTAGAGGAAAGTAACCTTCCGAATGCTGAATAGCATGACCTACCTCATGGGCTGCAACGCTCATGGAAGCAACACTATTACCCTTGTATATTCCATCTGATAGTCTTAGTATCCGGCTTCTAGGATCATAGTGATCTGATAGAACCCCTGGACTTCTTTCAATTGCTACATCGGTAAGGCCATTTTTGTCTAGTATTTTTCGTGCAATTTCAAAACCTGTTAAATTAGTCCCGCTGCTTATCTTTGAATATTTTTGATATGCATTTTTTATTTTCATTTGAGCAAAAAAAGCTAATAACATAGCTGGTAAAACAAATAACATCCATGAACTTCCACTATATCCTGCTAAACCTCTATACATATCTATCACCTCTTATCTTATTTTAAAACAAGATCAATTTCTATAGTGTTTCCTCTTAGATAGTCTTCAACCTTCATTCTCTTCTTATTAGGAAATTGAAGTTCTGTTACTTTTAGAGTTGAATCTTTTGAATTTATAAAGACACCTTGATCTGTTACCTTAATTATCCTACCAGGCTCCCCTTCATTAATCTTGTCTATAGCTTCTGCCTTATAAATTTTAAGAGTTTCTCCCTTGTAGCTAGTATATGCTACTGGCCATGGTATACTACCTCTAATTAAATTTACAATATCAGATCCCTTCTTATTCCAATCTATCTTTCCAGTTTCTTTGTACATCATTGGTGCATACGAAGACTCTTTATCGTCTTGCGGAGTCATGTTGGCTCTTCCTATTTCTATAGATTTAAGTGTTTTAACTAAAAGCTCAGCTCCGAGTTTTGAGAGCTTATCATGTAGCGTAATATAGTCATCTTCTTTTTCTATTGGAATTATAACTTTACTTATCATGTCTCCCGTATCAAGACCCTCTGACATCTCCATAATTGTTATACCACTTTCTTCCATACCATCTATTATAGCCCAGTTTATTGGTGCAGCTCCTCTATACTTTGGAAGAAGTGAAGCATGAACATTTATACACTTGTACTTTGGCAAATCTAGTATTTCTTTTTTTAATATTTGTCCAAAAGCAACTACAACTATAAAGTCTGGATTTATTTCTTTAAGGATTTCTATACTCTCCCTATTGTTTACATCTTCTGGTTGATAAACTTCAAGTCCTAGGTCAAGAGCTTTTTGTTTTACAGAAGGATACTGCATTTTTTTGCCTCGCCCTCTTCTTTTATCTCCCTGCGTCACCACAAGAGCTATATCAAAATCTTCTTTAATAAGAGTCTCTAGCGACTCAGATGCAAAGTCTGGCGTACCCATAAAAACTATTCTTGTTTTATTCATCTTCATCAATTTCTTCTAAGTCTTCTAAATCTACATAGTCTATAACCTTATCAGTGTATAGTACACCGTTTAAATGATCAATTTCGTGGCAAATAGCTCTAGCTAGCAGCTCACTAGCTTGTATTATTTGTTCTTCATTGTTTTCATCCGTATATTTAACTTTTATATTTTCAGGCCTTTCAACTGTTCCTGACTTATTAGGAATAGATAAACATCCTTCAACATCTACTACTGCTCCATCTTTTTCTAAAATTTCTGGATTTATCATTTTCATTACACCTTCACCTACATCTACTACAATCGCTCTTCTTAAAACACCTACTTGAGGTGCAGCAAGTCCTATTCCGTTTGCTTCTACCATTGTTTCAACCATATCATCTAAAAGTATTTCTATTCTTTCTGTTACTCTATCTATAGGTTTAGATATCTTTCTTAAAACTGGATCTCCATCTAATTTAATTATTCTTAATGCCATTATTTTTTCCTCCTATACTTTTATAAAATTATACTTATAACATATTAACCGGATTTATATCTATACTTATCCTAATATCATTCATATTCAATTTATGTTCATTATATATACATACCCTTTTTACAATTGTTTTAAATATATCTGTATGATTATCATTAAGTTTTAAAATTATTTGATACCTAAAATTATCTTTAATCTTTTCAATAGGTGCCGGATTAGGTCCGATTATATGTTTTCTATAATCTTCTCCATATACGTTTTGTATATCCCTTCCTATTATATTATATATCTCTTTAGATAATTTACCAACATTTAATTTGCTTTTACCATATATTAATATATTCATGATATTTAAAAATGGAGGATATAGAAACTCTTCCCTTAATACTATCTCTGAATTATAAAAACCAATATAGTCTTGTTTCTGTGCATGAACTATACTATAATGATCCGGATTGTAAGTTTGAAGAACTACCTTACCCTGCTCTTTCCCCCTGCCGGATCTTCCTGAAACTTGAGTAATCAATTGAAATGATTTCTCTGGAGCCCTATAGTCAGGTAAGTTGAGTGTAGTGTCTGCTGCAATTATACCCACAAGAGATACATTTTCAAAGTCAAGGCCTTTTGATATCATCTGGGTACCTATCAATATATCTATTTCACCATTTTTCATTTCACCAAGTATTGATTCATAGCTACCTTTTTTGCTGGTAGTATCACTATCCATTCTTTTAATTCTAGATTTCGGAAAAAACTCCCTGACCATCTCTTCTATTTGTTCAGTTCCTATACCAAAATGTTTAATGTATTTGCTTCCGCATTCCGGACATAGCTTTGGTACTTCTTCTGTTTCTCCACAGTAGTGACATCTCAATCTATTAACTCTTTTATAATATGTCATAGAGATTTCACAAGATTTACACTTAACCACGTATCCGCAGCTTCTACAAGAAATAAACGAAGAAAATCCTCTTCTATTTAAAAATAAAATAATTTGTTTGCCTTTGTTAAGTGTATCTATCATTGATTCATATAGGGTTTGACTAAATATAGATTTATTTCCATCTTTTAATTCTTCCCTCATATCAACTGATATAACTTCTGGAAGATTTAATTTATTTGCTCTTTTATTTAACTCTAATAGTTTTATCTCTCCGCTTAAGGCTTTATAATAGGTTTCAAGTGAAGGAGTAGCTGTTCCCAGTACTAGAGATGAACCTTCAAGTTCGACTCTTTTTCTCGCAACTTCAACGGTTTGATATTTAGGGTTTTGTGAGGACTTATAAGTAGATTCATGTTCTTCGTCTATTATTATCATACCTAGATTTTTAAAGGGAGCAAATATTGCAGACCTAGCACCTACAACTATCTTTACTTTTCCTTGCTTTATCTTTCTCCACTCATCAAATCTCTCTCCTTGAGAAAGCTTACTGTGAATTACAGCTACATTGCTGCCAAACCTTCCTACAAATCTATCTATAGTTTGGGGTGTCAAAGAAATCTCCGGAACCAATATAATAGTATCTTTTCCATTTTTTATCATTTCTTCTACTATTTGTAGATAGATCTCCGTCTTACCACTTCCGGTTATTCCATGTATCAAGAATTCTTTGTAAGCTCCATTATTATTTATATTATCCATTATTTCCTTAAAAACTACTACTTGTTCTGCATTTAATACATGTTTTTCATATCTTGCTATATCTTTCTTTACAGCTTCTCTATTTATTACCTTTTCAAATATAGAAATTACACCTTTTTCTTCCAGAGATTTTATGGTACTAAGACTCGTTCCTAGTGTAAGCATGATTTCTTCAAAACTCATTTCCTTATTATCATAGAGCAGTCTAACTACTTCCAACTGTTTAAGAGCTCTTGTTCCTACTAGCTTTTCTATATCTCCAAAACTTAACTCAGAATCAATTTTAGCCCATTTTTCTTTTTTCTTCTTAATGGAAGTTTTAATATCTATAGTAGTTTCGATAACACCTAGCTTTTCTAAATCTTTTATATGCTTATTTATATTTAAAATATTTATATCTTTTTTTAATTCCGAGAGAAGAACTATTTCATTTAAATTTAAATATTCTATTATTTTATTCTCTTGTGGTAAATTGCTATCATAGTCTAAAGTTAAAAGTTCTATAAAAGTATTAACTTTTTTATAGTCACCAGGAGGTAGGATAGGCTGAAAAGCTTCTAGATATGTAGAAATATATTCTTCTTTTATCCAAGTTCCTAGTTGGATCAAACTATTGCTTATTATTGGTTTATCATCTAAAACATCTATTACTTTTTTAAATTTATAATTTTCTTTAGTCTCATCCAATATATCTACAATAAGACCCTTGACTATCTTATTGCCCCTTCCAAATGGAACTATTACTCTCATACCTATTTGTGCTGCATCTACTAATTCTTCACCTAATATATATGTAAATAGCTTGTCTAATTTAGATGCATTGTTATCAATAATAAGTTTTGCATATTTATGTTTCATAAGAATTCTCCTTTACTTCAAAAAACAAAAGCTAGAAATCTAGCTTTTGTTTTTTGAAATCTCTAATACCTTATCTAATATGATTTTAGCGATTTCTTTTTTTTCCATTATAGGATAATCTTCCCTAGTATAACTATCAATTATACTTATTATATTTGTATCCCCTTTAAAGCCAGCACCTTTTTCAATAACATTGTTTGCTACTATAAAATCAAAATTCTTTTTTTCAAGTTTTAATTTCGCATTTTTAAATAGTTCTTTGGTTTCAGCAGCAAACCCAACTATTATTTGATCCTTTTTTCTATTACCAAAATACTCTGCAATATCAGGGTTTTTAGTAAATTCAAGCTTGAAGTTCTCCCCATTTAAATTATCCTTTTTTATTTTATCCTTGCTATAGACTTTTGGTTTTAGATCAGCAGGTGCTGCTGCTTTAATCAATATATCACAATCTTTAAAAAGATTCTCTACTCTATCAAACATCTCCTGGGTAGTCTTTATAGGGATAAAATCCACTCCACTTGGTGGAGTCAGATCACTTGGTCCTGATATAAGGTGAACCTTAGCACCTCTGCTAGCCGCTTCTCTTGCTATAGAATATCCCATTTTTCCACTTGAATGATTAGTTAGATATCTAATAGGATCTATTGCCTCTATTGTGGGTCCTGCTGTTACAACTATATCTTTTCCTTTTAAATCTTTATCAGTTAAAATACTATCTATATATTCAACTATATCTTCTGGCTCAGCCATCTTTCCCGCTCCATAATCTCCGCATGCCAGTAAGCCAGTTCCCGGTTTTATAAATTCATAGCCTAAGGCTTCTAACTTTTCCATATTTGATTTAACTATAGGATTATTATACATCCAGGTATTCATAGCTGGTGCAAAAACCACCTTCTTATTTGATGCCATTATAACTGTAGTAAGAAGATTATCTGCAATACCATTTGCAATCTTACCTATGGTATTGGCAGTTGCGGGGGCTATTAAAATAAGATCTCCCTTTTGTGCAAGAGAGATATGTTCTACATCTGATTTATTTATTTTATTAAACATATCGGTATGCACAGGATTAGAACTCATTGTTTGAAAAGTTAAAGGATTTACAAACTCTTGACTTGCGTCTGTCATTATAACTTCAACATTTGCTCCCTTTTTCTTTAGCTTACTAACTAAATCAGCTGCTTTATATACTGCTATTCCTCCTGTAACTCCTAATACTATATTTTTGTCTTTAAGCATTTTTACACCTACTTTATACTATCTATTTCAGGGTTCTTATAAGTTATCTTACCAGCTAATATCTCTTTGATAGCTATACTGACAGGTTTTTTAGAGTCCGTTTCAATTAGTGGCTCAGCTCCTTCTATAAGCTGACGAGCTCTCTTTGATGCCAACATAACTAAAGTATATCTGCTGTCTCCTTCTTTTAAAATTCCTTCAAACGATGGATTTAACATTTATCTTCCTCCTTGAGCGATTATTTTTTCTTTGATATTTGAATGTCTTTTCACTCTTAACTTTTCTACCTGTATAATGTTTTCTATATCTAAAACTGCATTTTCAACTTTATCATTTACTACAAAATAGTCATATTCTCCTACAAAGTTTAATTCATCAAAAGCATTATTAAATCTTCGTTCTATATCCTCTGGAGTTTCAGTGCCTCTTTTAGTTATACGATTCTTTAGCTCATCCATGGTAGGAGGAAGCAAGAAAACAAATACAACATTTTTATAATTCTTTTTAACCTGCATAGCACCTTGAACATCTATTTCTAGAAGAACTATTTCACCTTTTTCAATTTCTTTCATAACAAAGTCTCTTGGTGTTCCATAGTAATTGTTATGTACAAATGCATGTTCTAAGAATTCATCATTCTCTATTTTCTTATTAAAATCTTCTTTTTCTGTAAAAAAGTAATTAACTCCGTCCTTTTCTCCAATTCTCTTTTTCCTAGTAGTAGAAGAAATAGAAAATACTATATCTTCATTTCTTTCAAGAAGAGATTGACTTACAGTCCCTTTTCCACATCCGGAAGGTCCTGATATAACTAATAAAAATCCTTCTGACATATTATATACCCTCTTTCTCTAATTTATATTAGTTTTTTCTTTACTGTTTAAACGATTTGATATAGTTTCTGGTAATATTGCCGAGAGTACAATATGGTTACTATCTAATACTATCACAGATTTAGTTTTTCTTCCGTAGGTAGCATCTATAAGATTTCCCTTTTCTCTATTTTCTTGGATCAATCTTTTTATAGGAGCTGATTCAGGACTTACAATTACAATTACTCTGTCCTCTGCTAACATGTTCCCAAATCCTATATTTATAAGCCTTATTGCCATATTTCCTCCTCTTTATTCAATATTTTGTATTTGTTCTCTAATCTTTTCAATCTCTGACTTTAATTCTACCACATATTTGGTTATAGTCATATCACTTGATTTACTTCCAATAGTATTTATTTCCCTATTAAATTCTTGAATCAAAAAGTCTAATTTCCTGCCTATAGATCCATCCTCTTCTAATATTAATTCTAATTGTTTTATATGACTCTTAAGTCTTACTAACTCTTCATCAATACTAGCCTTATCTGCAAAAAATGCTACTTCACTATTTAATCTATCCTTATCTAAGATAGTTTCATTGTCTATAAGTTCATTTATTCTATCATTGAGTTTTTTCTTATACTCTAAGACAACCTCCGGCGCTCTCTCTTCTATAATATCTAAATAACTTACTATAGTAGATGTTTTCTCCAAGATATCATCTTTCAATTCTCTTCCTTCATCAGCTCTCATAGAAGCTATACTTTCTAATGCCAGATTTAAAGAAGCATTTAGTACTTCTAAAATTGATTCTTGATCTACTTCTTTTTTTTGAGTCTTAATAATATCAGGTATGTTTAATATATTATTTAAGCTTACTTGATCATTTAATTGTAATTCCTTTAATAGCTTATTTAGAGTATTGTTGTAGGCTTTTGCCAGTTCAGTATCTATATTTATCTCAGTTTGGCTATCACCTAAATATTCTAAATTTATATATGCATCAATTTTCCCTCTAAAGAGTTTTTCCTTTATCTTCTTTTTTATAGTTTCCTCTAAATAAGAAATTTGCCTGGGAAATTTAACACTTACATCAATATATCTATGATTTACAGATTTAATTTCTATCTTAAATCGATATAAATCATTTTCATATTCTCCTTTACCATAACCTGTCATTGACATTACCAAATTAATCACCTCTTTAAGTCGTTAATGCATAACTCTATATCATAGTTAGAATTTTATATATAGATTGTTACAAAAACTTAATATATGTAATCTATTTAATTAGACAATATAAGTTATGGACTTTTCTTTATAAAGTTTCTTTTAAATGATATACTTAAGAGCAATACTAGATTTAAATTGGAGGAATAAAGAATATGGCATTTGATGGTATAGTAACTAATACAGTAGTAAATGAGTTAAATAATACTTTAATTGGTGGAAGAGTCGATAAGGTTTATCAACCAGAAAAAGATGAAATATTAATATATATTAGAAATAAAGGAGAAAATTATAGGCTACTAATTTCTTCTGCCAGTAACAACCCAAGAATTTATCTTACAAAAATAACAAAACAAAATCCACAAGAACCACCTATGTTTTGTATGCTTCTGAGAAAACATTTAATTGGAGGAACTATCTTAAATATTGATCAATTTGCTTTAGATAGAATCATATCTATAGATGTATCTTCTATAGATGAGCTGGGAGACCCATCTGAAAAGTCACTTATTGTAGAAATCATGGGAAAACATAGTAATATTATTTTTATAGAAAAAGAAACTAAGAAGATAATTGATTCTATAAAAAGAGTTTCATTTGATATGAGTCGTGTAAGGCAAATCCTCCCAGGAAATGATTATATATTGCCTCCTAATCAAGAAAAACTAAATCCACTCACAGCATCTAAAATCGACTTTTTAAAAGCAATAGAAAATGAAAAACCTAATACACATTCTTATAAATTTTTCTATTTTAATTATATGGGTTTGAGTCCGTTAATAAGTAAGGAAATTTGTTTTAATGCAAATGTGGATATTAAAAGAAGTATATCTACTTTAACAGAAACTGATATTGAAGCTTTATATACAAATTTCAACTACATTATAGGAAAAGTAAATTCAAAAAACTTTAATCCTTTGTATATTGAAGGAGATGATGGAGTAGTGTCATATTTCTATTCTTTAGATATTAATATGTATGGAGAAGATAGCAAGATTTTTCTTCCTACTATTTCACAAGTATTGGATAAAGTATATATAGCGAAGGATAGCTTTGATAGAGTATCACAAAAATCTCAGTCAATAAAGAAATCTATACAAGTAAAACTTGATCGAACTATAAATAAACTTTCCAAACAAAGTAATGAGTTGATGGAAAGTAAAGATAGAGAGAAATATAAAATATATGCCGATCTTATATCTGCTAATATTCATCTTATAAAACCTGGGCTTAAAATGGTGTCTCTAGCAAACTTCTATGATGAAAATATGGACGAATTGAGCATACCGCTTAATGAAAAAATTTCTGCTCCTGAAAATGCCCAAAGGTACTACAAGAAATATTCTAAGTTAAAAACTCGTGAATCTCTCTTAAAAGTGCAAATTAAAGAAACTAATCAAGAAATAGAGTATTTAGAAAATGTGTTAATCAGTATTGAACACTCTACTGAAGTTGACGAGATAGATGAGATAAGAGATGAGCTAATAAAAGGATCTTATATAAGAGATACCAGTAAAGATAAGGTAAGAAGAAAGAGAAAGAAGAAAAAAGAATTTAAACCATATCATTATCTTTCTCAAGATGGATTTGATATGTATGTAGGAAAAAACAATTTACAAAATGAATATGTTACATTAAAATTAGCTCGCAAAGACGATCTATGGTTCCATGTTCAAGGGATGCCTGGAAGTCATGTTATTATAAAAAAAGAAAATAAAGAAATACCAGATGAAACTCTAGAAGAAGCTGCTCTTCTTGCAGCTTACTACAGTAAGGCAAAAAATAGTTCTAATGTTGCTATCGATTATACAGAAAAAAAGCATGTCAAAAAGATGCCAAGTTCTAAGCCAGGCATGGTTATATATGATAATTTTAAAACTATAAATATAAGTCCTTCAAAAGCTAAAATTGATGGAATAACGAATTTAGCCTAATTATAAAATAATACCTTTTCATAAAAACCTTAATAGATAACCCTTTACAATAATATAGCCCATCTATAGACACAAGTTCAGTCTATAGATGGGCTATATAACTATTTCTTAATAAAATAAGTAAAACTCATCTATAAATTTTACTTATTTTATCATAACTTCATAAAATCCATCTATTTCTTTAAAGTTTACATCCACTACTTCATCTTTTGATGTTGGAACATTTTTACCAACGAAATCTGGCCTTATGGGAATTTCTCTATGGCCTCTATCTATCAAGACAGCTAATTGAACCTTTCTAGGTCTTGCATTTTCACTCATAGCATCTAAGGCTGCTCTAACAGTACGACCAGTATATATTACATCATCTACTAGCACTACTATTTTTTCATCCACATCACCGGTAAAAGATTCATTAATAGATGGCTCGATGTTTATCTTAGATAGATCATCTCTATATAGGGTTATATCAAGTTCATAAACTTCTATAGATTTTTCTTCGATTTCTTTTATTTTTTCACCTAATCTTTTAGCAAAAGGTACCCCTCTGGTTTTAACACCTACCAAGACTAAATCTTTTATACCCTTATTTTTTTCAATTATCTCATTTGCAATTCGTGTTATAGCTCTACCAATAGCTTTTTCATCCATTATACTTGCTTTTGTTTTCATAATATCACCTATTTATTTTATTTTTTTTATTATATCACTAAACCGCTTGGGTAAATCAGTGCTAAATTCCATATATTTTTCACTAGTAGGATGAATAAAACCAACCTTTATAGAGTGGAGTAGTTGACCCTTTAAATTGAACTTATCATTATGAGCATAAGTTGGATCACCAACTATTGGATGATTCATATAGGCAAGATGAACTCTTATTTGATGTGTCCGTCCTGTTTCTAAATTCATCCTCAACAAAGTATGTTTTTGAAATCTTTCTTCTACTTTATAATAAGTAATCGCATCTTTACTATTTTCATAAATTACAGCCATTTTCTTCCTATTTCTCGGATTTCTACCTATAGGTTCATCTATTATTCCTTCATCTTGAGTTACAACACCCTTTACCAAAGCAATATATTCTCTTTTCATATCTCTATCTTTTAATCTTTGAGAAAGGGATATATGGGCTAAATCATTTTTAGCAATAATTAACAGACCTGATGTATCTTTGTCCAGTCTATGGACTATCCCCGGTCTCATCTCTCCACCTATCTTAGATAGACTTTCAAAGCGATATAATAATGCGTTAACTAAAGTATCGCTATATATTCCCGGAGCAGGATGGACTACCATACCCTGGGGTTTATCAATTATAGCAATATCCAAATCTTCATATATTACATTTAATGGAATATCCTGAGCTAGTATTTCACGGCTTTGAGCTTGAGGTATTTCTATTATGATTTGATCTCCGGCATTTAATAAATATTTAGGTTTTAGAATAGATCCATTTACTAATATATTTCCATTTTGAATCAGCTTTTTAATTTCACTTCTAGATAGGTCTGATATCTCCTTAGATAAATACAAATCTAATCTTTCTAATATGTTATTACTTATGTTAATTTCTATCTTTTTCATCAGTTCACCTATACTTCTATTTTATCAAATAATATTATAATAACTACTAAAATTGTACTTATAACTATAAATGTATCCGCGAGATTAAAAACTGGAAAACTATATAATCCTTTGAATCTAAAACTTATAAAATCAATTACATAACCTAAACGTATTCTATCAATTAAATTTCCGGCGGCTCCTGCTATTAGCATCGAAAAAGAAAGTTTAGTCAATATATTTAAACTGCCATGATGTTTTATTAAATAAAATGATAAAAATATAATTATGGCTAATGTTATAATCACAAAGAATATTCTCTTGTGTTCTAATATTCCAAAAGCTGCACCTCTATTTTCAACGTAATTAAGCTGAAAAAAATTTTCGATTATTACCTTGGGTTTCCTGTCTTTTAAAAATTTAACTGCGGCAAATTTACTTGTTTGATCCATAATTATTATTAATACTATAATAAAAAACTCCATTACACTCCTCCTACTTTTAAATACAATTCAATTTACACACCGCTTAAACTATTATAATAAATCCTTATAATATAATAAACTTCTCTGGTTAACCAGAGAAGTTTATTATAAAGTATCTTTATATTCCTCTTCAGAGATTTTCTCAATCTCTTCTACCATTTCTGAATCATTGTATTGTCCCTCTTCTATAAGTCCCATATTGTCACCTGTAGAAAGAGATGGATCATCATCTACGATATTATCTTCAAATAAATCTTTAAGTGTATCCTTTCCATCATATCCAGTACTATCTTCCTTTTCTCCTGGAGATAGATTAAATGTTTCATAATTCAAGGATTCATATATTTTTTTATCATTTTCTCTAGGATCTTTAAAATCATCTTTATTTTCTTCAGTACATTCTAAACAAGTCTTAGCATATGGAATAAGTTCTAATCTCTCTTCCTGAATATTCTTGTTACAGTTAGAGCAATAACCATATCTTCCTTCCTTTATATCCTCTAGAGAATCATCAATTTCTCTTATTACACTTTTTATTTGATCTTTAAATCCTTGTTCTTGTTCCATCATATAGACTTCTGTTCCGACATCTGCAGGATGATTATCATATGAAGACAGTTCACTATCTAAAAGTTCTATAGTTTGATCTTTTTCTTGTTCTCTATTTTTTAAAGAATTCATTTGTACTTCTTTTTCTTGTAAAAGTTTTTCTTTAAAATAATCTAATTTATCCTTATCCATTTTCAACTCTCCTTAAATATCATATTATATATTCATATACCCAATTATAATAAAATATTCATAAAAGAATTTAATAAGTCAATCTATAAGTATAGATTATATTTTTATATTTTAATTTCCATTCAAGGACGGTACTACTTCGGGACTCATTTCTTCTTGTCTAATCTCATTATCTATAGATTCATCATAAATCAAATCTTCATCTATAATTTCATCAATTTCTTCTTCTGTAGAAATTTCAATATTCTTTTCTTCAATTTCTTTATGAAATTTCTCCAAAGATATTAATTGTGCTTCAATAAAAGATTGATAGCTTGTTTTAAAATAGAACATCTCTTTTCTTAAATGCTCATATTCTTGCTTTATATCTCTTACTTTGTCATTTGCTTCTTGTTTAATATCTCTTACCTTCTCATTGGCAAGTGCAATTATTCTGTCTCCGGTTATTTCTGCTTCATCTGTTATATTTTGAGACTTAGTTCTGGCTGAACTTATAACTTCTTCTGATGTAGTTTGAGCTATTATCAATGTGTTCTTTAAAGTTTCTTCTAATGTATTATAATGGCGTATTTGATCAGAAAATAAATTAACCTTATCTTTTAATTCAATGTTCTCTTTATAAATTTTTTCATAATCTTCCATTACTTCATCTAAAAAGTTCTCTACTGCTTTGACTTCATAACCTCTTAGAGTCTTTTTAAACTCTTTATTTTGAATATCTAAGGGTGTAAGCAAAGTACAATCACTCCTTCTATAATATAATCCTTATTACACATATAAATCTTCCACTTTTACTTGTACCTTTTATTTTATGAAGAATAAATCTTCCAAATCCTTTTACAGATATCAGATCTCCTTCTTTTACTTCTTTTGAAGCTCTATCAATAGTCTCAAAGTTTATCTTTACTTTGCCGCTATCTATAATAAGAATGCTCTCTTTTCTAGATAGATTATAAGCAGCACTAATAATACTGTCTATTCTAAGCGAAACCAAAAACTTGTTAATTTCTTTATATTCTTCTAAGGGCGGTTCAATTTCTGCTTGATTATGTATAAAGATTTCAATGTTTTTATTTCTAATCTTTTCTAGATTATATAAAACAAAATCACTAATTTCTTGCTTAACTATCAAAACACCTTCATCTTCATAAACTAAAATATCACCGATTTTGCTTCTCTTTAATCCTAAACTTAAAATAGAGCCTAAATAATCTTTATGTTCTATTTCTTTTAAATCTCCAGTTATTTTTAAAGAAGATACTGGAATTTCAATATCTTCTTTAAAAATATAAAAAGGATATATAATTATAATCTTCCTTTCAGCATCTTGATATCCTCCTTCTAGAGAATATTCTATTTCCTCAAACCTATTTAGTACTGAAACAGCAAGCTCAACTTCAAAAGGATCCAGGAAATCAGTTGTCTGAATTATGTGTTTATTTAAAACTATTTCTATTTTATCAATAATTTTTCGAATTTCAATTTTTTTTTCATTATCTTTTATATGTTTAGTATATTCTTCTTTATTTATATTCATATCTAAAAAATTAATATCCTTGCCACTAGACTATACAATATATTTAACATAATTATAGCTAACATGGGAGAAAAATCAAACATTCCAGTGTCAATTTTTAGCTTGTAAATCAAAGCTCTTGCAGGAGCCAATACTGGTTCTGTCATAGTATAGATTATTTCTCCTAAAGGATTATCCATATTTATGTTTATAAAAGATAATACTATTCTTATTAAGATTAAAAATTGAATTATATTTACTAAGTCACCCAATACTTTATAAAGATTAATCATATATCTCTCCTATTTACCAAGGAAATATTCCTTTAGTTTTTAGCTCTTCTTTTAATCCATCAATCTCTACATGATTTTGTGCTAATATAAATATATCCTTAGTAACTTTTTGAATCTTTCCTTCCATTGCATAAAGTGCACCATTTACAAAGTCAAATATTTGTCTTTTTAAATTTGTATCCAATTGCTCAAAATTAATTACTACTACTTTTCTTGACTTTAAATCTTCAACTATTTGAGGTGCTTCTTCATAACTCAATGGTTCGTGAATTACAATTTTCATATTACTATTAGTATGTATATTCACAACCTTATTATTAATCTTTTTTGTTTTTGTAGAAATTGGTATTTCAAGATTTTCATCTTCATACATCTCTTCCTCATCTTCATCATAGTCATCAAGTCCTATAAAATATTTAAATTTATTCATCATATTACTCATCACAATACCTCCTAATAATTTCTTTTTCCAAATATTCCAGTTCCTACTCTCACCATATTAGAACCTTCCTCTATGGCTATTTTATAATCATTTGTCATTCCCATAGATAAGTATTCAAGTGATAAGTCTTTATACTTTTTATTTTCTATTTCCTTTTTTAGGATGCTCATCTTTCTAAAGATATCTCTCAATAGATCTTCATCCTCTGTAAATGGTGCTATAGTCATAAGACCTTTAATTCTTATATTTTCATACTTTAAAACTTCTTCTATAAAAGGAATGACATCCTCTTTGTGGAGCCCAAATTTACTATCTTCTTCTGCGATATTTACCTGAATTAAAGTATCTGCAACTATATTATTCTTCTTTGCCTGTTTATTTATCTCTTTTGCTAAAGAAATTCGATCTAAAGAATGAATAAGCTTTACTCTGTCAATTATATATTTAACTTTATTACTCTGCAGATGTCCAATCATATGGTAATCTACACTTTCCTTTAAATAATCAATTTTTTTCTCTAATTCTTGAACGCGGTTTTCTCCAATATCTGTAATACCAAGTTCTATAGATCTTTTTATAGTTTCAACATCTACTGTTTTTGTAACTGCTATAAGTGTGACACTATCTTTTGCTCTGCCTTCTTTTTCTAAAATCTTCTCTATATCTTCTTTTATATCTTGTAAATTCTTCTTTATGTGGATATCTATCACCCCTAACTATTAATCTAAAATCTGATTTTCTTTAAACTTATTTGGCTGTAAAAGTATTTCATCATATATAGATACTGTTCTTACTTCTTTTTTTCTTGTATCTATATTTATTAAAAGATTTTCATCACCTTTGTCTATGTAGGTAATCTCATCCTTAGTAGATAAGACCTTCACAGGCCTATACTTTACTATACCACTAAAATCTTTTATATAAACCCCTTTTTCGCCTTTTCGATCAATAATAACATCTTTAGGTAGTTTTAAACCTTCGATTTTTTCTTGAATCAATTTGACTTTAGGAAATCTAGCATTATATAACTCATGTAGGTACTTATTCAACCTTAATATTATTACCGATTTATTAGAACTATTATTTATAGCAATTATAGTTCCTTTTATTTCTAAATTTCCATCCTTTGAAGGATATTTTACAGCCAACTGGTCTCCAATTTCATAACTATTTATATCTTTTCTATCTGAGATTTTAAGAGCTAGGTACCATTGAAAGTTATCTATGATTTTAAATGAATCAAATTCTTTTAAAGTTTCAATTTCACCTCTAGGATTTATATTGCTATCAGGTAAAGATAGAAAGTCATAAGTGTAGTTACTAAACTCTTTAGTTTTGAATTTATTCTCATATCCATCAACTTTATAAGATACTATTCCTGAAGATTTACTTGTATAAGAACTGTCTTTTTGATTTATTTCAGTTTTTATTGTCTCTTTTTTTTCATTTAAAGTCTCAATACTTTCTCCTAAAAGATTGTTTTGAGGCATTAAATCATTGAGTTTTTTATTAATAGATACTATTTCTTTCTTTACTCCATCAATATTCTTATAATCTTTAAGATCAATTTTCTTCTGTAAATTTTCTACTAAATTAGTATAGTCTGTAGTAAGCTTGTTTTTATCATTTTTATATACTTCGCCCTTATCAGTATTTTTTAAAGTCAATATAGCATCTTCAATATCTTTTAATTCTTTTTTTAAAAGTTTTATATCATTTAATAAAGTTGCATTTCCAATTTTTGTTCCTACAGGTATCTTTTGACCTTCTAAAACAGAAGGATCTATATCTTTAGTATCTGTAAGCTTAAATACGCTTTCATCTTTTATCGCCACTGCCTGTAATTCTATCTCTTTTAAAAAAACATCTTTTTCTGCCATAACAATTTCTGATTTTTTATTTATCAAAGAAAATGAAAACACTAATATTACTATTAAGATAAAACCAAGCATTATAATTTTATATCTTTTTTCTCTTTTTTCTCTATTTGTTTTCCTTTGTTCATAAGACAATCCTGCCCACCTCTAATAGTTAAGAAATTTCCCATATTTACTTATTATCTTGAATTTTGAAATAGCATCTACTTTTAATCTTTTTATTTTATTATCAAAAGTGATCATATGAATTGCTCTGTTAGCACTATTTCCCCCAATAAGTGTTCCATTTATAGTCTCTTTTCTGGAAGTAATAACTTTAACTTCATCTCCTGACTTTACTCTTTTTCCCTTTATTACAAATTCATTTATATCTACTTCTTCAAGATCATCTTTAGTTAAATATTTGTTTTCAATAATTATAATATTTTTTTTCATATATATTTTTTCTTTTATTATAACCAAAACAAATCCAAACAAACTCATACAAAATAGAAAAATAGTTAAATCTCTTAAAAATATTAGCATAACTTTTCCTCCTAATGTATATACTTGTTTTTAATTATATCACATTATTTATTCATTTTAAACTATAATAGCTTGTTTGTAACAATAATATTTAAAAACAATAGTCATATATGATAAGATTTATTATGATATTTAATATAAAAAAAATTCTATTCTCATTTTTTATATTAAAAGTCCATTATATATTTCAAGCTAATTAAAGAACCTAATAAATTACAGGTTTTTAATTAGCTTGTTTTAAAATAATAAGTCTTCCATTTCATGTTTTTTATCTCTTCCCATTAAGTTAGGAACAGATTCTTTAATATCTTTATCCTCATAAAGAACTTTATAAAGCTCTCTGGTTATAGGAAGGTCTATATTATATTTTTCGGCTAATTTGTAAGCTGATTTAGTTGTCTTTATACCTTCAACAACCATTCCGATTTTTTCTATCGCCTCATTTATACTTTTACCTTCACCTATAAGTATTCCTGCTCTTCGGTTCCTGCTGTGCATACTAGTACAAGTTACTATCAAATCACCAATCCCAGATAATCCCCAGAAAGTACTTAAAGAAGCTCCCATCTCTTGACCAAGTCTTGCCATTTCAGATATCCCTCTGGTCATTAAAGCGGCTTTACTATTATCTCCATATCCAAGTCCATCAGAAATACCGGCTCCTAGGGCTATTATATTTTTCAAAGCCCCTCCTAATTCTACGCCTATTAAATCTTGATTGGTATAAACTCTGAAATCAGCAGTCATAAAAGTTTTTTGTATATATTCTGCAGCTTCTAGGTCAATTGAAGAAGAAACCACAGTCGTTGGAATATCAAGAGCCACCTCTTCTGCGTGTGAGGGTCCTGATAGACAAACAAATTTGTTCTCGGGTAGAATTTCTTTTACTATTTCAGATATTCTAAGAAGACTTTCATTTTCAATTCCCTTAGCTACATTAACAATAATCTGATCCTCTTTAATATAATTCTTTATTTTATTTAAAACATCTCTGACTCCATGAGTTGGAACAGCTAAAACTATTATATCTTTATCCTGTATAGATTCTTCTAATTTATTGACTACTTTTAAATTTTCAGGAAATACAACGTTTGGAAGATACTTATCATTTTTTCGTGAATTAGATATTTCATTAAATTGATCATTACCTCTTACCCAAAGTTCTACATATTTTCCTTTCTTTGCAAGCAGAATAGCTAGAGCTGTGCCCCAGCTACCTCCTCCTAGAACACTTACTTTGTCCATTATATAATCACCTTCCGAGTTTGATTTTACTTTCATTTTTATTAATTAATCTTTTAATATTTTCCTTGTGCCTAATAACTCCAAGCAAGGCAAGAACTAAGGTTAATAAAAAAAACTTTATATAAAAAGGTTTTACAAGAATCCCATATATTATAGGAACTAAGACAAGAAAAGATATAGATCCTAAAGAAACATATTTTGTGGTTAATATTATAATAAAAGTTATAAATAAAGGTATTAATACTACAGTACCTAATAAACTAAATAGGACTCCTATAGAAGTTGCAACACCCTTGCCACCTTTAAAATTGATAAAGATTGGCCAGTTATGACCAATAACTACAAATAACCCAGCTATTAATGCTCCATTTTCTCCTAATATAAAGCTTCCAAGATACACTGCTATTACTCCTTTTAAAATATCTAATAAGAAAGTAAATATGCCCAGCTTAGCTCCCATAACTCTGAGAGCATTTGTAGATCCTACATTTCCACTCCCGAAATTCCTGATATCTATCTTTTTAAAAGCCTTACCAATTACATATGCAGAAGAAAAACATCCTATCAAATAAGGTAGAATAATTACAAATAAATATTTCATCTTATTTACCTTTTTGCCTGAATTCTATTTTTATAGGAGTTCCTTCAAAACCAAAATGGTTTCTAATTTGATTTTCTAAATATCTTTGATAAGAAAAATGCATTAACTCCTTATCATTAATAAAAATTACAAATGTTGGTGGCCTAACTGTAGCTTGTGTTCCATAATAAATTTTACATCTTCTGCCCTTTTCAGATGGCGGCTGATTCATAAGGACTGCTTGATTTATTATATCGTTTAATACACCTGTACTTATTCTTAAATTATAATTATTATTTACAACATTTAAAAGTTCCATAAGTTTAGGAACCCTCTGACCTGTAAGTGCTGAAATAAAAACTATGGGGGCATAAGTCATAAATCCTAAAGTTTCTCTTATGCTCTTTTCAAACTCTCTATATGTTAAATTTTCTTTTTCAACTAAGTCCCATTTGTTTATAGCAATTATCATGGCTTTTCCATTATCATGAGCATAGCCTGCTATTTTTGTGTCTTGTTCTGTAACTCCCTGTAACGCATCTATAACTAATATACATATATCAGCCCTATCCACCGCTGTTAAAGTTCTTAACACAGAGTATCTTTCGACATTTTCTTCTACACTTCTTTTACGCCTTAGCCCTGCTGTATCTATGAATAAATAGTCGTGTTCTTTATAAGAAAACTTACTATCTATTGCGTCTCTAGTTGTTCCGGGGATATTAGTTACTATTACTCTTTCTTCACCAAGTATGTTATTTATAAGTGAAGATTTACCAACGTTAGGTTTTCCAATTAATGTTACCTTTATTGTATCATCTTGATCGGATTCCATAATTTCTTTAGGGAAATATTTTACTATTTCATCTAATAAGTCTCCTATTCCAAGAGCCTGTTCACTTGAAACCACGAAAGGTTCCCCAAATCCTAACTCATAAAACTCATATACATCATCCGCATTTTTAGGATTATCAATTTTATTGCAAGCAAGGATTACTTCAGATCCAGATTTTCTAAGAATTGTAGCTATCTCTCTATCTGTACTAGTAAGTCCTTCAATTCCATCTACTACAAATAGTATTACATCAGCAGTTTCTATCGCTATTTGAGCCTGCTTTTGAATATTACTCATCATAGTATCTTCTTTTTCCGGCTCAAGTCCACCTGTATCTATTATAGTAAAATGATTTCCAAGCCACTCTGCTTCTGAATATATTCTATCTCGAGTTACTCCAGGCTGGTCTTCTGTTATGGCTATTTTCTTTCCTACTATTCTATTAAATAGGGTAGACTTACCTACATTGGGTCTACCAACTATACACAATATTCCTTTGTTCATCTTTTCACCTCTCCTCTAAATAAGTCTATAAACTCTTTTCCTGAAACTTCTGAAACAATAACAGGTACTCCAAGTTCTCCTTCTAACTCTTTTAATGTTATATTATCTAAAAATATATCTTCACAAGATTTCATCATAGATTTTGGAATTATTATTTTATCCGTATCTACAGATTTTAATCCATCTATCAAATCTATCCCCGTTATAAGACCTGAAACAGTAATCTTTTTACCAAAAAAATTATTATTTATTGCAACAACCCTTATTGTTAAAGCTTTGAATTTACTTTCTATTTTTCTTGCTATATTTTCCATAAACTCTAGAGCAAGTGTTCCTGTTGCAAAGGTAATTGTTTGGTTTATAACTGAACCATCGGGAGTTTTATCTAGTTCACTATCTACTTCTGATTCAAAAAGCTTCATCAGCCCTACTCCGTTTTCGAATTGTGGAAATCCTTCATATTCTTCATAAGTTGGTAGGTGTTTATGTGAAAGAGCAAAAAACTCATCAGATGGAAATACAAATCTAGTTTCCATCTCTTTCAAAAACTTATCTTGTATCTTATCAAAGTAATCTAACAGTTCTCTGGACATATCACCATCAAAAGATTCAACTTTCTCTAAATGATCTCTATATTTTGTAATACCTATAGGTACTACTGCCACTGAATGAACTGATGGATAAAGTTTTGCAAGATCTTTTATAGTTCTGTCTAGTTCTTGACCATCATTTACTCCTGGAACTAGAACTATCTGACAATTTATTTCAAGATTAGCTTTATGAAACTTCTCCAGTATAGGATATATCTTCCCGGCATTTTTATTTTTCAGCATCTGAACTCTAAGTTCTGGATTAGTTGTATGAACAGATACATTTATTGGACTAAGTCTGTACTGGATTATTCTATCTATTTCATCATCACTCATATTTGTTAAAGTAATAAAATTTCCCTGTAAAAATGAAAGTCTTGAGTCATCATCTTTAAAATATAGAGTTTCTCTCATATCTGGAGGAAGTTGATCTACAAAACAAAAAATACATTTATTTTTACAAGATTTTGCTTTATCAATAAGAGGATTTGTAAAAATAATTCCTAAATCTTCATCAAAATCTTTTTCTATTTCAAACTCCCATAATTCATCTTCATTTCTAGAAATTTGAAGGAATATATAATCGTCAGATACCAGATATTTATAATCAATAATATCTTTTACTTCGCTTCCATTTATAGAAATAATTATATCTCCCTTTTCTATACCCAATTCATGAGCTATACTTCCAATAGCTACTTCTTCTATAACATTTTTTGTTTCTTTTATGTTTCCAAGTTCCATTTATTTCACCTTCTTATTTATATACATATCTGAACTAAAATATGGGCCTACAGACTATGCTGTAGGCCATTTTCTTATTATTTATATAGTGGGAATCTTTCACAAAGAGCAGAAACTCTTTTCTTTAAATCTTCTCTAGAATTATTTTCATCTAATGCTAGATTTATAATTTCAGCTATTTCTTTCATTTCTTCTTCTTTCATTCCACGAGTTGTAATTGCGGGTGTTCCTATTCTCACACCACTTGTTACAAAAGGACTCTCTGGATCAAAAGGAATTGTATTTTTATTAGTAGTAACATTTACTTCTTCTAAAAGAGCCTCTGCTTTTTTACCAGTTAAACCTTTATCTCTTACATCTAAAAGCATAAGATGATTATCAGTTCCTCCAGATACTATTCTAATACCGTTTTCTTGTAAAGATTCTGCTAATACTTTAGCATTTTTTACCACTTGTTGCTGATACTCTTTAAATCCATCCTCTAATGCTTCCCCAAATGCAACACCCTTTGCAGCTATAATATGCATAAGTGGTCCGCCTTGAATACCTGGGAATATAGCTTTATCTATCTTTTTAGCATGTTCTGCTTTACAAAGAATAGCTCCTCCTCTAGGTCCTCTTAGAGTCTTATGAGTTGTAGTTGTTACAAAGTCAGCATAAGGAACTGGGTTAGGATGAAGTCCTGCTGCTACAAGACCTGCTATATGAGCCATATCTACCATCAAATAAGCTCCTACTTCTTTAGCAATCTCTGAGAATTTTTTAAAGTCTATTTCTCTAGCATATGCACTAGCTCCTGCTACTATCATTTTCGGCTTTTCTTTTAATGCGATTTCACGAACCTGATCATAATCTATCATTTCTGTTTCTTTATCTACTCCATAATCAACAAAATTATAATACACACCTGATATATTAACAGGGCTTCCATGAGTTAAATGTCCACCTTGTGAAAGAGTCATTCCTAGTACTTTATCTCCTGGTTCTAATACAGAAAAATAGACTCCTAAGTTTGCATTAGATCCTGAATGAGGCTGAACATTTGCATGGTCTGCTCCAAAAAGTTTCTTAAGTCTATCAATAGCTAGGTTTTCTGCTTTATCTACAGCTTCACAACCTCCGTAGTATCTTTTACCAGGATACCCTTCTGCATATTTGTTAGTAAGCTGACTTCCTCCAGCTTCCATAACTGCTTTAGACACATAATTTTCTGAAGCTATTAATTCAAGATGTTCTTTTTGTCTTTCCATTTCTTCTTCGATAAAGCCCATCATCTCTTTATCATTTTTCTTTAAATTATCAAGATTCATTAATATACCTCCTATTTATTTATAAAATTTAATTCCTTAATGATTTATTGATTATTTGTTACAAATACTATAATATTGTTATAGTACTTATTTAATTATACCTATATTTGTCATAAATTACAAACATAATAATCTTCAGAGGTGAAAAATGAATAATTTTGTTATAAATAATAAAAAAGAACTTCAAAAATTAAGTGCTTTAGCTCTCTTTGCTGGAAAAACTATGCTGAGTAATGGCGCCGAGACATATAGAGTTGAAGATACTATGATTAGAATATGTAATTCCAAGGAAAACGTTCAGGAAGTAGATTCTTTTGTTACGCAAACTGGTATATTTTTAACTTTAGAGTATAAAGGTGATGTGTTTACTTATTTTAAAAGAATTAAAAATGTCGATATAAACTTAAATATTATAAATCTAGTTAATGATTTTTCCAGAAAGTTTGTAAATAAGAATATAACGCTAGAACAGGGAATGAAGGATTTAGAAGCTATAAATAACGTTCGAGGATATCCCAAGTATTTAAAACTTTTTAGCGGAAGCTATGTGTCTGGATTTTTCAGCCTTATGTTTGGAGGGACTTATCAGGATTTCTTTGCAAGTTTTTTAGCCAGCCTTTTATCTTTGCTAATACTTGATAAATTATCTAAATATAATCTTACTTTTTTTATAGATAGATTCTTGGGCGCTTTTCTTACTTCTTTATTTGCATACATTACAGTGAAAACAGGCCTTGGAGTTCATTTGGATAAAATAATTATAGGTTCTATTATGTATCTGCTTCCAGGAGTTTCGATAACTAATTCTATAAGAGATACCATGTCTGGAGATTCTCTCTCCGGCCTATCTAAAGGCATGGAAGCTATACTATCTGCCCTTGCAATAGCATTTGGAGTTGGTATAGTATTAAATTTAAAAGCAAAGGGGCTGATATAGGTGTCGATTATAGTACAGTTTGTATATTCTTTTTTTGCTACCATTGGTTTCGCAATATATTTCGGCGCACCTGTGAGCACAATAATCCCTTCTGGTATTGCCGGTGGCGCATCTAGGTCTTTGTATATTATAATATTTTCTTCGCTAAACAATAAAATTCTAGCGACTTTTATGGGAGCTTTTTTAGTTGGAGCACTTGGAGAGATACTTGCAATTAAATATAAAAAACCAGCAACCGTTTTTATAACTCCCGGACTTGTTCCGTTAGTTCCTGGTGCTGGAATGTATTATACAATGAGTTATTTAGTTAGCAGAGACTACACTAATTTTATAAATACAGCGACAGAAGTTTTATTCACCGCTGCCGCCATAGCTATTGGAATTATAATTTCTACTGTTTTCTCTAGATCAATAAGACGATTTAAAAAGGATGATTAAAGTATTTTTGTTGCTATAATTGTTCCATCGTCTTCTTTTTTTTCTTCTTTTTTATCTAGGACTTTAAGAATTATCATAGATATACCTACAGATAATAATCCCGAGGCAAAGCTAAGCAATTCTCTGTTGTTTGTGCCTGAATTTCTAAATATATAGTTACCAATTACAATACCGCCTATTAAAAACATAAATGGAATCATATATAAAATAAAAGTATATTTTAATAAATTTGATACCTGTGCTTTAATTTCTACAAAATCTCCTACTTTAGCATTTAAATTATTTGGAATAACAACAACGTGTGGAATCTCATCGCAGCTACTACTGCATTCTTTACATCCGCCGCCTCACGCTGAAGGACGTCTAACTTCTAGTTCCATGTTTCCTTCTTGTAGTTTTCTAACAAAACCAACCTGCTCCATCTGAGCACCTCCTATATGTATTTATCTTTATTTTTAATTAACAAATTAATTATAACATATTATAAGCCTTTTATCATTATGTAAAGACAAAATAAGAAGTTTTTATAAAATCTCTTTATCTTGTCTTTATTATTATTTTTCTTTTTTATCTATTTTTATATGAACTTCGCTTAGCTGTGAGTCTGATACATTAGTAGGAGCATCTGTTAAGACGCAGGTAGCTGATTGAGTCTTTGGAAAGGCTATTACATCTCTTATGTTTGAGCTGTTTGTAAGGGTCATTATAAGCCTGTCAAAGCCATAGGCAATTCCGCCATGCGGAGGAGCTCCATATTTAAATGCATCTAGCAAGAATCCAAATTTATCCTGAGCCTCTTCTTCTGTAAATCCTAAGGCTTTAAACATTTTACTTTGCAGCTCTGAATTATTTATTCTGATGCTTCCTCCACCCATTTCATCTCCATTTATAACTATATCATAAGCCTTCGCTCTTGCTGCCTCAGGATTAGTATCAAGAAGATTTATATCTTCTTCCATTGGAGCTGTGAAAGGATGATGTTTGGCAACATATCTCTCTTCTTCTTCATCATATTCAAACAGAGGAAATTCTGTTATCCAAACTAAATCTAAATCATCACTATTTATAAGTTCTAATCTCTTTGCTATTTCATTTCTTAAATTACCAAGACTATCTAAAACTACAGAATTTTTATCTGCGACAAAAAGAAGTAAATCACCTGGTTTTCCATCCATTTTTTCTAGTATGGCTTCTAATTCTTCTTCTTTTAAAAACTTAGCAATAGGAGAAGTTATTCCTTCGTCAGTAATCTTTATCCAAGCTAAACCTTTAGCACCATAAATCTTCGCATGATCTTCTAAAGAAGTAATATCTTTTCTAGAAAATTTATCGCTGTAGCCATTCACATTTATAGCTCTTACGCTTCCACCTGAATTTATAGCAGAGCTAAAGACTTTAAACTCACTTTTGTTTAGTGCATTAGATAAGTCTATAAGTTTAAATCCAAATCTTAAATCTGGTTTGTCTACTCCATAATTTTCCATAGCTTCTTTGTATGTCATTCTTTTTATAGGTAGATCAATTTCTACTCCTTTTAACTCTTTAAATAGTTTAAATAGGAATTTCTCATTTATAGCTATAACATCCTCTACATCTACAAAAGACATTTCAACATCTATTTGTGTGAATTCTGGTTGCCTATTAAATCTTAAATCTTCATCTCTAAAACACTTTACTATTTGAAAATATCTATCTAATCCTGAAACCATCAGCAATTGTTTCATAAGTTGAGGTGACTGAGGAAGAGCATAAAATTTACCCTCATTAACTCTACTTGGAACTAAATAGTCTCTTGCTCCTTCAGGTGTTGGTTTAGTAAGCATAGGTGTTTCAATTTCAAGAAAGTCATTATCATAGAAAAACTCTCTTACTACCCTTGCTGCTTTTGATCTAACTTTAAGTTTTTCTTGCATAGATGGTTTTCTAAGATCAAGATATCTATACTTCAATCTCATATTTTCAGAAACATTATCATCATCTTTAATGTAGATTGGTGGAGTTTCGGCTTCGTCTAATATTTTAAAACCGGTAGCCAAAACTTCAACCTCTCCAGTTGGTATTTCTTTATTTACAGATTGCCTCTTTCTAACTATTCCCTCTACTGCTAATACAAACTCTGATTTTATTTTTTTTACGCTCTCAAGCATTTCTTTTGACAATGTATCGTCAAATACTATTTGAGCAATCCCACTTGTATCTCTTAAGTCTATAAATACTAAAGATCCAAGATCTCTTTCTCTTTGAACCCATCCCATAAGAACTACTTCTTTTCCTTCATCACTAGTCCTTAAATTGCCACACATATCTGTCCTTCTTAAATCTCCCATACCTTTTCCCATAACTGCCCTCCTAAATTATTATACCTCTCATAACCATTGCAGAAACGAGAGGTATCTATAATAAAATTTAATATTTATATTCTAGATAATTTTGAATTAATTGCTTCTAATCTTACTGCTTCAGCAACGTTTTTTGATACTTCTTTATTTAAAGCATCAGGAATTATAAATTCTTCGCATAGATCTTTTTCTTCAACCATATCTGCAATAGCATAAGCTGCAGCTATATTCATCTTGTTATTTATGTCACTTGCTCTAGCGTCAAGAGTTCCTCTAAATATTCCAGGGAAAGCTAATACATTATTTATTTGGTTTGGAAAATCTGATCTTCCAGTTCCAACAACTCTAGCTCCTGCTTCTATTGCCTCTTCTGGGAATATTTCAGGAGTAGGATTTGCCATGGCAAATATTATAGAATCTTTATTCATACTCTTAACCATATCTTGAGTTAGAGCTCCTCCAACTGATACTCCTATAAACACATCAGCTCCTACAAGAGCGTCTGATAGCTTGCCTTTCATTCCTTCTTTATTAGTAAGATCTGCAAGTTCTTCCTTAACCCAGTTATTTGTAGGAGAACCTTTATATATTATTCCCTTGCTATCACACATTATTAGATCTTTAACTCCTAGACCTAAAAGCATTTGAACAATTGCTCCACCAGCTGCTCCACTGCCGTTAACTACAACTTTTATTTCTTCAAACTTTTTATCTACTAGTTTTAGAGCATTTATAAGACCAGAACTTACAACTACTGCTGTTCCATGCTGATCGTCATGAAAAACTGGTATATCCAATTCTTCTTTTAATCTTTTTTCAATTAAAAAACATCTTGGAGCTGATATATCTTCTAAGTTTATTCCACCAAATGTAGGGGAAATTCTTTTTACGGTTTCAACTATTTCATCGACATCATTTGTATTTAAACAAATTGGTACTGCATCAACATTTCCAAACTCCTTAAATAATATTGATTTACCTTCCATAACAGGCATAGCCGCTTCAGGGCCTATATCTCCAAGACCTAAAACTGCACTTCCGTCTGTCACTACTGCTATTAGGTTTCCCTTTGCAGTATACTTATAAGCGTCATCTTTATTAGCATGGATCTTTCTGCAAGGTTCTGCTACTCCTGGAGTATAAGCAATACTTAAATCATCTCTTGTTTCTATCTTAACCTTTGAAACAACCTCAATTTTACCTTGGTTTTTTTCATGCATTTCTAAACTTAGTTCTGAATAATTCATTTAATAATCATCCTTTCTCAATTTAAATTTATATGCTATTAATTCTTATATAGATTAAAATTAATATCTTTCTTTTTATGTACAAGCTCAGATATTCTATCTATATAATCATGTAGACTTTTAAAATTAGCTATTCTTAAGATCTTATCTTCAGCCGGATAGTAAATTTTTGTCACAGCACCGAGGCCAAAAGCAAAAATTGTTTCTTTTTCTTCCATCATAGCAATATTATATAGACATTCCTTGCCAGCTTTCGTATAGCCTATATTCTCAAGATTTCCAAGTATTTTTTTTTGTCTGTACAAGTAATAAGGGCTATAGCTTTGAGATTTCGAGTAAAGAATAGTTCTATGCAACATCTTTTCTATTTCCCAGTTTACATCTGTATCAGTGCTTTGATGAAGTCTTGAGCCTTTTTTTATAGATAGGGTATGCACAGTTAGATTTTCTGGATTTAAAGATTTCAAGCCATTTAAAGTCTCTTCCAACTCGTATATCCCTTCTCCTGGAAGACCTAATATAATGTCCATATTTATTATATCAAAATCTAAACTTTTAGCAAGATTATATGCCGTTTTTATAGATTTTATACCATGATCTCTTCCAATAATTTTTAATGTCTTTTCATTAAATGTTTGAGGATTGATACTGATTCTAGTTACTCCATATCTCTTTAACATTTCAAGTTTTTCTCGATTAATAGTATCAGGCCTTCCAGCTTCTACTGTAAATTCTTTTATTCTATCGGGAAAAATCTCTTTTATCTTTTTTATTATCCTCTCCAACTGATTGCTTTTAAGCGAAGTTGGTGTACCCCCTCCTATATAGACTGTATTTAATTTTTTATCTTTAAACATTTCCTTTGTTTCTTCGATTTCAAATAACAAGGCCTGAATATAGTCTTCTACGATTTTTGAATCCATGCCTATTTTAAAACTTGGAAATGAGCAGTAGGAGCATTTACTTGGACAAAAAGGAATATTTATATACAAGCTAAATCTCTTCCCATCTCTTGGGTAAATATATTGTCTTTGGGAAAGAGCCACATCTAATATCAATTGAGCTTTTTCTTCCATAAATCTATACTCGTTTTTTAAAATCTTTAATACCTCATCACTGGAGAGTTTTGCATCTATAAGCTCATGAACTACTTTTACAGGCCTGATGCCCGTAAGAATACCCCATGGAAGTTGCTTATTCAGTAAACTAGATAATATATTGTAAATTCCTTTTTTTATAGAATGCTTTTGTAGCCTCACCCTATCAAATAAATCTATTTTTATATCATTTATATTTTCTTTTAATTGCTCTAGCATATTATTATCTCTATATAGTGTTGTAACAGATAAACACTGGTTTCCCGTTACTTCAAGCCTGCTTTCTATAAGATATTCTTTATCACCTATTGTATCTATGTTTTCAATAATTTTTACTTGTTGATTTCCTAAAAATGCTCTTGCTAATTCAAACAAATCTCGACTATACTTGTGACCTTCAATGTATATATTTATAATTTTTATCACCTTATTTTAATTTAAATGGTTATTAAACAATTTTTCTTCTCCAATAGTTGTAGCCGCTCCGTGGCCTGGCCATACTTTTACACTGTCTTTTAAGTTTAGGAGATTTTTTCTTATAGAATCCAGTAGAACTGCAGAATTTCCTCCATATAGATCTGATCTTCCAATTGAACCTTTAAAGAGTGTGTCTCCAACAAAGATATCATCATCTATCTTAAGACACATTCCACCTTCAGTGTGTCCTGGTGTATGAATTATCTCGACATTTATATTACCAAAAGAAAACTTATCTCCATCTTTTAAAAATATGGAAGGTTTTATAACAACAGCTCCCATGGCCATTTGATTTGAAAGGTTTTTATCGGCATCAAGCAACATGTCCATTTCATCAATATGGGCCATTATTGGAACATTTAAACTTTCTTTTATCTCATTAACACCACCTATATGGTCCGCATGACCATGTGTTAAAACAATATATTCTACATCTAATTTATTTCTCTCAACAAATTCAAGTATTTCATCGGCGCTTCCGCCTGGATCTACTATTATTGTTTTGTTTGTTAATTCATCAACCAAAATATAGCAATTTGCTGCATATATTCCAGCTGGTACTTTATATATTTTCAATTCTATGCCTCCTAAAAATTCTTTTTACTGTCTAATAATATTGTAACAGGTCCATCATTTATTAATTGGACCTCCATATCAGCTCCAAAAATACCTTCTTGTACAGAAATTCCTTTAAGTTTTAGCTTATCAATAAACTTTCTATAAAAGCTATTTCCCATTTCTGGATTTGCAGATGCAGAAAAACTTGGTCTTTTGCCGCGTCTAACATCTCCATAAAGTGTGAACTGAGATACTACTAAAATCTCTCCCTCTATATCAATTAAAGATAAATTCATTTTTTCATCACTGTCTTGAAAAATTCTAAGTCCGATTATCTTATCTAACATATATTCTAAATCTGATTCACTATCATCTTTTCCTATACCTAAAAAAACTAACAACCCTGTTTCTATTTTGCCTACAGTTTTTCCATCAACTTCAACAGATGAGTTTTTAACCCTTTGAACTATAGCTCTCATTTATTACCTCCTAAATTGTAACTCTATATGCATCTATAATATTTTTAATTCTTTTTATTTCTTTAATAATATATTCTAATTGTTTTATATCGTTTATTTCAATACTCATATTTATAACAACGGTTTTATCTTTTGCGGTTCTTGCATTTATAGATAAGAGACTTATATCTAATTCGCTAATTTTCATAGCTATCTCTGCTAAAAGTCCAGATCTATCAGTAGCTTTTATTTGAATATCAGCCGGATAAGAGGTCGACTCTTGTGAATCCCAGTACACTTCAAGAAATCTATCAGTTTCTACATCTTGTTCAATATTTGGACAGTCTGCCCTATGAACTGAAACTCCCCTACCTTTAGTTACAAAACCTATTATCTTATCCCCTGGAACTGGATTACAACATTTTGATATCCTAATCTTGATATTGTCCAGGTCTTTTATAGAAATACCTTGATAAGATTTTTTAGCTTTCCTTTGCACTGGTTTTTTTAATAGTTTTTCATCAAATTTAAGATCCTGAGTTTTTTCATATAAGTCTTTCAATCTTGTTACAATATGCTTATATTTTACATTTCCATAGCCTATAGATGAATATAGATCATCTATAGAATTTATACTGAATTTCTCAGCAATACTCTTTAACCAATCTTCTTTCATCAATTCATTTGGTTTATAATTTTGTCTTTTTAATTCTTTTTCTAAAATTTCCTTACCTTTAATTATATTACTACTTCTATCTTTTAATTTAAACCAAGCTCTTATTTTCGCCTTAGCTTGAGTGCTTTTTACAATTTTAAGCCAATCTCTACTAGGCCCGCTACTATTGGCTGATGTTATTACTTCCACTATATTTCCATTGTTTAATATATAATTTAGCGGAACGATTCGTCCGTCAATCTTTGCCCCTACACAATTATTACCTACATCTGTATGAACTCTATATGCAAAGTCTATGGGGGTTGAACCCTCCGGCAGGTTTATAATATCTCCTCTAGGAGTAAAAACAAAAACTTCATCTGTGAAAAAATCTATCTTTAAAGTTTCCATAAAGTCTTTAGGATCTTTTAAATCAGTTTGCCACTCCATAAGTTGCCTTAACCAAGTAAGTTTAGTGTCAAAATTTTCTGTTTTAGAAGCTCCTTCTTTATATTTCCAATGAGCTGCTATACCATACTCTGCAGTTTTATGCATATCATATGTCTTGATTTGAACTTCAAATATGCCTCCTTTTTCTCCCATTACAGTTGTATGAAGAGATTGATACATATTAGGTTTTGGCATGGCAATATAATCTTTAAATCTTCTAGGAAGTGGTTTCCATAGAGTATGAACTATTCCAAGAACACCATAACAATCTTTTATATTATCTACTAGTACCCTAATAGCTGTTAAATCAAATATCTGATCAAAGTCTTTTCCTTGAATAGCCATCTTTTTATAAATACTGTAGAAATTCTTAGGCCTTCCACTTATTTCACAATGAATATCCATTTCATCAAGTTTTACATTCAAGGTTTCAATTATCTTATTTATATAGGCTTCTCGCTCTCGCCTTTTACTAGATACTTTTTCTACAAGTTCATAATAGGTCTCTGGCTCTAAATATCTAAGGGATAGATCTTCTAATTCCCATTTAATTTTAGAAATACCAAGCCTACCAGCTAGTGGAGCGTAGATTTCTATAGTCTCTAAAGCTTTTTCTTTCTTTTTTTCATCTGTCATATACTCAAGTGTTCTCATATTGTGAAGCCTATCTGCGAGTTTTACTATGATAACTCTTATATCTTTAGACATTGCGAGCACCATTTTTCTTAAGTTTTCAGCTTGATTTTCTTGTTTTGTCTTGTAGCTTAACTTCTTTAATTTAGTAACACCCTCTACCAAATCAGCAATTTCAAAGCTAAACTCTTTACCCATATCTTCATAAGTTATAGGAGTATCCTCAATAACATCATGAAGAAGACCTGCTATTATGGTAGAGGTATCCATCTTCAATTCTGCTAATATTAAAGATACATTTACAGGATGAATAAAAAACTTTTCTCCCGAATTACGAAGTTGCCCGCTATGGGCACCATCACCGAAGTTATAGGCTTTTCTAATCAGGCCAAAATCAGCTTGGGGATTATATTCTTCAATTTTCTCAATCAATTTTTCCATCATATCGCTCATCTTATTTCAGCTCCAACATTTATTATTTTAAACCCTATAGCTTTCAATAGTAACTTGTATGGTTCTTTTTCCATTATAATCATTATATGAAGGATAATATATCATATCTAAAGAAACTCTGTTATCTTGACCTTTATAAAGTCTTTCTAATTCTTCTTTTCCATATTTTTCTATTATATCTTCTTCAAAATTTAAAGTATCATTGAATATAAGTCCATCTATATATTTGTCTCGACCGTCATAAAGATTAAACTTTAACACATTTCCTTTTGCTCCATATTTGTATAGCCTGTTTATCTTTAAAGCTTTTTCACCAAATAAAGGTTTTGAATTACCTTTTCCAAATGGTTCTAAATGATTTAAATCATTCATTAAAGCATCATTTAAAAAAGATATTGGAAGTACTAAATCTATATAAACTTTTTTATAAAAATCTTCTTCTGTAAGAGAAGTTATCCGATTAAGTTTTTCTCTTAATTTTTCTATATCCTCGAGGTCTAAGGAAAGTCCAGCTGCCATAGGATGCCCTCCAAAAGCTTTTAACAATTCCTTGCACTTATTTAGCTCTTCAAATATATTGTATTCTTCAATGGATCTTCCAGAACCCTTGGCACCAAGCAAGCTCTTAGTAAGTACAATGGTAGGTTTATGGTACATCTCTTTTATTCTTCCTGCTATTATTCCAGCAACACTTTCGTGTATATCCGCTTCAAAAACTATTAATACCTTATCGTTCTTTAAACTAGACTCTTCTATCTGTTTTTTTATACTTTCAATTCCTATGTTTGTAATTGACTTTCTATCTTCATTTATAGCTCTGAGGTTTTCAGCCATTTCATAAGCTTTTGCCTTATCTTTACAAAGAAGGAGGTCTATAGCAAGTAAAGCACTCTCAAGCCTACCAGAAGCATTTATAGTCGGACCTATTATGAAACCTAGGTGATAGGTGGCTATTTCATTCTTAATGCCTGAGACATCAATTAGAGCTTTAAGTCCAATATTTTGGGTTTTATTTATTAGTTCCAATCCACGCTTCACTATTATTCTGTTTTCATCAACTAAATCCATTACATCGCAAACAGTTGCTATAGAAACATATTCTAAAAGCTCATATAAGTCTTTCTTTTGTAAATCATATAATTCATAAATATATTCTATTAGTTTATAGGCCACTCCTGCTCCACAAAGTTTTTTAAATGGATAGTCACAGTTAGGATTTTTAGGGTTTATTACAGCATCTGCTTCTGGAATAATCAACTCTTTTTTATCATCTTCAATTTTATATGCTAAATCATGGTGATCTGTTATTATAATTTTTATTCCAAGTTCTTTTGCAAGATCTACTGCAGCAAAAGCTGATATACCATTGTCACAAGTTATTATTAAATCAATCTCATCTTCTTTTGCCTGTTCTACTATACTTTCATTTATTCCATATCCATCTTTCACTCTATCTGGAACTGTATAGTCCACATCAGCACCAAATTTAAGCAAGCTGGTGTAGAGAACAAAAACACTCATAACACCATCAACGTCATAGTCTCCTACTATTCTGATCTTTTTATTTTCAGATATAGCACTCCTTATAAGCTCACCTGCTATGTCAATATCTTTCATGTTGATAGCTGGGTGAAGGTCTTCTATATCTCCTTTTAGAAATCTTTCTATATCCTTTTTTAGAAAAACATCTCTGTTTATTAATATTTTAGATAACATCTGACTAATTCCTATTTCTTTTGCTATAGCTTTATAGTCTATGTCTTTGTTTTTTATAAACCACTTTTCCAAATAATCACTCCATCTAAAGATCTATAATGTTTAAATTCTATCACTTTATAAAGATTAATTCTACTTGTTTTTCTAGATAAAACAAAAACTGCTTATTTAGCAGTTCTTGTTTTTAATGATTTTATATCATACCAAATTGATGGAGCTATAAAGATTGAAGAATATGTTCCAGACAACATACCTACCATTAACGGCAATGCCAGAACTCTTATATCTTCAACTCCTACAATATATAACACTACAACAGCTGTTAAAGTTGTTAAAGTTGTGTTTATCGTTCTTCTGAGCGAACTTTTAATGCTAGTATTTATTAAACCCTCCAGGTCTTGTCTTGAATTAAATTTCATAGTTTCTCTTATTTTATCAAATATTACTATTGTATCATTTATAGAGTATCCTACTATAGTAAGGATTGCTGCTATAAAGGATGAATTCACTGGAAGGTTGAAGATTGCATATACTGATATAGTAATAAGTACATCATGTATAAGAGCAACTATAGCTGATACTCCTAGAGTAAATTCAAATCTAAATGTAATATAGGCTAACATAAGAGCAGTCGCTATAAGTGTAGACAATATAGCTTTATCTCTAGTTTCTTTTCCAATTGAAGGTCCAACTATCTTAGCTGTAATATTTTTATTATCAATATCAAATTTTTCGTTGAATTCATCACTGATAGCTGTCATTTCTTTGTTTTTTATATTTAAAGTACTTTTTATAATAACGTCTGTCTTATCTTTTCCACTATAAACAACACTCATATTGGAATCAAGTTTATCTGTTATGGCCTTTACTTCTTTTTCTGGAATGAATTTATCTGAATTTACAGTAATTATTGTTCCACCAGTAAAATCAATACCATAGTTTAATCCTCTAAATGCCATTGTACCTATACCTACTATTATAATAGCCAAAGATATAAATGAATATATTCTTCTATTTTTAATTACGTTCATCTTTTCACTCCTATTCTTACGCACCGTAATATTTTATATTTTTACCACTAGATAAAGAGGCAAATATTTTTAATAATGTTCTAGAGAGTATAACTGCAGTAAGAACAGATACAACTATTCCTATTATCAGTGTAACTCCAAATCCTTTAATAGGACCTGTACCAAAGTAATATAAAACTGCACCCGCTATTAAGGTTGTAACATTTGAATCAATTACAGCAGTAAGAGCTCTTTTAAATCCAGAGTCCACTGAAACTCTAAGGCTTTTACCAAGAAGTAATTCTTCTCTTATTCTTTCAAATATTAGTACATTTGCGTCAACCGCCATACCTATTGAAAGAATTAATCCTAATATTCCGGGTAAGGTAAGCTTAACTCCTAGTAGAATCATTATATAAACTGTTATAAGAGTATATGCTATTAAGCTTATAACTGATATTAGACCTGGTATTTTATATACTATTGTCATAAAAGCAAATATAATTAAAAGTGCTATTCCACCAGCTTTAATACTAGATTCATAAGCTTCAAGCCCAAGACTTGGTCCTATAACAGAAGTACTTTGTTCTGTAAGTTCTACTGGAAGAGAACCCGCTCTTATAAGTGTAGCAAGATTTGTTGCGCTTGCTACATCAAAGTTTCCTTGGATTACTGCTTTCCCAGTATCAATTGGTTTTCCGCCATCTTTTATATTAGAAACTAAAGGAGCTGATATAACCTCACCATCTAGAACTATGTAGATTGCTCTTTTTTCAGGTTCATCTTCTAAAATAAGTCTGCCAGTTGTATCTGCGAATTTTTTAGTCCCTTCTTTATCTAGTTCTAATGAAACTACTGGAACTTCTTTTCCAATTGAGTCTTTTTGAAACGCTACATCGGCATTAACAACATTTTTACCACTTATAACAACATTTTCATCTGGATCTATAAATTGCAGTTGCGCTGTTTTACCAATTAGATCAATAGCTTCTTGAGGGTCTTGTACACCTGCAAGTTCAAGTCTTATTCTTTTCTCTCCCTCTATTACTATAGTAGGGTCTGCTATACCAAGACCATCAACTCTTTGACTTAATATGGCTTTAGTTTGTTCCATTAATTTTTGAAGTTCTTCACCCTTAGCATCAGTATTCGCTTCTAAAATAACGTATACCCCTCCTGCAAGTTCAAGTCCTAAGTCTACTTCATCCTTGGCTTTACCAAGTTTAAAACTACCAATTTCTACCCCTTCTAAAGCTACAAATACTCCTGTAGCAATTATAGCTAGTATCAATACAAGTATAATAATATTTTTGCTTTTCATGCTCTTCCTCCAATACATTCTTTTTTTATTCTATAATTTATTATAGAATCTATATAAATAAAATAAAAGTAGTGGAAAACCACCACTTTTTTTACTTTTATTTATATTTTATCCATTTTATTATAACATATCCAATTTTTTATTTAAAGTTAAATTTTATCTTAATTCTAAGAATAGACTTACTATTGTTATTATATTCTTAGATAAAAATTACTTGAGAGTAAATCTATTTATTGCAAAAACTTCCTTAATTAAGGAAGTTTTGTAATAAATTTCTAATTCAAATTTCTAATTATTTTTACTTTATATCATTATTACTTATAACGCTACCTACTGCCCATCTGGTAACATCTAATCTAGTTTTAGTGTTTCCGATTTCTAGTGTAAGTTTATCTTCTTTCACTAACAAAACTTTACCATAAATTCCTCCTATGGTAATTACTTCATCTCCTACCTTTAAGCTATCTCTCATTGATCTTATTTCTTTTTCTTTCTTCTTTTGAGGTCTTATAACAAATAAGTAGAAAATAACTAAAAAACCAATAGGCACTATTAAACCCGACATTTGTTGTGGTGTCATATTTTTTCCCCTCCTTCTATACTATTATACAATAAAAAAATAAAAAAACATCATTTTTTTACTTATAACCATATTTTTCATAGAATTCATCTTTATATTCCATCAATCTATCTTCTTTTATAGCGGTTCTGATATTTTCCATAAGTTTTATCAAGAAATATAAATTATGTGTTGTAGCAAGTCTTGCTCCCAATATTTCATCTACATTAAATAAATGTCTTATATAGGCTCTTGAGTAATTTTTACAAGTATAGCAATCACATTCTGGATCTAGAGGAGTAAAATCTCGTTTATACTTTGCATTTCTGACAACCAATCTTCCATTAGAGGTCATAACAGTTCCATTTCTCGCTATCCTCGTTGGCATTACACAGTCGGCCATGTCTATACCTCGAATAACAGATTCAAATAGATAGTCTGGCGTTCCTACTCCCATATTATACCTTGGCTTATCTTTGGGAAGAAGTGGTGTTGTAAAATCTAACAGCTCACACATCATCTCTTTAGGCTCTCCTACGCTTAAGCCTCCAATAGCATAGCCTGGAAAGTCCATAGCTACTAGATCAGCCGCACTTTTTTCACGTAAATCTTTATACATTCCACCTTGAACTATACCAAAAAGTCCTTGGTTTTCAGTATTTTTATGAGCATCTTTACATCTTTGTGCCCATCTTGTTGTTCTTTCCATAGATTGCTTAGCATATTCATAAGTACTAGGATAAGGTGTACACTCATCAAAGCACATCATTATATCTGATCCTAGAGCATTTTGGATTTCAATAGATTTCTCTGGACTTATAAAGTGTTTGGACCCATCTATATGAGATCTAAAATCTACTCCTTCTTCTTTAATTTTTCTCAAATCACCCAGACTAAAAACTTGGAATCCGCCACTATCAGTTAATATTGGACCATTCCAATTCATAAATTTATGAAGCCCACCTGCCTCTTCTATTAATTCATGCCCTGGCTTTAGATATAAATGATAGGTATTTGATAATATTACTTGAGCTCCTAATCCTTTTACTTCTTCTGGTGTCATGGTCTTTACAGTTGCTCTTGTGCCTACGGGCATAAATATAGGTGTTTCTATTTCTCCATGAGGTGTTGTAATCTTTCCAAGCCTTGCCTTAGAGTCTCTTGATTCCTTAATTAATTCAAATTCTATTGCCATATTTAAAATCTCCCTCCTACTATTTGATTATCATAGCATCTCCAAAACTGAAGAATCTATATCTTTCATCTATTGCTTCACTATAAGCTCTGAGTATAGTTTCTCTAGATGTAAAAGCACTTATAAGCATAAGTAATGTTGATTCTGGAAGATGAAAGTTTGTTATAAGATTATCTACCATTTTAAATTTATAGCCAGGATAAATAAAAATTTCAGTCCAACCAGAACCAGCTTCTATATGACCATCCTTATCTGCTAATGTCTCAAGTGTCCTAACAGAAGTTGTGCCAACCGCGATTATCTTTTTACCTTCTTTTTTAGTTTTATTTATAAGACTTGCCGTTTCTTCATTTAAAGAATAAAACTCTGAATGCATATGATGATCTAGTATATCATCTACCTTCACAGGCCTAAAAGTACCAAGCCCTACATGGAGAGTTACAAATCCTATATTTATTCCTTTATCTCTAATAGTTTCTAATAATTCATTTGTAAAATGCAGTCCCGCGGTAGGTGCTGCAGCAGAACCTAAGTGTTTAGAGTAGACCGTTTGATATCTTTCATTATCTGAAAGCTTTTCTTTAATGTAGGGCGGAAGAGGCATCTCTCCCAGGTTATCTAAAACTTCCTCAAATATTCCTTCATAGTCAAACTTAACTCTTCTTATACCTTCATCATCAATCTCTACTACTTCACCCTTCAAAAGTCCATTTCCAAATTCAACTTTTGCGCCTATTCTAGCTTTTTTCCCTGGTTTAACTAGAGCCTGCCAGATGTCTTCTTCATCTCTTTTCAAGAGTAAAAATTCTACTCTTTCCTCTTTGCCTACTCTGTTTCCAAATAATCTTGCTGGCAACACTCGAGTATCATTAAGTATGAGAGTGTCACCTTTATTTAAATAATCTACTACATCTTTAAACTTTTTATGCTGGGTAGCACCTGTCTCTTTATCTAAAACTAAGAGTCTTGAAGTAGTTCTATCTTTAAGCGGAACTTGCGCTATTAATTCTTCTGGTAAATCATAATAAAAATCTTTAGTATCCATATTTTCATTTCCTTCACTTTAAATTTATTATTTTGTAGTTTATTATTTTCTATCCCATTCTATTCTTCAACATATTCTATATTAAAATGGTCATATGCCTTTTTTGTTGCTACTCTTCCCCTTGGTGTCCTATTTATAAAACCAATTTGAAGTAGGTATGGCTCATACACATCTTCAATAGTCGCTCTTTCTTCTCCCGTAGCAGCTCCAAGAGTATCTACTCCTACTGGTCTTCCCCTAAAATTCTCAATAAGAGTTAGGAGTATTTTTCTGTCAACTGCATCAAGTCCAAGTCCGTCTACTTCTAATATTTCCAATCCTTTTTTAGCTACATCAAAAGTTATGATTCCATCAGCCATAACTTGAGCATAATCTCTTACTCTCTTTAGAAGTCTATTTGCAATCCTTGGAGTACCGCGAGATCTTTTTGCTATTTCTATAGCACCTTGTTCATCTATTTCTATATCCAAAATTGAAGCCGACCTTATTATAATTTCCTTTAAATCTTTAGCTTCATAGAGTTCTAAGTTTAACATAACTCCAAACCGGTCTCTTAAAGGGGATGTTAAAAGTCCAGCTTTTGTAGTTGCACCTATAAGCGTAAATTTTGATAAATCAAGTCTTACACTTCTGGCTGAAGGACCCTTTCCTATAATAATATCCAATGCAAAGTCTTCCATAGCAGGGTAAAGTATTTCTTCTACTGTTCTATTTATTCTATGTATTTCATCTATAAATAAAACATCGTCATCTCCTAGGTTTGTCAGTATGCTAGCTAAGTCTCCAGCTCGCTCTATAGCAGGTCCGGATGTAACTCTAATATTAACACCCATCTCATTGGCTATAATGTTAGCAAGGGTTGTTTTTCCCAGTCCTGGAGGTCCATACAAAAGCACATGGTCAAGTGACTCTTCCCTTCCTTTAGCAGCTTTAACAAATATATTTAATTTTTCTTTGGCTTTATGCTGCCCTATATATTCACTTATCCATTTGGGTCTTAAAGAAAGTTCATTTTCTGTATCATCTAGCATTATTCCTCCTGATACAATTCTATTTTTTTCCTCACTCATCAACAATTACTCCTTTAGTTTTTAGAAAGTTTTTTTAATGAATTTCTAATAATCTCTTCTACTTCCATATTTTCTATATCTGATCCTCGTAAGCTTTTTTCTACTTCAAATCTAGAATATCCCAAAGATACCAGAGCATCTATAGCTTCGTTATATCCACTGCTTATAGTATTTATATTTTCTAAATCTAGGTCTATATTTGTATCTATTCTATCTTTAAGTTCTAATATCATTCTTTCTGCTGTTTTTTTACCTACTCCAGGTGCCTTGCACAAGGAAGGTATGTCTTTATTCATAATTGCAATTTTTATTTGATTGGAAGTTAAAACAGATAAAATACCTATCCCTACCTTGGGTCCTATTTTAGAAACTCTTAGGAGAAGATTATACATATCTATTTCTTCTTGACTTGTAAATCCAAATAAAGATATTCCATCATCTCTTACACTCAATTGTGTATATATCATTTGATCTTTTCTTCCTATTTCAAGTTCCATCAAAGATTTAGTTGAACTGAATATTTTGTAGCCCATATTATTGTTTTGAACCACAGTAAAGTCTTCTCCTATCTCTACTATATCACCTATTATAAACTCTATCATTTGATCTCATCCTAACTATTTCATTCTAAATTCTTTTTTAAACTTTAAAGAACTTGCGTGACAAATCGCTACTGCTAATGCATCTGCTACATCATCTGGTTTTGGTATATCTTTTAAATTAAGCAGCACCTTTACCATCTCCTGAACTTGATGCTTTTCAGCCCTTCCATATCCAACAGTAGCCTGTTTTATTTGAAGTGGAGTATATTCATACACAGTTAAACCTTTATTTACCGCAGCTAAGATTTGAACACCCCTAGCTTGAGCAACTTTTATAACTGTCTTAACATTTTTATTAAAAAATAATTCTTCTATGGCTAAATCCTCTGGTTTGTATTGATCAATTATATCTAAAAGTTCAGAGTATATGATTTTAACACGCTCAGGATATAACATCTTTGAATCTGTTGTTATAGCACCATACTCTAAAGCTTTACAATTGCCTCCATTACATTCTATTACACCGTAGCCTACTATTGCAAATCCGGGATCAATACCAAGTATAATCATTCTATTCCTCATTTCTTTTTCTCTTTATATTATAACATATAAACATAAAAAAACTAAGTTAGTTCGCTAACTTAGTCAATGAATGAAAATTTATAATAGCTATTAACATTTTTATTTAATATTTGATTTATAATTTATTTTTAAAATTGTTATATCTTTTTACTTGTATCTCATCATCAATCTATCATTAAGTCCATTCCAATATGCATCGTTATATAGTTTATTTACATTTCTTGTTATTATTTTTTCAACTTCTTTATAAACAACTTTAAGTTCCTCTAAAGTCAGCAAACTCTCTTCATCTCTGAAATAAGGAGGTTTTGAGCTATATTCTATAGCTAATTGTTTGTCTAAATATTTATTTAAACTCAAAACTTTAGGTTTCAATATGTTTTCTGTATAATTTCTTATTGTATTCTCTAATATATTTTGAGTTTTTTCTTCCTGCATTAGATTCTTATATATATTGGATTTAAATCTATCTACTTCTTCAATTGAATTATCAAAGTTAAACAAATATTTCATATTATATAAATCAGTAATAGAGAAATATTCTAAGGCAATATTTTCTAAAGCATTTACATTTCTCTTGTTTAAATATGCCGCTTTATAACCTTCTAAATAGATAAATAGCTCTAGCCTGTTAATATCTTCATGTATCAACTCACCTAAATTATAAGCAATTAAATGATTGCCTCTTCTATCTCTTAAAGCTTTTCTTATGTTTTTCCTAAGTCTTCTTATTGAAATATATTTAGGGAAAATATTATTAATATTATTTTCTATCTCGTATAAATTAAGGAGAATGTGCATACAATTTATGTCATTATTAAATAAAAAATTATATTTTAATCCTTCATATATATCATATACTTTTGAATCTGATAATGCCATGAATCCTCCCCCTTATTAAGATATTTATGGTATATTTTGCCTTTAAAGAAAGTATAATTTACTATAATTTATTTTATGTATTCTTAGGACAGTAGATAATATTATACTACAAATACCTCTAAATTCATAGTCATAAATCAATATTAGATATTATAAAAAATGTTTATATCCATAAATAAAGAAAAATATATTGGATATCCAATATATTTTTCTTTTAATTAATATAGCTATTATACTTCAAATACAAATTGTTTTTGCAGTTCTTCAGAATAAGCATTTATAGTATCTAATATAAAATAGCTTATTTTAGTATTAAATTCTGCAGCAAAATCTAAATCATTGTTAAAACTTAATTTCATTGAGTATTCTTCTATAACAGTTTCAATATAATTTTTTACCTGTGCTTTCAATTCTATAGACTCATTATCATATAGATCTATATCGTTTGTTAAAATTACATGTTTTTTGAAATCATGATTTTTAGCATATACATCTAATTCTTTTTCATATTTAATATGTTTCTTCATAGATCCTATAAATGTCCACCTTTTAGCATGTGGTACACATACAAAATCTGTTAAATAATGTGAAATTATCCCTATTTTCCTGCTTAAAATCTTAATAGTAAGAGAATCAACACCTTTATTGAAATCAACATATCTACTCATAAAAATCACTTTTATGATTTCCTTTACAATATAATCTATACTTTCATCTTGGTAATGTCTAATAAATCTATATTTAGGTAAAATATCAGGAGCAATTGAACCCCATAATAGTTTTTCTTTGTCAAGTTTTAATCCATAATTTTCAAATACATTATTGTAAATATTTGTTGCTATAAGTTTATGACTATCTGCAAATATCTAAAACCACTCCTTTTACAAAATTTATAAGGAATATCTCTCTTATATATAATATAATAATTTGACACTAACGTCAACTATTATCCATGTTTATTAAATATCAATGATAGATATATAGTCTAATCTAACTCCATAAGGGCAGTAGTAATAGGTGGAACTATTTGTTTCTTTCTTGAAAGTACACCCTTTACGTTGAAGGAATTATTTATAACCTCTTTTTCAAATGCCTTGCCTATAACATCTATATGATCTCCTACTACTATAATTTCAGATGCTTCCTTAAATATATCAGTAAGCATAACTATAAAGGTGCTATATCCATCAGCCCTTCTCTTTTCTTCCATTAGATTTAATAATTCTCCCCTTATATCTTTTAGACTCTCTCTATCCATAGTATACACCTGAGCTATTCCTATTTTTTCTTCATTTATAGTGAAGACTTTAAAGTCTTGCTTTAAAAGCTCTTTTGCAGTTTTCCCCTTAAGCGATGTTCCTTTTTTAAACATTTCCATTGCAAATTTTTCGACATCGATATCTGCTATTTTTTCTAATCTTTTAAGCATTATTTTATCAGTATTAGTAGATGTCGGTGATCTAAATAAAAGAGTATCTGATATAATCGCTGCGGCTAATATACCTGCAATAGTTTTAGAAGGTCTTCTTCCATTTTCAAAAAATATTGAAGCTATTATTGTTGAAGTACTTCCAACAGGTTCATTTCTAAAGTATATTGGATTTCCTGTAAATACATCTGCTACCCTATGATGGTCAATTATTTCTAATATCTCCGACTCTTCAAGACCTGATACAGATTGACTTCTCTCATTATGATCTACTAATATGACTTTCTTTTTTATACTGGAGATAAGATGGTATCTAGATATCAAACCTACAACCTTTTGCGTTTCATCTATTACAGGATAGGATCTGTATCTAGTTTGGGACATTTTTAACTTAACTACATCTACAAGATCATCTAGATCAAATATAACCAAGTTTTCTTTTGTAGCTACATAGTCAATCGGCACTGACTGAGTTATTAATCTTGAGGTTGTGAATGTATCATGGGGGGTCTTTATAATAGATATATTACTTAACTTGGCTTTTTCTATTATAGTATCATCAATTTCAGTGTTACCAGTTATTATTAAAAGTGAAACATTTTTCTCTAGAGCAAGAAGTTGGCTGTCTTTTCTATTGCCACATATAGCAATATCTCCTTCTTCAATATTTTCTTTCATTGCTTCTGGCTCCATTGCTAAAACCATTATTTTTCCTAATAATTCCTTATTTTCATTTGATATAAAAACAGGAGTTGCAGAAAGTGTATCCAGTATATTATCTATCGAAGTATTAGATTTTCCAAGTATAGAATTATCCCATACATCGATATAAGATTGTATAATATCAGAAATAGTTACAACTCCCATTAGGTCTTCATTTTCATCAATTACTGCAAGACTGTTTAAAGCATTGTTTTTCATTAACTCTAGACCCATTCTAAGAGATATATCTGATGTAACAGGTGCTATTTTATCAAAATCTAAGTCTTCTACACTTAATTTTACAGTTTCTAAAAGCATAGGTGTCTTTACACCAAAATATTCTAATATGAATTCGGTTTCTCTGTTTATGTTACCAAGTCTTACAGGTATAGCATTCATATCTCCAATTATATTTTTATATTCCGCATAGGCAATGGCAGAACATATTGAATCAGAGTCAGGATTTTTATGTCCAGTTATATATACTCTATCTTTCATTTTATCTCCTCTTTTACTATATTTTTAAGATTTAATTTTAAATTGATTTTATTATCACATTACGTGTTTAATATCTTCCTTTATACCATTAATTTATATAGGTTAGTATATCATATATTATAATTTCTTGTTTTAAAATTTGTAAATTAAAGTATTATAACTAAAAACCCATCTAGTTTCTGAAATAAGTATTATATATTAAAATTATATTTGAACAAAAAAATAGTCTATAACTATTTAATTAAGTTATAGACTATTTTATGGCGTACCCTGAGGGAGTCGAACCCCCGACCCCTTGGTTCGTAGCCAAGTACTCTATCCAGCTGAGCTAAGGGTACCTATAAGTTGTTGTGGAGCGGGTGAAGGGAATCGAACCCTCGCAATCAGCTTGGAAGGCTGGAGCTCTACCACTGAGCTACACCCGCATATTATAAAAAATTAATCCCCACAGGAAATTTGTTGTTTCCTCCGGGGATATTCGTGGAGCGGAAGACGAGATTCGAACTCGCGACCCCCGCCTTGGCAAGGCGATGCTCTACCACTGAGCCACTTCCGCATATATTTTATGGAGAAAATTAGATATTAATAATAGCTAAGGGATATATTCTCCATTCCCTTTAACAATTTAAATTTCATACAAAATTTAATGGAGCTGGCGAGAGGAATTGAACCCCCAACCTATTGATTACAAGTCAATTGCTCTGCCAATTGAGCTACGCCAGCTTATTTTTTTAAAAATATATTTTGTTTTATTGGCGACCTGGAAGGGACTCGAACCCTCGACCTCCAGCGTGACAGGCTGGCATTCTAACCAACTGAACTACCAGGCCGCAATTATTTTATTGACATTTTATATGGTGGGCACAACAGGGCTCGAACCTGTGACCCCCTGCTTGTAAGGCAGGTGCTCTCCCAACTGAGCTATGCGCCCATATAAGAATTGGTGACCCCACCGGGATTCGAACCCGGGATACCGCCGTGAAAGGGCGATGTCTTAACCGCTTGACCATGGGGCCTTACTAAGTTAATAACTAGATTTATAAAAAAGTTTATGGTTGTACCACAGGCACTCCGTACTTATATAAAAGAGTTTATGGTTGCACCACAGGCACTCCGTATTTAGAAAAAGAGTTTATGGTTGCGGGAACAGGATTTGAACCTATGACCTCCGGGTTATGAGCCCGACGAGCTACCAGACTGCTCCATCCCGCGTTATATATTGTATTTTCTTGCAAGTACTTTCAAACTTCTTCATTGGCACCAATAATAGATTACCAAAATTTAAAGTTGCACCACAGGCACTTCGTATTGAAGTAAACATACAATGCATTGTTGGTGCCGAAGACCGGAATTGAACCGGTACGACCGATAAAGGCCGCAGGATTTTAAGTCCTGTGCGTCTGCCAATTCCGCCACTCCGGCAAATACTTGGCTCTCAGGGTGGGACTCGAACCCACAACCTACCGGTTAACAGCCGGTTGCTCCACCATTGAGCTACCTAAGAATATACTGATCTAATTAAAGATCATTTGACCTATTTAAAGATCATTAACTGGCGACTTCCTACTCTCTCAGGGCGTTGCCACCCAAATACCATCGGCGTAAAGAGGCTTAACTTCTGTGTTCGGTATGGAAACAGGTGTGTCCCTCTTGCTATAATTACCAGATAAACTTCA
>NZ_JARIEF010000079.1 GCF_029266915.1 Tissierella sp. | reverse complement strand
ATAGATGAGATTTTGGATATAATGATCTACTACTTTAGAGATCTTATAATCTATAAAAGAGTCGGAAATACATCGCTTCTGGTAAATAAAGATAAAATATCTTCATTAGAGAATCATTCATTTATGGATTTTAACAGAATAAGTGATATAATATTAAATATAATGCAAACTAAAGACATTATAAAGAAACATGTAAATTATCAACTGAGCATAGAAACTATGCTTCTTAATATATAGGGGGTCCATAATGGTTGAAGTTATAGGAGTTAGGTTTAAAAAGATTGGAAAAATATATTATTTTGATCCAGGAGATATAGAGGTAAAGGGCAATGACTTTGTAGTAGTTGAAACAGCCAGAGGCATTGAGTTTGGCCATGTAGCACTGGGAGCAAAAGAGATACCGAAAGAAGAATTAGTCTCACCTTTAAAGAAGGTTATAAGAATTGCAGAAGATGAAGACTTTGTAATACATAGAGAAAATATAAAAAAAGCAAAAAAAGCCCATAAGATATGTCAGGAAAAAGTAGAAGAACACAAGCTTCAGATGAGAATTATAGATGTTGAATATACTTTTGACAACAATAAAGTTATATTTTATTTTACAGCAGACGGAAGAATTGACTTTAGAAATCTTGTAAAAGATCTAGCTGCCATATTTAAAACACGAATAGAACTCAGACAAATTGGAGTAAGAGATGAAGCAAAGATGCTGGGAGGACTTGGTCCTTGCGGAAAACCTTGCTGTTGCGTTCAGTTCCTTGGAGAATTTGAACCGGTTTCTATAAAGATGGCTAAAGAGCAAAACCTATCTTTAAATCCAGCTAAAATATCAGGACTTTGCGGACGACTTATGTGCTGTTTAAAGTATGAACAAGAAGCCTATGAAGATGCACTCTCTAGAATGCCGAAACTTGGAGCGGTAGCAAATACACCAGCAGGTAGAGGAACTATTATCTATACTTACACCCTGCTTGAAACCGTAAAGGTAAGGGTAAAGCTAGAAGACGGAACAGAAGATATCTTCAAGTATCCGATAACAGAGATAGAACTTACCGGAGAGCGTGACAAAAATTTCTTAAACTCTTTGAGAGGCAATGACTCAGAGGTAGAAGATTTTTAAATAAAAATAATATTTATAGAATAATTAAATTAAAGCTTTAATTATAGGAAGAAATCTGTTAAAATAGAAGTATTGGGAGGTGAATAAAAATGGCATATGTTATAACTGATGATTGTATAGCTTGCGGAGCTTGTTTACCAGAATGTCCAACTGATGCTATATCAGAAGGAGATATTTACATAATAGATCCAGACGCATGTATAGACTGTGCAGCTTGTGCAGATGTTTGCCCAACTGACGCTCCAATACCAGCATAATAAAGACAATAAAAAAAGGCCCATTGGGTCTTTTTTATTACATAAATATAGATAAGAACACTTGTTAACTTAAATATAATAAGTTCAGCAGATAAAAGAGGTGAAAGCTATGGAAAGAGTTGATATAGTACCAGGAACAGATTTTAAAATAGTGCAGGATAAAACTTGCTTTTCATATGGGACCGATGCAATATTTCTTTCAGACTTTGCCAAGCCAAAAGGGATAGTTTTAGACCTTGGAACTGGATCTGGAATCATCCCCCTTAGAATTGCAGGAAATCCTAAGGTTAAGAAAATATATGGCATAGAAATCCAGGAAGATGTCGCTGAAAGAGCCCGAAGAAGTGTTGAATTAAACGGCTTGGAAGAAAGAATAGAGATTTTAAATATGGACTTAAAAGATTTAGATGATAAATTTTTAAAATGTGAAATAGATACAGTTATATCAAATCCGCCCTATCTAAAAGAAGGAGCTGCGGTAGTTAATGAAAAAGAAAACTTTGCTGTCTCCCGCCATGAAATAGCCTGCAATTTAGAGGATATAATAAGTGTTTCCGAATATCTCCTAAGGCCCCTGGGAAGATTGTTTTTAGTACACCGGCCAGACAGACTAACGGATATCTTATCACTCTTGAGAGAATATAAGCTAGAACCCAAGTGGATTAGATTTGTATATCCAAAGCAGGGTAAGGCTCCAAATCTAGTGATGATAGAAGCGGTAAAGGATGGAAACAAGGAACTTAGGTTTTATGAACCCCTTATAGTATACAAAGAAGATGGAAGCTATACAGAAGAAATATACAAGATTTATGACAGGAGGAGTTAAAATGGAAAAGGGAAAACTATATATTTGTCCGACTCCTATAGGCAATTTAGAAGATATAACGATCCGAACTCTTAGAGTTCTAGAAGAAGCAGACATAATAGCTGCAGAGGACACCAGACACAGCATAAAACTATTAAACCATTATGAGATAAAGAAACCTCTAACAGCCTACCATGAACACAATGAAAGAGAAAAAGGTCGGGAGCTTATAAGTGAACTTTTAAGGGGTAAGGATATAGCCCAGATAAGTGATGCTGGAATGCCTGGGATATCAGATCCTGGCGAGACTCTTATAAAACTTGCCATTGAAGCAGATATAGAAGTAATCGTTCTGCCAGGGGCTACAGCTCTTATAACAGCTCTTGTAGCATCTGGTCTTTCAACTCGGAGGTTTACCTTTGAAGGTTTTCTCTCATCCAAGAAAAAAGAAAGACTTGAAAGGCTTAAAGTTTTAAAAGCAGAAGCCAATACCCTTATAATATACGAATCACCCCATAGATTAAAAGACTGCCTGATGGACATGCTAGAGACTCTTGGAAACCGTAACATAGCTGTTATAAGAGAACTGACCAAGGTCTATGAAGAGGTCTTTAGATCTGACATAAAATCCAGCCTGGAAAAATTTGAAGATACTCCCCCAAGAGGAGAATTTGTCCTGGTAGTAGAAGGAAACAAGGAAGAGGCAGAAGAACTTACAACAGATATAGAAGCAGAACTCAAAAAATACTTGCTGGAGGGCTATACTAAAAAGGCAAGCGTAAAAATAGTATGCGAAAAGTACAATCTAGCAAAAAATGATGTCTATAAAAAGAGCTTAAACTTATAAACGAAGCCAACTAAGCTAAAGTAAACTAACTTAAATAAGTCCCTAAAGTGAGCTGATAAGATGTATAGTGTCCAAGACAAACTAAAAGAAAAGATATCCTCCTTAAGCGAAACTCTTCAGAGCCGGTACAAGATGGTTTTGGATATAGATGATGCTACTCTGCGTGAGTTTATAGGAGAAGAAATAGGCAAGATAAAGACTCTGGAAAAACTAGATAAAGACCATTTAAAGAGACTTCAGAAAAAAGGCGGTATAGTCGGTGTAGACGGTTCCAACAATAGAGCAGGAGGATCTCATCCCCACTTTGTAGAAGCCTATCAGGCGCTTGCAAAGTCAACCATCTATAAAGATGACCCCCTATTTTTAGCAGATATATACTCTCCCCTAGTTGAAGATAAAAGAGAAGCTTCCCAGCTTGAAGATGAGAGCGAAGATAAGGGAGAAGGAGAAGATAAAAAGAACATAAAGCTAGCTACGATAGAGGTAGAAGCTGCCATAGAAGCAGTTGGAAAGTTTAAGCCCTATGCTATTCTTATGGACGGGGGGCTTATAAGATACAATATATACGCAAATGACAGGTGGGAAGTACTCAGAGAGATGTGTGAGAGTGAAGGGATCATCTTGGTAGGAGTTATTGAAGATATAAAAACTTCTATAATAGGAGACCGGCTCAAGCTAAAGTTTGAAGGAATAGATTCTTCCTTTTACGACCGAGAGCTTCTCTTTGGAAAACTTGACTATGGAGAGATGATTATAATAAATGAAAGTGTAAATAAAAAAGGGCCTGAAGGATACTCATCCTGTTTTATAAGAAGCTCACTTACACCAACTGTTATTGGTATGGATATATTAGACAGCCAAAAAAATAGCCTTGAGGAGATGGGAAGGCTTATCCTGACCCTTACACCTCAAAACAGCCGAGGAATACCCCTGTGGCTTGATATAATAGATGAAGAGGTTAAGATATCAGATCAACTTATGAAAGGACTCATGGAGCGATATATGGACAGAAGCCTCTATGAAAGGTTCTTTATAGCAGAGCGAGATAAGAGAAACTAGGAGGTCAAGATGAAAGTAGTCGGCATAACAACCCAACAAGAAGTTTTTGTAGGATCAAAAGACAGAAATTTTAGAATAAATGAATTTTTAATAATAGAAGATCCCTATCAGGATGATTTAATTGGAGAAGTAGTAGAAGCTAAAACCTTTAACAGATATATTCCTTTAAATATTTATGGTGATATGGTAGATTCCTCAGTTTTAGAATCTCTTAAAGCCCTAGGATATAATATCGACGAAGATACCATATATATTTCCAAGGTAAGACTCCTAAACGAAGCTCTCTACCCTATCCAGACAGGATCTGATATAAGACTGCCTAAATTCTTTGAAGTAAAAGATATCATGATTCAGTCAACTGTGGAGGAGGGACTTGTACTTGGAGTTATAAGAAACACAGATGATATGGCTATTGATATGGATAAGGAATTTAAAAACATTCTCCATACCTTTGAAGCAGGAGGCCTTGCTCCTCAAAGAGAGATCCCCTATATTATGGATTTAAGGAGCCAACATCACTACCCTCACATAGGAGTTTTCGGCGGATCAGGCTCAGGTAAAAGTTTTGGTCTCCGTGTCATGCTTGAGGAACTTATGGATCAAAACATCCCTACAATAGTTCTGGACCCCCACTTTGAGATGGATTTTTCTGACAATCCCGATTATTTACAAGAAAAAAAGGATTTTAGCGGAAAATTTAAATGCCTCCAGGTAGGAGTTCATATAGGAGTAAAGTTTGAAGACTTAACTTCTGGAGATTTGAAAAATCTCCTAGACGCATCCAGCCATCTTACAGACTCTATGAACAACGTAGTAGACATACTCTTTAAAAGACGAGATTCATATATAAGTTTTTCAGACAGGCTAAGAATGTTAACCGAAGCTCAGGAAGAAGGAAATATAGAAAAGATACAAAA
>NZ_JARIEF010000049.1 GCF_029266915.1 Tissierella sp. | reverse complement strand
ATCTATGTGGTTTTATAAAAGTATCTTGATCTAATTCTGCTTCTATAGTTGCTAAATTCATTCTAGTAGAATATTTTTTTGTATTCACTATTTTAGTATTGCCTCTATCTTTAATTGTTTCATCATTCCCTTTAACCTTAGCTATTTCATTACTAAATCTTTCATCATACACTTTAGTATTATTCTTTTTATTGTTAATTGTTATTTCAATCTTATGAGAGATGGATTCTATAAACAATATATCTTTTTCTAAAATAATTTGAGCTCCATTTTCTGTTTGAATTACTATCTTACTCTCTTTAAGTGGTATTCTATCTACTGCTCTATCAAGGCAGGAGTGGAGTTTTCCTTCATCTATTGGCTTTAGAAGATAGTTTATAGCATCTACATCATATCCTTCAGCTATAAAATCTGTTACAGCAGTTATAAATATTATATTTATGAGCTTATCAGATTTTCTTATAGTTTTAGCAAGTTCAATACCATTTTGACCAGGCATTTCTATATCCAACAGAATAAGATCAAAACTCTTATCTTCAAGCCATTTAAAATGAAAACTCTCTGCACAATTAAAACTTTCTATCTTTACCTTTTGCTTGTTTTTATCAGCCCAGTTGTTTACATACTTAAAAAACAACTCTACTTGAATTTCCTGATCATCACATATAGCTATATTTATAGGCTTAAGCATAAAACCACCTCCTGATACTAGTAATAGAACTTATCAAATAATCTAATCTCAATTATAAAAAGATAGATGTCTCCACAAGGTCGACATGACTAGGTAAAGTAGTATGTAAAAATGACTAGGTCAAGTAGTATGGCTGAAATTACTAGGACAAGCAGTATATCAAAATGACTAGGTCAAGTAGTATGTAAAATTATCAGTAAGAATAATTAATCCTGCCATTAGGAGCGTTAATAAAGTCACTTTACTCGTCATTCCGACCTTGTGGAGGAATCTCGCCTGTCATTCCGACCTTGTGGAGGAATCCCTCTTGTCATTCCGACCTCGTGGAGGAATCTCTCTTCTATCTTGTTAAAATAAAATTATATCATATTATAATCCTTATTTCTTCTTATCTTTATTTATCCTACTAATCAAAGCTAAAATAAGATTTAAACTCTTAAAATAGAGTATAATTAGGACAAGAGGTGTTAATCATGATAAAAGAAATTTATGAATCTAAAAGAGAAGTTTTTGATGAAGGAATAACTCTTCCCTATCGTTTTAGACTGGACAGTTTAAAACGTCTAAAGTCTTCAATTAAAAATAGGGAAGAAGAGATAATCCAGGCCTTAAAGTTGGATTTAAACAAGCAAGAATTTGAAGCCTATACCAATGAAATAGGAATAGTTTATGAAGAAATAGATCTAGCTATTAAAAATCTTAAACCCTGGATGAGTGAGATAGATGTACCAACTCCTATCTACCTGCAGCCCGCTAAAAGTTTTATTAAAAGAGAGCCTAAAGGAGTTGTACTTATAATAAGTCCTTGGAACTATCCATTTCAGCTAACCTTCTCACCACTTATAGGTGCTATAGCTGCTGGAAACTGTATTATAATTAAAACTTCTAGCAAGTCTAAGCATACTAAGACTCTCATGCAGAGTATAATCGATGATTGCTTTCCTAAAAACTATATAGAATTTGTAGATATAGAAAATGAAGAGATCAATAATTTGATAGAAGAGTATCCTCTTGATCACATATTCTTTACCGGAAGTGTAAAGGTTGGAACTTCTATCTATAAAAGAGCTGCTACAAACCTTACTCCAGTAACTCTAGAGCTAGGCGGAAAAAGTCCTGTTATAGTTCATGAAGATGCCAATATAAATGACGCAGCTAAAAGTATAACCTGGGCAAAGTTTTTAAATCTTGGACAGACCTGTATTGCACCAGATTATCTTTTAATTCATGAGACAATCGCAGAAAAGTTTATACTGAGGATGGTTCATCATATAAAGAAATTTTATGGAAATGATGAAGCTAGATTTGAAAATCTAGGCAAAATAATAGATGAGGGGAGTTTTGACAGGGTAGTTGAGCTCTTAAACTACGGAAATATAGTTGAAGGCGGAAACTATAACCGAGAAAAACTTTTTATAGAACCAACTATTATAAGAGATGTAAATATGGAAGATAAGATCATGAAGGAAGAGATCTTCGGACCCCTTCTTCCGGTGATAGTCTACAGGGATATAGAAGAGTGTCTAGCTATAATAAGAAGAAATAGATATCCTCTAGCACTTTATATGTTTACAAAAGATAAGGCCATAGAAGAGTTTCTCCTAGATAGAATAGAGTTTGGTGGAGGATGTATAAACTCAACTATAAGCCACGTAGCCAATTCCAATCTTCCCTTTGGAGGAGTTGGTACAAGCGGTATTGGAAAATACCACTCTAAGTATACTTTCTTTGAGTTTACAAATGAAAAGAGTATCTATAAGTCAACTATAAGCCTAGGAGAAGGCATCAAGTATCCTCCTTATTCTTCTAAGAAACTAGAACTCGTTAGAAAAGTTATGAAGTAGAAGAGGAAATCAAGATTTTTGATTATGGATACTACCATACTTTAGATGGCAAGGCGTTAGATTTTATTGCAAAGATTAGATTCTAAACAAAAAAACTAAAAGAGATTACCATATTATTCACATATAATATAGTAATCTCTTTATTTGTAAACTATTATAAACTTTTTTTTAATATAACCAGTCTTTTTCAGATGAGCTTTCTGCCTTGCAAGTAGCTCCGTCTTCGTATTCACAAAGAATCATCTCGGCTACCTTTATTCCATCAATTCCAGCAGACATAATTCCCCCGGCGTAACCTGCTCCTTCTCCTACTGGATATAGTCCCTTTATATTGGACTGGAGTGTTTCTCCTCTTTGAATTCTTATAGGCGAGGAGCTTCTTGTTTCCACTCCCGTCATTATCGCGTCAGGATCTGCAAATCCCTTTATCTTCTTATCAAAATCAACTAGAGCCAGCTTTAAAGTATCTGTTACATAGTCCGGCAGACATTCTCTAAGGTCTGTCATAACTACTCCCGGATTGTAAGTTTTAGCGATTTCTCCCAGGCTGCTGGAGGATTTATCTTCTAAAAAATCTCCTACTCTTTGAGCTGGGGCCCTATAATTCTCTCCTCCAAGCTTAAAAGCTAGGGCTTCACATTTTCTTTGAAATTCTACTCCTGCTAAGGGATGGTCTCCCTCAAAATCCTCTGGTGAGACGCCTACAAGCAGGGCGCTATTTGCATTTTCTCCGTCTCTTGAGTGCATGCTCATTCCGTTTGTTACGATACTTCCTGGCTCTGAACTTGCAGCAATTACCATCCCTCCCGGGCACATACAAAAAGTATAGGCTGATCTTCCCGTGTCATAATGACCAGAGAGTTTATATTCAGCTGCTCCAAGCTTTGGATGGACATTTGCAATTCCATATTGTTTTTCATTTATAAGCTCTTGGGTATGTTCTATTCTTACACCTATAGAAAAAGCTTTTTGCTTTATTTCAACTCCTCTAGCATGGAGCATTTCAAAAGTATCTCGCGCGCTGTGTCCCGGCGCTAAGAGTACTCGGTCAGTTTTTATTTCATCATGATTATTTACCCTTACTCCAACAACTCTTCCCTCTTCAATTATTAGATCTGTAAACTTACTTTCAAATCTAACTTCTCCGCCTAGAGATATTATTGTTTTTCGAATTTCTTTTACTACATTTCTAAGTATATCTGTTCCAATATGCGGTTTGTTTATATAGAGTATATCCTCGGGCGCGCCACCTTTTACAAACTCCTCCAGGATCCATCTAGATCTGGGATCTTTTACCAGAGTTGTAAGTTTACCATCAGAAAAAGTTCCGGCCCCTCCTTCGCCAAATTGTACATTTGACTCGGGATTAAGCTTGCCTTCATTCCAAAAGAATCCAACATCTACTGCTCTTTTTTCCACGTCTTTTCCTCGCTCAAGGAGAATAGGTCTTAGTCCCGACTTAGCCAGCACCAGTCCTGCAAACAGTCCAGATGGTCCAGTTCCTACTACAACTGGCCTTAAAGCGTCTCCTAGATCCTTATACTCATAGTTACGGCTAGTATCCTTGACCTTTGTTACTCCTTTTTTAGCAAATCTCTTCAACAATTTCGCTTCATCTTTAACCTTGGCATCAAGAGTATAAACAAAGTGGATTTTTTCTTTTTTTCTAGCATCTACAGATTTTTTAAATATCCTTATTTCTTCTATATCCTTAATAGAAATATTAAGCTTTTTAGCTAATCCTTCCTTAAGTTTTATCTCTTCTTGGTCTAAATCTAGTTTTATCTCGGGTACTCTTATCATTATAACTGCTCCTTCTTTTCAAGTTGATTAATCTATTTTTATTATATGTCTATATTTAATATTTAATATCTGCTATCTATTATTTCTTCTTCTAATTCTCTATCAGGGCTTTTAATATTTTCTAAAAGATCTACATATAGTTTTGCAAAAGTAGCTTCTACATAAGGCCTTACAAAAACCCCTCCTATCCCCAAGCTAATAAGTCCTAAAATATCCCACAGAATAAATGATAAACCAAGTACAAATATATCCCATTTATGTCCATCAGTCATCTCACTGCTTAATTCAAGAGCTTCTTTTGTTGATATATGGGGATCTTCAGCTAATATATAGGGTACCATCATATACTCAAATGTTTTAATTATTCCTGGAACTATAAGGAGAAGTGTCCAAAGGATTATATAGAGTCCTTTCATAAACTGAGTTTTAAATATAGGGAGATATTCTTCCTTATTAAAGGTTGAAAACAAATCTCCTACCCGCGCCTCACTTTCAAAACCTCGGAGGAAAAACCTATTTTTGCCTACCTCCATAACAGATCCTATAGTTATTCCGATTATAAGTATAATTATGGCAACAGTAAGATAGGTTTGAAGTTTTATAAAGCCTAGCACTGTCGGCTCATATGAAAAGATATCAATAAGTGGATTGTTTTGTACAATAAAATATTTACCTTTATTTTCCGGTTCGATTTTTCTTATAATATTTCCATCCCAGTCGGTAATGTTTCCATCTTGATAGAGCAAACCAATTGAGTAAGCATAGTCATCCGGCGATTGAATCTTAAAGGCTTCATTTTCTTTAAATCTTAGAACCATGTTTGAGTCACTGGTACCAAATATTGTAATTGAAATCAAACAAACTATAAATGCCTTCCAATAATTCCCCCTTAAAAATCCTTTTGCACGATCTTTAAGCTCTTTTCTTGTCGACATAAAAACTCCCCCTTAGATTTCATATTTTTATATAAAGTCAGATCTTTATGTTAATATAATATCATATCTTCTCAATATTAGCTCAATATTTTATTACCTATATACATCAATTCAGCTTCATAATCTTGACACTAAGATTTCCCTATAAATAAAATGCTCCCTTGTAGTTTAGGATCTTTCATCTGATCTTACCTCTACAAGGGAGCATCTACCATAATTTAAAAGTATTCTTCCTATTTAAAATATTTATTATAAGGTCCTGAAATAAAAGTTCCCTCTGCAAATAGAATGTTGTTTCGCATCTTTATCTGAACCGCATTTAAGATCTTAACTAAGCCTTCTCTGTCATTTTCATCTATCCTAAATTCTATGCCATATTCGTACATTTTATCATTTAGTTCATCTTCATAAAGTTCAAGTTCTTCTGACCAAACCGGATTACCATAAACTACTATATCTTCTTCTACTAAGTTAGTGGTAAATCTAAGTATAATAGCCTTTTCAATAGGGAATCTTATATTAGAAATAAAACACAGTCCTCCTGGTCCTATATTTTTAATCAATACTTTGGTATTTCCAACATTGACAGTTTTTCCGCCTATTTCTAGAATTGTTAAATCAGCTTCTAGCAGGTTTAAAAAGTTTACTCTAAAGAACTTTCTCCTGTCCTTATCCGGCATACTCATACCAATATTAACAATTACTGGCTTACATTTTTTCTTAGCCAGAAGTACTTCAAAATCTTCTAAGAGTAGAGGTCTGCTATAAATATAACCCTGACCAATGCTACAGTTTAAACCTTTTAAATAAGACAGTTGATCCCAAGTTTCTATTCCTTCAGCTATAAGTTTTATCTTGAGTTCTTTAGCGAGCTTTAAGGTAGTCCTTGTTATAATGCTGTTTGTAGTATCAGCAGGAATTCCTTTTATAAAAGATCTATCAAGTTTTAATATATCTATATTTAATTTCCCCAGATAAGAAAGTGATGAAAACCCTGTTCCAAAGTCATCAAGAGCTATTTTTATTCCTGCTAGTTGAAGTTCTTTAAGGTCTTGTGTAACCTTCTCTATATTTTTAAGCAGGATATTTTCAGTTATTTCCATAATTAGAAATTCAGGCTTTAACTTATAGTCTTCTATTATTTCTTTGATTTTTTCAACAAAATCTTTTTCAAAGAACTGAATCCCAGAGAAGTTTACGCTTACCTTTATATCCTTAAGTCCCTTATTAATCCATTTTTTATAGTTTTTGCAGACTTCTCTTAGAACCCATTTACCTATATCTATTATAAGTCCGGTTTCTTCCGCTATAGCAATAAATTCACCTGGAGGAACTAGTCCCCACTCTGGATGGTTCCACCTTATGAGGGCCTCTGCTCCTAATATTTCATTGCTTTTAATATTTATAAAAGGCTGATAGTAAACCTCCAATTGATCTTTTTTAATTGCACTTGTCAGATCACTTCTAAGAGCTAATTCTTTATAATATTTTATATTTAATTCTTGCGAATAAATTTCATAATTATTTTTCCCATCTCTTTTAGACCTGATCAGAGCAACTTTTGCACTGTTATTTATAGGAAGATTATCTTTTTTTATCTTTGGAAAAATGCACATCCCTATATTAATTCCAACAATAAGTTCATAAGAATCTACTTTAAATGGTTTAGAAAACAAGCTTATAAATTCTTCTATTAAGATTTCATACTCTGACTCATCGCTCCTGACTTTTGCCATAATAGCAAAATTGTCCTCTGAGTATCTTCCTATCTCATTGTCATCACTGCATATGGTCCTAAATCTCTCTACTATCTTTAAGATAAGTTTATCGCCTATCTTATGTCCCAGTGAAAAGTTTATATCTTTTAATCCATCTATCTCCATCATAAAAAGTACATATTTCTCATTTGATTCTTTAGCTTTTTCTTCTAATTCTTTTAATCCTTCTAAAAAATAGCTTCTACTTTTTAAACCAGTTAATTTATCATAATTTGCATCATATATTAATTGTTTTTTTGCCTTAACTTTGTCTGTTATATCTCTATAATTTATAATTATGCCTCCTATAGAAGGCTCATAGCATTTATTGGTCATAAATACTTCTAAAAACATCTCCTCCCCCCGGGTGTTTTTTAAAGAGAGTTCAGATTCTATATTTTTGCTTGGATTTATTGAGACGTACCTTATCATATTTTTTATGATTTCTAAATCGTCTCCACTAAAATATTTATATATAGTCGTGTTCACTACCTCTTCTCTTGTATAGCCGACTATTCTCCTTACAGAATCACTAGAATATCGAATTATTCCGTTGTTGTCTACAATTTCGTAGCCTTCTTTTGATTCTTTTATTATGTTTGTAAATCTTCTTTCAATATTCTTTATTTCCTTATCTTTGTTTTCTATTATCTTATTAAGATTTTCTTTCTCACTTACATCGCTTATAGTTCCAAGCAGCTCTTTAACTTCACCCATTTTATTAAATCTAGGGTTTCCTACTGCTTTAAAATGTCTTATAGTTCCGTCACTTTGAGTGACTCTGTATTCCGCTCTTAGAGGCTTTCCGTTTAATAAGTTTTTGACTACTTCTTCCAGGTAAGTTATATCATCCTTATGTACAAATTTAAAGAAGTTCCTATAGTCATTTTTAAATTCGGCAGGCTTTATGCCGTGTATCCTATAAACTTCATCAGACCAATAATATTTATTATCTTCCACCTCATACTTCCAGTAACCAACGCCTTCAATTCTTTCATTATCAATTATACTATTATTGATAACATTTAAATCGGCTTCCATAATTCGCTGATCTGTTACATCTTGTATTATTCCTACAACTCTCTTGGCATTGCCATCTGCATCATAGATTATGGTTGTTCTTTCCTTTATAAACTTGATTGCACCTTTTTTAGTTATAATCCTAAATTCTATATCATAACTTTTCCCATTTGAAAGTCCTCTTATATGTTCAAATACTTCCTCGCGGTCATCAGGATGGAAATACAAATTAAATCCATCAACACTATCTTCTAAAAGATTATAGTCA
>NZ_JARIEF010000027.1 GCF_029266915.1 Tissierella sp. | reverse complement strand
AATCGCCTTTATAATTCTTTACTACATCTAAAACATTGTCTTCAAATCCAGGTGCTCCATAAGCATTTGATAAATCTTCTATTAATTTGATAGTTTCCATATCTTCCTCCTAATTTAAATCAAATCTTTCTTTTATATCTGAAACTGCATAAGAGTTTTGAACCTTAAATCTTTCAAACTTAAGTCCTGCAGCTTCTAGAGCATTGTCTACGAAAATATCTCTTTTCACCCTAGATTCCTGTTGATGGCTACTATCATCAAGTTCTATGGCGAATAGTGGTTCTAAGGAGTCCTTATCACAAAGTAAAAAGTCAATATGTTTTGCTTTAATCTTATTGAAGTGAGCTTGTCTGCTTTCAGTTTTTCCAACACTTATAATATCTGCTAGACGAACTTTTGGGCATATATAGTAGTTAGTATCTTCAAGAGCTAGAGATAATACACTGTAAAAGTTCTTCTCAGCTAGGGTAAGCAGATATTTCTTTTTTTCAAAAGGATATGTAGCATCTGGTAGGATTTCCTTTTGAGTCTTATTCTTTGAAAGAATATTAAAAAATAATGGGATTGCAAGCAGGATAAGCATGGGTAATAATAGTTTAGTCATATAATTCCTCCTTTTTATTTTAAATTAATTATAGCATAAAAGTTAAAAGGAATTCACATATAATTAGCCTTCTATTTTTATAAAAACATAGGGTATTGCGTCTATTAAACCTTCAAACTGAAAATAAATTATAAAATTACAAATATTTTTAAATAAAAGAAGGAATTTAGATAGTTATGTAGAATATAGTAAATAGGAGATAAAAACATTATCAGGAGGGATATTATGTTATCAGATGGAATTATGTTAACACAAAATGAGATAATTGATAAGGTTATTTCAAAACTAGAAGAGTTGGGATTTGAGATAGAAAGTAGCTGTTACATAAATGAAAGAGGAATAGACATAGTCGCGGCTAAAGGTAATAGAAAAATATTGATAGAAGCTAAAGGTGGTACAAGTTCTAAAAAAAATAAAGATGAAGATATACCATTTAATAGAAATCAGGCAAGAACACATATTTCTGCAGCGATATTCAAAAGCTTACAGATGAAAGAAGAACATGAAGATGAATTAGTAGCAATAGCACTTCCTTATGAAAGGCATCATTTTGAGTTTATGGAAAGTATAAAAACATCTTTAAAAGAATTAGAGATAGTTATATTTTGGTGTGATAAGGAAAATGTAATACTTGAAAATTGGATGATGCATAAGATTAATTAATCTTTCTTATTAATCTCCAATCTTTGGGTTAATACAATTTTATGATATAATTAGTTCACTAAATAACTCAAAAGGATTTGATTCCAATGAAAGATGGTAAGCGATCCGACTCGGTACTTGGAGTCGATATAAAAATAATACAGGCTATAGAGCTTGACATACTATTAGAATTTGACCGGATTTGTAAGAAGCATTCACTTAACTATCAGCTCTATTCCGGTACCCTTATTGGAGCTATAAGGCATAAGGGTTTTATTCCTTGGGATGATGATGTTGATGTTTGTATGCTAAGAGAGGACTACGATAAGTTTCTATCTCTAGCTGAAGCTGAACTGGGAGATAACTACTTTCTCCAAACCCATGAAACGGATCCTAACTATATTAATAAATATGGCAAGATAAGGAGAAATGGAACATTTTTTATGGAAAAACTAGTTGTAGGGGAAGAGATGCATCATGGGATGTATATTGATATATTTGCTTTTGATAATATAGAGCCCCATACCGAGGAAGGCATGGAGCAGATAAAACAGCTTCAAAATATAGACTCTTTTTTTAAGTATAGGCTTAAGGCCCGATTCGAAACTCTGGAGGAGGGTCCTGAAAGAGATGAGGCTAAGAGAAAATATGATATTATAAAGAACTCTCCTGTTAAAAAACTAACTGTTGAAAATTGGGCTTTAGGGATTATGACTCGTTTTAACCATAAGAAAACCCAGTGGGTAGGAGACCTTGCTAATCCATCGTCTGCTGTACTAGATAACTTCATGATGAAGAGATCCCAGATAGAGGACTCTATAGATTGGGAGTTTGAAGGCCACAAGCTGCCTGTTCCAAGGGACTATCATGAAATTTTAACTAGGGCCTACGGTGATTATATGACCCCTCCGGATAAACTAGACAGAGTTTCCCATCATAATATTATGGAGATCAGGATAGATGAAGATGTTTTAAAGGATATAGGAAAGTAAAAAAACAAGTAAATAATTAATTAGATTATTTATAAATGGGTAAGAATATATTAGATTTATATGACAAAAGAATTAGTAAAGTTTTTTAAACTGTTCAACTTTGGTTGTTTTAAAACCAGATTCGGACAGTGATTCTTTTTACCCTAAATAGAGTGAAAATTGAGTTTTTTAGTTCTAAACTACTTTTACTTAGAAGAAAAATGAACAGGAGGAAGAGATATGAAAAAGAAATTAGGCTTATTATTGATTGTTTTATTAAGTGCTTTAACTCTATCAGCATGCGGCAAGAGTGATAGGGAGAAGGTTGTTATCTACTCTACTGGCCTAGACTATGAGAACGACTACTACCTGGAGCGTTTGGAAGATGAGTTTCCAGACTATGATATAGTTATTGAGTTTTTAGATACGGGTAACCATGCAGCCAAGCTAAAGGCTGAGGGAGCCAATACTGAGGCGGATATTACTATTGATCTTGAAGATCTATACCTGGATATGGTAAAGGACAATCTGGCAGATCTGTCGGAGTATGATTTTACAGTTTTCTCAGACGATTTGGTTGATAAGGACTATAAGTATCTTCCCGCTCTAAGAAATGGTGGCGCTATTATCATGAATCTAGATATATTAAAAGAAAAGGGATTAACTGAACCTACAAGTTACGAGGATCTATTAAAGCCTGAGTATAAGGATCTTATATCTATGCCTAGTCCTAAGAGTTCAGGAACTGGCTACGTGTTCCTCAAGAGCCTTGTTAACGCTTGGGGAGAAGAGGAAGCTTTTGACTACTTTGATAAATTGGGTAAAAATGTACTCCAGTTTACAACTTCTGGTTCAGGAGCGGTTAATAGTATAGTTCAAGGAGAGACAGCTATAGCTCTTGGGATAACTTCTCAAGGGGTTAATGCTATAAACGAGGGATCTAATTTAAAGATAGTTTTCTTTAAAGAGGGTTCGCCCTACAACTCTTATGGTCATGGAATTATTAAAGGCAAGGAAGATAGAAAAGCTGTTAAAGAGGTATTTGATTTCTTCTATAAATATTTAATACCGGAGAATCATGAGAAGTTTTATCCAGAGAAATTATATAAAGATAAGGACCTAGGCTTAGAGAATTATCCAAAGGATATACCTTACTCTGATATGAGTGGTAG